>DATJNS010000452.1:0-8985 GCA_035507915.1 Candidatus Sulfotelmatobacter sp.
CATTGGCGCTGGCCTGCGATTTGCGCATCGCCAGCGACACGCTGCGCATGACCACCGCCTTCGCCAAGGTGGCGCTGTCCGGCGATTTCGGCGGCAGCTGGTTCCTGACCCGGCTCGTCGGCCCGGCCAAGGCGCGCGAGCTCTATTTCACCGCGCCGGTGCTCGGCGCCGCCGAAGCCCACGAGCTCGGCCTCGTCAACCGCGTCGTCGCCGATGGCGAGCTCGACAGCGCGACGCGGAGCCTGGCGCTGTCCCTGGCACAAGGACCGCGCGTGACGCTCGGCTATATGAAGCAGAACATGAACCTTGCCGAGGACGCGGGGCTCGCCGAGCTGATGGATGCGGAGGCGCTGCGCCACACGCGCTGCACCGAGACCGAGGATCACCGCGAGGCCGCCAGCGCCTTCGTCGAAAAGCGCGCGCCGGTCTTCAAGGGTCGCTGACATGGCCGGCTATCTCCGGCTCCGCCAGATCTGCCTTGTCGCGGCGCAGCTCGAGCCGAGGCTCGACGAGCTTGCCGAGATCCTCGGCCTCGCGCTCTGTTATCGCGACGGCAATGTCGCGCGCTACGGCCTCGTCAACGGCCTCCTCCCGATCGACCGGTGCTTCCTTGAAGTGGTGGCGCCGACCCGGCCCGGCACCGCGGCCGGGCGCTACCTCGAACGGCGCGGCGGCGATGGCGGCTATATGGTGATCCTCGATTGCGACGATATCGAGCGCCGGCGCCGCCATATGGACGAGATCGGCGTGCGCATCGCCAATCCGATCCGCCACGACGCCTATACCGGGCTGCAGCTCCATCCCCGCGACACCG
Source organism: Candidatus Sulfotelmatobacter sp. (assembly GCA_035507915.1). Taxonomy (GTDB): domain Bacteria; phylum Pseudomonadota; class Alphaproteobacteria; order Elsterales; family Elsteraceae; genus JACQAI01. The sequence continues at coordinate 815 of DATJNS010000452.1, forward strand.
GCGGCGCCATGCTGGAGTTCAATCACACCGCCGGCGGCGAGAGCCTCGACGGTCCCTACGCCCCCGCCGGCCCGCGCTGGCAAAGCGCCATCCGCACCGGGGTCACCACGGCGCTGCTGGCCGCCGAGCTGCAAAGCCCCGACCCCGAGGCGCTCGCCCGGCGCTGGAGCGGCATTTTGGAACGGCCGCTCGGCAAGGACGCCGCCGGCGCTCCCGAGATCGCGCTCGATCTCGGCCGGCTGCGCTTCATCCCCGCGAGCGACGGCCGCGCCGAAGGGCTCGGCGGCCTCGATATCGCCGTTGCCAATCGCGCCCCTATCCTCGCCGCCGCCCAGCGCCGCGGTGTGGCCGTGAACGGGGACCGGATAACACTGTGCGGCACGCGCTTTCGCTTGGCGTCGGCGCCGGTCCGATCGGGCGCCAATCACATATCGCCCCTCCCCCCTTGAGGGGGAGGGTTGGGAGGGGGGTACGCGCGCGCAGCGCGCAAAAAAAGAAATGGTCATCGACATTGCCGAGCGCCGCGGCAATTGCCGCGTGGACCGGGGCGCGGCACCCCCCACCCGGCGCTTCGCGCCGACCCCACAAGGGGGGAGGGGGTTGAGCAACTGCGGGCCCTAACTCTCCGACGCGACGCCGTTCTCGATCGAGATGCGGATCAGTTCGGCGGTCCGTTGCACGCCGAGCTTGGTCTTCATTCCGCCGCAGGTATTGGCGATGGTCTTGTAGCTGAGCCCGACCGTCTCGGCGATCTGGCGCAGGCTGCGCCCCTCGCCCAGCAGCCGCAGGATCTCGAGCTCGCGCCGCGACAATTCGGCAAGGGGGTGCGCGGGCGCGCCCAAAGCGAAGAAGGCGAGTTCCTGCGCCAGAGACGGCGCCAGATAGCGTTGCCCCGCCCCGACACGGCGGATGGCGTCGAGGATATCGTCGGGCGCCGCATTCTTCGCAACGTAGCCGGTGGCACCCGCCTGCAGCGCCCGCATCGCATAAAGCGGGTCGTCATGCATGCTGAGGACGAGGATGCGTCGGCCGGGATCCTCAAGCTTCAGCCGCTTGATCACCTCAAGCCCGCCGAGTCCCGGCAAATTGAGGTCGAGGATCACCAGATCGGGCCGCTCGTCGCGGCAAATCGCCAGCGCCTCCTTGCCGCTCGCCACCTCGCGCAGCGCCATGCCGGGCTCGCCCGCGAGCAGCCGCCTGAGGCCCGCGCGCACGATCGGATGATCATCGACGATGAGGATCTTCATGCGGCCGCCTGCAGCGCCAGCGGCAGTTCCGCCGTCACGACGAGACCGGTGCCGCCGGGACCGCTGGCGACGCTGAGCCTGCCGCCCATCGCCCGTACTCGCTCGCCCATGCCGAGCAGGCCATAGCCGAGCCCGGCGCCGCTCGGCATGCCGTCGCCATCATCGCTCACCGTGACGCGCAGCTGGCCGGCTTCGCCCGTTTCCGCCTCGTGCGCAATACCGATCTCGACCGTGCCGGGTCGGCCATGGCGCAGCGCGTTGCTGAGGCATTCCTGTACAATGCGATAGATCGTCGTCTCCATCAGCTCGCCGCCGCCCTCGGCTTCCGGCGCCATCTGCAGCCTGAACGCGATGTCCGGATGGCGCCGCTGCCAGAAATCGACGAGACGGGTGATCGCTTCGATCAGCCCGAATTCGGCAAGGCCGATCGGGCGCAGCCGGCCGAGCATGCTCTTCACCTGCCGCTGCAGATGGGCGACCGCTTCGCCGATCGCTTCGACATGCCCCGCGATCAGGGAGAAGCGACCCGCTTCGGCCTGACGCCGGATATTGGCGGCATCGACATTGATGGCGAAAAGGAACGGGCCGACTTCGTCGTGGAGGTCGCGGGCGAGCTCGCTCCGCTCCTGCTCCTGCAAGCCCAGCAGCTGCTGAGTCAGCCGGCGGTTCTCGGCGCCCATCTCGGCGAGCCGGGCGGCCATGCGGTTGAAGCTGTCGCGCAGCCGCGACAGCTCCGGCGGCAGCGCCCCCTCGAGGCGGACGCTGTAATCGCCGCCACCGACGCGCGCCAGCCCGCCGGCCATGCGGTCGAGCGGGCGCAGCGCGCGGCCGATGAAGACATAGATCAGCAGCACGGTGGGCAGCGAGAACAAGGCGAGGACGAGCAGGCTGTCGCCGAACTCGTTCCAGATCTCGAGGACCTCGTTGTAGGGCACCGTCTCGAGCCTAATGGCGCCAAAGTCGCGGCCGCCGATCAGCAGGGGCACGCGCGCGCTGCTCGGCGGCGGCGCCAGCAGGCGGACGAACCAGGGCGGCACGCCGGAGAGCGGCGCCGCGTCCGGCGCCGGCAGCGTCACCTCGCTGCCCCTCCCCTCGAGCGAGACGCGCAGATGGCGATTGCCGCGGAACGACGCGACGAGGCGCTGCAGCTCGCGCTCGGGATGCTGGTCGGGATCGAGGCCGGCAATCGCCGCGGCGATCGTCTGCTGCGCCACGGCGAGCGCCGCCTGCATCTCGCGCTCGATCGAGCGCGACGCGTTGAGACAGGCCACCGTGCCGCCCAGCCCCAGGCTCACGGCGAAGATCAGCGCCACCAGGGCGATGAGCCGGAGGCGCAGCGAGAGCGCGCTTCCCCAGGCATTGCGTCCGGTGCCGCGCAAGGCTCCTCCCCTCCCCTTATCGTTTCCGGGGACCAGGATGCCACGGCGCGGGCTGGTTGCCGAATGGGAAAAATTCCCGGGAAATTCGGGACCTCCTGCCATGGTCACCCCGCCCGAACTGGCGTCTAATGAGCGGTGGGGGATCGAAGAAAAACGGCGTGGGAGGAGATGCCCAGCTTCAGGCGCATCGGGCTCGCGGCGCTGGCCGGCAGTCTCGTGCCATGGGTGGCGCTGGCGCAATCGCAGCCGGCCGAACCCCCGGCGCCGAGCGCGCCGGCGGCCGGCAATTTGCCCGAAGTCACCGTGATCGGCACGACGCCGCTGCCGGGGACCGGGATCGACATCGACAAAGTGCCGGCAAATGTTCAGACGCTGACCTCGTCCGATCTCTCGCGCGAAGGCGCGCCCAGTCTGATCAACACGCTCAACAACCGGGCCGGCAGCGTGAGCACCAGTGGCGAGACCAACGATCCTTTCCAGCCGAACATTTTTTATCGCGGCTTCGCGGCTTCCCCCGTCCTGGGCACGCCGCAAGGGCTGGCGGTCTATCAGAACGGGGTTCGGGTCAACGAGGCCTTCGGCGACGTCGTCAATTGGGACCTCATTCCGTCGATCGCCATCGATCGCGTCGATCTCGTCAGCGCCAACCCGGTCTATGGGCTGAACGCGCTCGGCGGCTCCGTCCTCGTCACCATGAAGAACGGCTTCACCTATCAGGGTTTCGAGAACGAGCTCGCCGGTGGCTCCTTCGACCAGTTCAGCAACTCCTTGCAGTACGGCAAGCAGGTCGGCGGCATCGGCGCCTATCTCGGTGGGACCTACTATCAGCAGGAAGGCTGGCGGCAGTTCGCTCAGGATCGAGTGCAGCAGCTCTATAGCGATGTCGGCGCGCGCGGCCACGGCGCCACCGTCGACATCAGCTTCTCCGGCGCCAACAACTTTCTGGCAAGCGCGGGCGCGACCCCCGTACAGGAGCTGGCCGCCGGCCGCTCGCTGGTCTTCACCACCCCCCAAAGCAACACCAACCAGCTCGAATTCGTCACGCTCAGCGCCTCATACCAGGCCACTGACGCGCTGTCGTTCCAGGGCAACGTCTATCGCCGCGAGTTTCATCAAACGGTATCCAACGGCAACACCACCAACTTCACCGCCTGCACCACCGGCAACGGCCTGCTCTGCCAGTCGGATGGGGTGACGCCCCTGACCTCGACGACGAACGGAACGATCCCGGATCTATCGAATGGCGGCACCGTCCCGATCGGCGAGAACGGTTTCGAGACCATCCATGCGACCACGTATGGCGGTTCGGCGCAGACGACCTATACCGGTGGGCTGTTTGGCCATGAGAACAACTTCGTCATCGGCGGCAGCATCGACAATTCCACGATCGACTTCCAATCGGAGACCGAAGTCGGCCAGATCAACCCTTCGCTTACCGTCGAAGCCTCCAACTTCTTCGTCTTCACGCCAGAGGATAGCGGCTTCAGCCCGACCCCGGTGGGTTTGCGCACCATCAGCACCTATTATGGCGCATTCTTCAGCGACACCTTCAACGTGACGCCGGCGCTCGCGGTCACCGCCAGTGGCCGCTACAACTTTGCGACGCTTGATCTCAATGATTACGAAGGCTCGAATCTCACCGGGTATAACACTTACGCCCGATTCAATCCGGCGATTGGCGCGACCTACAAGATCCTTCCGGGCCTCACCGCCTATGCCGGCTATTCCGAGGGCAATCGGACGCCGTCGCCGAGCGAGCTCGAATGCGCCAACCCTGCGCTGCCCTGCGTCCTCCCCTCCTCACTCTCGTCCGACCCGTCGCTGAAGCAAGTGGTGTCGCACACCTACGAAGCCGGGCTGCGTGGCAAATTCACCCTGCCCGATCTCGTCCCCGGCCGGTTCGGTTGGAATTTCGGGCTGTTCCGCACCGATCTCGATAACGACATCTACGGTGTCGCCACCTCGATCAGCACCACCTTCTTCGAGAATATCGGCTCGACGCGGCGCCAAGGGATCGAGACCGGCATTGCTTACAATGATGAGAAGTGGTCGGTTTACGGCAATTACAGCCTCGTCGACGCCACGTTCCAGTCGCCGCTCACGCTGCCGTCGCCCAGCAATCCCTTCGCCGATGCCGCCGGCAACATCCAGGTGTCGCCTGGCGACCGCCTGCCCGGCATTCCCGAGCACCAGCTCAAGCTCGGCGCGGATTATCACGTGACGCCGCACTGGACGGTGGGCGGCACTTTCATCTTCAACAGCGACCAGTTTTTCCGCGGCGATGAATCGAACCAGAACAAACCGTTGCCGGGATATGAGGTAGTCAATCTGCACAGCTCCTATGAGGTCACCAAGAACTTCGAGCTGTTTGCCGACATCTCCAACCTGTTCGACACGCGCTATGCCACCTTCGGCGAGTTCGGTGATCCGACCGGTGTCGGCGCGCCCGGGGTCCCCACCAACGGAATCGGCGTCGACAACCGGTTCGTGAGCCCGGCAGCGCCGATCGCGGTGTTCGGCGGGGTGCGCATCACGTTCTAGCCGATCGGCAGCGCGGGCGGCGGACATCGATCGCGTCGAGGTGCGGCGCATACCGCAAAGCGGCTTCTACGGCCCGGATGCGATCGGCGGGTTTCATCAGCATCGTCAGCAAGACAAGCTCGGAGCCGAAAGAGATCCCCGTCGGTGCGGGCGGGGCTCAGGGAATAGAGGGGATGCAAACGCTGAAAAGACGCGCCATCCTGCACGATCCCGCAGCGCACGAACACGGGATTCGTTCCCGTTTTCTCAGGGACTTTTTCCTCATTTAGGCCCCATAGCACGCGCAAATGGCAAGGCCTCCCGTTTTGTCCAGGAATTTCTCCCGAGTTAACTTAGCTTTTTTCCCAGAGTGTCCTTCACTCGAAATCATGCTCCAGCCGCTTCGGTAGTCGTGCGGGGCGCCAGACCTGTCGACGGTACGCTCTTCGCAGAAGGTTAGGCACATCTCCGAATAAGCGCAGAACGGCCCTATGTCCGCTTGGGGTGTGCGCCGTGAAAAGGCGGCGCGCTCTCGGCACCGCCTGAGCCAAGCCCCCTCGCGTCATTACCGACGTCTTCATCTCGCAATGCCGACGCGAGCCCGCGGCCTTGTCATCCCTGCTGACTTCTCTCGACAATTACATCACCTTTATCCTGACACCCGACCCGACGAGGGAGGCGCCAATGCGGTCATACGCCCTGCTCGCAATTCTGTTCTGCCTGGGTGCGGCGAAAGCCAGCGCCGAAACGGTGGACTTGGCTGTCGTATTTGCGGCTGACGTTTCGCGCAGCGTCGATAACGATGAGTTCAAGTTACAGCGGCAGGGCTATGCCGCGGCGGTTACCGATCCGGCCGTTCTGAAGGCGATCGCCGCCGGCCTTCATGGTGCAATCGCTATCTCGTTCATCGAGTGGTCCGGGGAGGAGGAGCAGCAGGTGGTGGCGGATTGGACGATCGTGCGAGACGGCGAGAGTGCCGCAGGCTTCGCCGGGACACTGCTCAACGCGCCACGCTCCTTCGCCGGTCGCACCTCAATCAGCGCGGCGCTCGATTTTAGCCGCGCTTATTTCAGCAAATTGCAAGCAGCAGCGGTGCGGCACGTCATCGATGTTTCCGGCGATGGCGACAACAGTGCCGGCCGCCCCATTCTCGACGCACGCAACGAGGCAATAGCGGCGGGCTTTACTATCAACGGCCTCGCCATCATCAACGCGCATCCCAATCCCGGTTATTTCGCGGTGACCTCCGTCGCAACCGGATTTGCGCTCTCATGATTTAGAACGGTGTCGGTGGTCGTGTGCCCCTCGCGGGTGCCCGAGGCTAGTTGCTGAAGCCCCGCCGGCAGCGCTCTGCCTTGTCACTACCGCGGGGCTTCTGCTTTCTTTCCCTGAGGAGCTAGGGACCTCATTGCGGACCACAGTCATGACGACGGCACGGCCTCCGCGAGGCTTCTGAGCTTGGCAACCGCCGAGGCATCGTCTTCCTGGTAGTGTATGAACGTGACGAATTTCCCGTCCGCCCCCATGAGATAGATGATGGCCGAATGGTCCATCACATAGCCGCCATCATCGGTCGGGATTTTCTTGTAGTAGACGCCGTACTCCTTGGCGATCTTGGCAATCTCTTCCGGCGTGCCGGTGAAGCCGCGAATGTGCTTATCGAAGGATGACAGGTAAGTGTGCATCGACGCCGCCGTGTCCCGTTCCGGATCGACGGTCACGAAGACGTAGTTGAGCTTGTCGGCGTCCGGCCCGAGTTTTTTGATCCAGCGCGACAGATCCAAGAGGGTGGTCGGACAGACATCCGGGCAAAAGGTGTATCCGAAATAAATCGCGTAGGGCTTGCCGGCGAGCGTCCGTTCGGTGACCTGCGCGCCGGAATCGTCGACGAGCGTGAATGGACCGCCGAAGTGGCCAGTGCTGGAGGCCTGTTCCGTCTGGTGCGCGGAGACCATGAAAGCGAAATAGAGCCCGAGCGCGGCGAACCCGGCAACGCCGGCCAACGCCGTCAGAACGCCGCGACGCGCGCGCATCATTTCATCTCCATCTTACCCATGCCGCCGGACTTGTTGTCCTCCATAGCGCCCATGGCTTTGACCTGAACCGTCACGGAAATATTCCCGGCTCTTTGGAAGGTCAGCGTGAGCGGGAAGGTTTCGCCCACGGTCAGCGGCTTTTTCAACCCGATCAACATGACGTGATAGCTGCCGGGCTTGAGCGTCACCGATCCCCCGGCCGGGATGGCGAGGCCATCGGTGAGCTGACGCATTTTCATTATGCCGTTGACGACGGACATCTCGTGAATTTGGACCTCTGCGGCAACATCCGATGCCGCCGCCGTGAGGCGGTCCGACGCGTTGGCCTTGTTGGCGAGCGTCATATAGACTGCGCCAGTCCGAGCGCCCGCGGGTGTCGCCCGGGCCCAAGGTCCTTCGACGGCAATCGGGGAAGCGCCGCTTCCTTGAGCGAACGCGGCAGGAGCGAATGCAAACGGTATAACAATCAGGACGAGTTGGAAGATCGAGGCGAATTTGAACAAGGCACGCATGGTGTTCTCCGCGCATGAGTGAATCTTCTCCGCAACGGCGGAGCGAGCTCGAGCGTCAGGCGAGGAAAACCGGGGGAGCGCGTGGATTGCCGGCCGTACGATGGAGCTGAGGGACGAAGGTCTCGTCGATAGGGTCTGACACCGCTCCGACGAGCAAAGCGGCATAGGCCGGCGGCGCCTGGGCCGGGCCCAAGAACGCGATGTGACCGGCACTTTGTCCGGCGACGAAGCAAAACGGACACTGCGGCGCGGGATGGGGCTTTTGCCGGTTGTCGGTCGGCGTCGGCGTGTGTCGTGACGCAATACTGCAGATGGCAGAGCCATCTGACCCGGACCCCGCAAGAGCGGACATGCCCAGCCCGACGCTGGCGATGAAAGCCTGGATGGCGAGCGAATATGCGACGCAAATCGCGATCAGGACGCTTAACCGTCGGGATCGTATGAATTTCCGCAAGCGTCTCATCAGTCCGAACCATA
>DATJNS010000453.1:0-11677 GCA_035507915.1 Candidatus Sulfotelmatobacter sp.
CGGCGCACGGCCGTGCATCCATTTCAACCGCCGCACGCTGACCTACGCGGCGCTCAAGGACGTCGCCGATCGCGTCGCGCGCGTGCTGGTCGAGGACTACGGCCTCCAGCCCGGCAACCGCGTGCTGCTGCGCGCGCCCAACAACGCCATGCTGGTGGCGTGCTGGTTCGCCGTGCTGAAGGCCGGCGGCATCTGCGTCACCACCATGCCGCTGCTGCGCGCGCGCGAGCTGACCACCTTGATCGACAAGGCCGAGATCGCGCTCGCGCTGTGCGACGTGCGGCTGGCCCAGGAGCTCGAGACCGCGCGCGCCCGCGCGCCCCGGCTTGCGCGCATCGGCTATTTCACGGCGACCGGCGAGGCGGGCGACCCCGACGCCGATCTCGACCACCGCATGGCCAAGAAGCCGGCGGGCTTCGCCAACGTCGCGACCGCCGCCGACGATGTCGCGCTGATCGCCTTCACGTCCGGCACCACCGGTGCGCCCAAGGGCACGATGCATTTCCATCGCGACGTGCTGGCGGTGTGCGACTGCTTCCCGCGCTCGATCTTGGGCGCGCGGGCGGACGACGTCGTGTGCGGCTCGCCGCCGCTCGCCTTCACGTTCGGCCTGGGCGCCCTCACCCTCTTCCCGATGCGTTTCGGCGCCGCCGCCGTGCTGCTCGAGCAGATCAGCCCCGAGATCCTGCTCGAGGCCATCCGCGATTATCGCGCGACCGCCTGCTACACCGCGCCGACCGGCTACCGCGCGATGACCGACCTGGTCGGCCGGTACGATATCGCGAGCCTCCGGACGTGCGTGTCGGCCGGCGAGCATCTGCCCAAGCCGACCGCCGAGCGATGGCACCAGGCGACCGGAATCAAGATCATCGACGGCATCGGCGCGACCGAGATGCTGCACATGTTCATCGCGGCGGCAGGCGACGACGTGCGCTTCGGCGCGACCGGCCGCGCCATCCCGGGCTACCAGGCGACGATCGTCGACCCCGAGGGGCGCCCGGTGCGCGACGGCGAGGTCGGACGGCTCGCCGTGCGCGGCCCAACCGGCTGCCGTTATCTCGCCGATCCCGAGCGCCAGAAGGCCTACGTCCAGAACGGCTGGAACCTGACCGGCGACGTCTATCGACGCGACGCGGACGGCTACTACTGGTATCAGGCGCGCGCCGACGACATGATCATCACGGCCGGCTACAACATCGCCGGGCCGGAGATCGAGAGCGTGCTGCTCGAGCATCCCAAGGTGAAGGAGTGCGCGGTCGTGGCGGCGCCCGACGCGCAGCGCGGCCACATCGCCAAGGCCTTCGTCGTGCTGCGCGAGGCGAGCGACGCCAACCCCGACACGGTCCGCGCGCTGCAGGATTTCGTGAAAGCCGAGATCGCGCCCTACAAGTATCCGCGCGCGATCGAGTTCATCGACACGCTGCCGCGCACCGAGACCGGCAAGCTGCAGCGTTTTCGCCTGCGCGAGCAGGAAGAAGCGCGCGCCGCCGCGATGGCAACGGCGACCGGTGAGCTGGAAGCGCCCTCCTCGTCGTCATTGCGAGGAGCGTAGCGACGAAGCAATCCAGACCCGAAGCACGGCTCGTTCAGCTCACGCGCTGCAGGAGGCGCCGCCGAGCACGCAGAACTTGGCGCAGTGCGGATGGTTGAGCGGCACCGCGCCGGCCGCCTCGGCGAGCGTGTCGCCCATCTCGAAGGCGTCGTCGTAGGGCAGCAGCGTGCAGGACAGCACGGCCGGGCGCGGCGCGCCGCGGCGCTTCACCACCATGCGCGAGCTCGCGCACATCACCGAGTCGGGCGACTTCTTCAGGATGCCCCAGCACGCGGTGGTGATCTCCGGCACGTCGACGCGCGCGTCCATCTCGGGGAACAGCACGAGCGCGCGCGGGTCGGCGGCGTCGATCGACGCGCCGAGCGCACCGAAGAGCGTGGCGTAGCCGCCGCGCGCCACCTGCTCCGGCTCGCCCCAGCACAGGCGGCCCGCGACGTGGACCGCGAAGCCGTTGTCGATCAGAAACTTGAAGCCGGCCAGCATGGGCGCCCAACTGCGCGGGCCGCGCTCGGTCTCGTGCAGCGCCTGGGTGTAGTGATCGATCGACACGCGCAGGGTCAGCCGATCGCCGAAACGCGCGCGCAGGTCGAGCAGCGCCTGGCGCCGGCGCATCATCGGCTTCATCGCGTTGGTCAGCACGAGGACGCGGAAACCGCGCCCGAGCGCGTCCTCGATCATGGCGATGATCTCGGGATTCATGAACGGCTCGCCGCCCGTGAAGCCGATCTCCGCGGTGCCGAGCCTGAGCGCCGCGATCTCGTCGAGGAAGCCGGCGACCTCGGTGGCCGTCAGGTAGGCGAGCCGGTCGTTGCGCGGGCTCGATTCGATGTAGCAGCTCTGGCACGTGATGTTGCACAGGGTGCCGGTGTTGAACCACAGGGTGGACAGTGTCTTGAGCGCCACCGAGGCGCGCCGCTCGCCCTGCGCCGTGACGACGGGATCGCGGAATTTCGCGGGATCGAGCGGGCGAAAGGCGATCTCGGCGTCCATGATTGCGCACCCAAGATGCCGTTGGCGTCTGGCCTTGTCCAGTTCGGCCCGGACGGCGCCGGGGTTACGGCCGCGATGGGCGCGCCGCCACCCAGCGATCGACCTCGGCGATCAGCCAGCCGCGCTGCTCGGCCTTGAACGCGATGTCCTCGGCGACCCGCTCGGCCTCGCTGCGCGCGTCGGCCGGCATGCGGGCGGCGGCGAACCGGCGCAGCTCGGCCGCGTGCGCCGCGTCGGCAAACGCGCCCATCAGCTCGGGCACGAACCGGTAGCGACGCAGCGGATCGAGCCCGGCGGCCAGCGCGTCGAGGTGGGCGCGCGCGAAGTCCCAGGCCTGTTGCGCGTGGTCGCCGGCCCACGCCACGCGCACGACCTGGAAACTGGCGAGCGCGCCGGGCAGCTCGTCGGTCAGGCTGAGCGCCAGCGCCCGCGCCGCCAAGGTCGGGTCGAGCACGCCGCCGAGCGCCCGGTAGTATTGCTGCTTCTCGGACTGATCGGTCGTTTCACGGGCCAGACGATGCAGCTGCTCGAAGGTGTCGGCATCGGCGTAGTGGCCGACGATGTGCAGCACCGGCTCCCGGAGCGCAGCCGGCAGCGGCGCGCCACCGGCCTGCGCGGCGCCGAAACGGCGACGCGCCGCGTCGATCACGCCGGCGTCGCCGAGATCGCCGAGCGCCTGCAGCATCGCCTCGCGCAAAGCGCCCGTGTTGGTCGGCTCGCCGGGAACCGCCTCCCAGCCGAGGCGGGCCGCCAGCGGCGCGAGCATGGCGCGCGCGGCGCGGCGGAACGCGGCGCGCCCGGACAAGCCCTGCTCGAGCTGGTCGATCGCGCCGAGCGTGCCGAGGACGTTCTGCCACACCGCGCGATCGGGTGCGTCGCCGAGCCGATCGATCATGTCGAGCAGTCCGTCGACCGGCGCCTGGCGCGCCTGCACCAGGGCCCAGCGGTCGGCCAACAGGGTCAGGCGATCGGCCGGCGCCAGCGCCGCGACGTTGCGCGCCAGCGCGGTCGCCGGCGCCGGCGCGTAGGCGGTTCGGTAGTAGCCGGCGGCGCCGGCGTTGACGACGGCCGGGCCGCACGCGCCCGCCACGACGCGCGCGGCGCCGTCGAGCTGCAGGGCGACCGGGTCGCGCCGGTCCGGCACCGCGAGCGCGACCGGGATCGCCCAGGCGAGCGGCGCGGCGGCCGGATCGTGGACCGCGAAGCGCGCCTGCCGGAGGTCGATGCGCAGGACGCCGGCGCGGCAGCGCGTCTCGACGTCCACGCGCGGCACGCCGGGCTGCTCGGTGAAGCTGTGCGCGATGCGCGCGATCGGGGTGCCGGTCTCGGCCTCCAGCGCGGCCCACAGCTCGTCGGTCGTGGCGGTACCGTAGGCATGCTCGCGCACATAGCGCCGCAGCCCGGCGCGAAACGCCGTCTCGCCGAGATAGGCCTCGATCATGCGGATCACCGCCTGGCCCTTGCTGTAGGTGATCGAGTCGAACGCCTGCGCCGCCTGGTTGACGGTCGCGACCGGCTGCACGATCGGATGGGTCGTGCCGCGCGCGTCGCGCCGCATCGCGAAATCGCGCGCGAGCTGGGCCCCGAGCCAGATTTGCCATTCCGGATGCGCGCGATCGGCGGCGCGGTTCTGCATCCACGAGGCGAAGCCCTCGTTGAGCCACAGCTCGTCCCACCACCCCATGGTGACGAGATCGCCGAACCATTGATGCGCCATCTCGTGCGCGATGACGGCATAGATCTCCTGCCGGTGCGCGTCCGAAGCGATGCTCGGGTCGAACAGCAGCAGCCGCTCGAAGAACGTGATCGCACCCCAGTTCTCCATGGCGCCGAAGCCGCCGGCGCCCGGCAGCGCGATCAGGTCGAGCTTGGGCAGCGGATAGGCCAGCCCGAAATAGTCGTTGTAGTAGCGCAGCAGCTCGGCCGCGGCAGCGAGCGCGAAGCGGCCCTTCTCGGCATTGCCCGCGGTCATCACGACGCCGACGCGCACGCCGTCGACGTCGGTCGTGATGGTCTCGAGGTCGCCCGCCGCCAGCGCCAGCAGGTAGCTCGACATCTTCGGCGTCTCGGCGAACGTCACGCGCTTGGTCGTCCCGAGATCCTCGCTGCGCGCCGCCGGCATGTTCGAGACGACGGTGAACGCCGCCGGCACGACCGCCGTCACCGTGAAGCTCGCCTTGAAGGCAGGCTCGTCCCAGCACGGCAGCAGGCGGCGCGCGTCGGCCGGCTCGAACTGGGTGGCCAGCATCCGGCGTTTGCCCTGCGCCGTGTCGTAGCCCATCGTGAACAGCCCGTAGGGACGGTCGTGCTGGATCGTGCCGTCATACGCGATCGCCACGCGATGGCGGCCGACCGCGAGCGGCCGCGCGAACGCCAGCGTCACGGTCTGCGCCTCGGCGTCGACCATCGCGCGCGGCGGCGCGTCCCGCTGGGCGTCCGGCTCGTCGACCAGCTCCGCCCGCTCGATCGCGAGATCGTGCGCGTTCAGCACCAGCCGGTCGGTCGCCGTCCTGACATCGACGTCGATCGCGACCGTGCCGCGGAACGTCTCGGCCGCGAGATCGGGCGTGATGGTCAGGTCGTAGTGGATCGGCACCGCGAGGTCGGGCAGGCGCGCCGCGCCCGCTGCGCGCGCCGGCGCCGCGCCGAGCGCGATCAGGGCGACGGCGAGCGCGGCGGCGCGGCGCATGGGCTCAGACGCCGATGGCGCCGATCACGGCGCCTTCGATCGCCAGCACGCCCAGCCAGTGGCCGCCGTCGATCAGGGTGAGGGCGAACGGCCGTCCCTGGAACGCGTAGTTGGCCGCCAGGGTCGTGGCCACGAAGCCGAGCCAGCAGAACACGCCCGAGATCACGCCGTCGCGCACCGTCACCGCCGCCGATCCGAAGTGCCCGATCAACCCGGCCAGCACCCAGGCCATCACGAGCTGCCCGACGAAGGTCGTGACCAGCGGTCCGATCGGCGGCGTACGCGACGCGTCGCCGGGCCGGCCGCAGGCCGCCGCCCAGCGCTTGCCCAAGCTGCCGTACCACACCGCGCCGAACACGAAGGCGGCGGCCGCGGCGACGATCACCGCGAGATAGCTGATGCCAGCGAACGTCATGGTCCTCTCCCTGCTCAGGCGCCGTCGGCGCCGAGGCCGAGCAAGCGCGCGACCAGGTCGCGCTGGATCAGCGCGGCCTGCACGATCTGGTCGATCGGCACCGACTCGTTGGCGGCGTGGCCTTGCGCGCCCGCGCCCGGTCCGAAATTCACGATCTCGATGCCGTCGTCGGCGAAGTAGCGGCCGTCGCTGACCCCCGTCGCGTTGAGGAAGCGCGCCGGCGCGCCGATCTCCGCGGCAATCGCGGCGCTGAACGCCTGCACGAGCGCACCGTCGGCCGGCGCGCGGAAGCCGTTGGTGCCGCGCAAGCGCTCGATCGCGATGCGGTCGGCGGGCTCGCCGACGGCGGCGACCAACGCCGCGATCTCGTCGAACGCGGCATCGACGGTCTCGCCCGGCAGCAGGCGCCGGTCGATCTCGGCGCGGCACGCGCTCGGCACCACGTTGGTGTTGTGGCCGCCGCGGATCATGCCGAGGTTGATCGTCGAGGCCATCGCGCCGTCGCGGCGCGTCGCCAAGCGCGGCGCCAGTGCGCGCTCGAGATGCGCCAGCACGCGCAGCATGCGGAGGATCGCGTTGTCGCCCTGCTCGGGCGCACCCGCATGGGCGGCACGGCCGCGCGTCTCGATGGCCACCCACAGCACGCCGCGCTCGGCGGTGATCAGCTGGTTCTCGGTCTGGGCGCCGAGCACCAGCATGTCGGGCCTGACGCGGCCGCTCTCGCGCAGGAACGCCATGCCGTCGGGCCCGAGAGTCTCCTCGTCGCCGACGAACGTGAAGCTGACGGTGCCGCGCCGCGGCCCGCCCGCGCGCGCGATCTCCTCGGCGAGCCACAGCTGCGCCGCCATGCTGCCCTTGCAGTTGCCGGCGCCGAGGCCGATCACCAGGCCGTCGCGCACGGTCGCCTGGAACGGATCGGTGCGCCACAGCGCGCGCTCGCCGACGCCCACCGTGTCGACATGGGCGTTGAACACCAGGTACGGCGCGCCCTGGCCGAGCGACGCCACCACGTTGTCGACGCCGGGCGCGCGACGCGCGGTCTCGGTGCGGTAGCCCGCGCGCGCGAGGCGCTCGGCGGCGTAGGCGCAGATCCGGGTCGTGTCGCCAGGCGGGACCGGACTCGGCAGCGCGATCAGGTCGCCGAGGCACGCGGTCAGCCACGCGGCGAGCGGGGCGCGGTCGGTCATTGCGCGGCGAGCTCCGCGACCACCTCGGCGAGCACGCGCGCGCCGGCCGCGAGATCGGATGCCGTGGCGCTCTCCGCCGGATTGTGGCTGATGCCGCGCGCGCACGGCACGAACAGCATGCCGGTCGGCGCGACCTCGGCGAGGAACTTGGCGTCATGGAACGCGCCCGAGAAGATGTCGCGATGCGGCAGGCCGAGGCGCGCCGCCGCCGCGCTCACCAGGCCGACGATCGCGGGCGCGAAGTCGACCGGCGGCGCATCGAAGGTTTGGGTCACGCGCACCGCGCAGCCGCGCGCGGCCGCCCGGCAGGTCACCTCGACCTGGTCGCCCAGCCGCTGCAGCACCGCCGCATCGGGATGGCGGAAATCGATGGTGAAGAAGACGCGATCCGGCACCGTGTTGGGCGAGTTGGGCGCGACCTCGAAGCGGCCGACGGTGAAGCGCACGACGTCGCTCGGGTCGGCCATCAAGCTCTCGAGCGCACTTACCATCGCGGTCGCGGCCTTGAGCGCGTCCTTGCGGATCTTGAGCGGCGTGGTGCCGGCGTGCGCCGCCTCGCCGGTCACCTCGACCGCGAACCAGCGCGACCCCTGGATGCCCGTGACCGCGCCGATCACCTTGCCGTCCGCCTCGAGCAGCGGGCCCTGCTCGATGTGGTTCTCGACGTAGGCGGCGACCGGAAAGCCGAGCGCGCGGCGCGCCGCGGTCGGCGTCGCCGCCAGGGTGGCGTCGAGCGCGTCGCCGAGCCGCACGCCGGCGCGATCGGCGCCCGCGCGCAGCGCCGCGAGATCCATGCGGCCGGCGAACGCCGCCGAGCCCATCGCGCCGGGCTGGAAGCGCGAGCCCTCCTCGTTGGTCCAGGCCACCGCCTCGACGGACCGGCGCGTCGACAGGCCGAGATCCTCGAGCGCCTCCAGCACCTCGAAGCCGGCGAGCACGCCGTAGACGCCGTCGAACTTGCCGCCGGTCGGCTGGCTGTCGAGATGCGAGCCGGTCAGCACCGGCGCCAGGTCCGGCTCGCGGCCGGCGCGGCGCACGAACAGGTTGCCGATCGGATCGACCGCGCAGGCGAAGCCACGCGCCTCGGCCCACGCGATCAGCTGGCGGCGCGCCGCGACGTCCTCGGCGGAGAGCGCCTGGCGGTCGACGCCGCCGTCGGCGCGCGCGCCGAACCGCGCCATCGCCATCAGGCGCTGCCACAACCGCGCTTCATCGATGCCGTCGGCGGCGCGCGCCGCGTTCCGCGCCATGGCCTGCCCCTCGCAATCCGCGGGATTTATGCCAGGATTGCCCCGATGCGCCTAGCCGAGCTGAATCGCACCGACCGCGCCGCGTTCGTGACCGTGCTGGGCGCGGTGTTCGAGCACGCGCCCTGGGTCGCCGATGCCGCCTATGAGGCGCGGCCGTTCGCCAGCCGCGCGGCGCTGCACGACGCCATGATGGCGGCCGTCGCGCGCGCCCCGGAAGCCCAGCGCGTCGACTTCCTCGACCGCCATCCCGAGCTCGGCAGCCGCGCCGACGTGGTGCGCGACCTCACCCCGGCCTCACGCGACGAGCAGCTGTCGGCGGGATTGACGCGGCTCAGCCCCGACGAGGCGGAATGGTTCCGCGCGCGCAACCGCGCCTACCGGGAGAAATTCGGCTTTCCCTTCATCGTCGCGGTGCGCCGCCTGACCAAGGCCGGCATCATGGCGGCGTTCGAGCGCCGGCTCGCCGGCGCGCGCGACGCCGAGCTCGCCGAAGCGTTCCGCGAGATCGGCTGGATCACGCGGTTGCGTCTCGATGGCCTGATCGAGGACGGAGACTGATCATGGCCGGGCGCCGTGTGCTGGATGCGTGATGTGCTGATCGACGACGCATCACCTCCCTCCCCGACCCTCCCCCTCAAGGGGGGAGGGGGAAGCGGCGCCGCGCCCGCACGCGTCGTCACGCACGGCCGGCTGGAGGTCGGTTTCGCGCTGCGCGACGGCGTCACCCGCCTCAAGCATCTCTATCAGCACGATCCGCTGCGCGCGCTGTTTCCGTTGTCGGCGCCCGGCGACGTGCCGTGCGCGGCGCTCGTCACCACGTCGGGCGGGCTGGTCGGCGGCGACCGCCTCGAGATCGCCGCCGCGGTCGGGGACGGTGCGCGCGCGCGCATCGCGCCGCAGGCGGCCGAGAAGATCTATCGCTCGCTCGGCCCACCGGTCGTGATCGAGATCGCGCTGACGGCCGGCGCGGGCGGCTGGCTCGAGTACCTGCCGCTGGAGACCATCCTGTTCGACGGCGCGCGGCTCGATCGCAGCTGCCGCATCGATCTCGCCGGCGACGCGCGCGCGATGGCCGGCGAGATCCTGGTGTTCGGCCGGCTGGCGCGCGGCGAGACGATGACGTCGGGTTCGGTGCGCGACGCCGTCGAGGTACGGCGCGACGGCCGGCTGGTGTGGGCCGACGCGTTCGATCCGCGCGGCGGCCTCGCGCGGCTCGACCATCCCGCCGGGCTGGGCGGCGCACGCGCGCTCGCGACCCTGGTCTATGCCGGCGCCGACGCGCCCGCGCTGGTCGAGCCGGTACGCGACTTGCAGGCCGCCCACGCGTGCCCGGACGGCCAGGCCGGCGCGACCGCCATCGGCTCGGTGCTGGTCGCGCGCTGGATCGGCCGGGACGTCCTGGCGATGCGCCGCGCCTATGCTACAGTCTGGCAAGAGCTGCGCGCGCGCGCTGCGGGATTGCCGCCGGTCCTGCCGCGGCTCTGGCACGTGTAGCCAGGCAGCCGTTGCGGGAACCTTGGCGCCGGGGGAAGGCCGAGGCGAGGGGGGCCACGATCGTGAAACTGACGCCGCGCGAAAAGGACAAGCTCATGATCGCGACCGCCGCCATGGTCGCGCGCCGCCGGCTCGAGCGCGGCGTCAAGCTGAACCACCCCGAGGCAGTCGCGCTGATCACCGACTTCGTGCTCGAGGGCGCGCGCGACGGCCGCTCGGTCGCCGAGCTGATGCGCGACGGCGCCACCGTGCTGCGCGCCGACCAGGTCATGACCGGCATCCCCGAGATGGTCCACGAGATCCAGGTCGAGGCGACCTTCCCGGACGGCACCAAGCTGGTCACCGTCCACCAGCCGATCCGCTAGAGGCCCGCATGATTCCCGGCGAGTTGTTCATCAAGCCCGGCGAGATCGCGCTCAACGAGGGCGCCACGAGCGTCGCCATCGAGGTCGCCAATACCGGCGACCGGCCGATCCAGGTCGGCTCGCACTATCACTTCTTCGAGACCAACCAGGCGCTGCGCTTCGAACGCGACAAGGCGCGCGGCATGCGGCTCGACATCCCGGCCGGTACCGCGGTGCGCTTCGAGCCCGGCCAGACCCGGCAGGTCTCGCTGGTGCCCTACGGCGGCAAGCGCCGCGTCTACGGATTCCAAGGCCGCATCGCGGGGAAGCTCTAGATGTCGTTCCGCATCGAGCGCGGCGCCTATGCCGCGATGTTCGGCCCGACGGTCGGCGACCGCATCCGGCTCGCCGACACCGACCTGATCATCGAGGTCGAGCGCGACCACGCGCATTACGGCGAGGAGGTCAAGTTCGGCGGCGGCAAGGTGATCCGCGACGGCATGGGCCAGAGCCAGCTCGCGCGCAGCCAGGGCGCCGTCGACACCGTGATCACCAACGCCGTGATCCTCGACCATGCCGGCATCGTCAAGGCCGACATCGGCATCAAGGACGGTCGCATCGCGGCGATCGGCAAGGCCGGCAATCCGGACATCCAGGGCAAGATCGACATCATCATCGGGCCGGGCACCGAGGTGATCGCCGGCGAGAACAAGATCGTCACCGCCGGCGGCATCGACAGTCACATCCACCTGATCTGCCCGCAGCAGGTCGAGGACGCGCTGTACTCCGGCGTCACGACCATGCTGGGCGGCGGCACCGGCCCGGCGGCCGGCACCAGCGCCACCACCTGCACGCCCGGCCCGTGGCACATGCGCCGCATCATCGAGGCGGCCGAGGGCCTGCCGGTCAATCTCGGCTTCTTCGGCAAGGGCAACGCGAGCCAGCCCAAGGCGCTGGTCGAGATGATCGAGGCGGGCGCGGTCGCCCTCAAGCTGCACGAGGACTGGGGCACCACGCCGTCGGCGATCGACTGCTGCCTGACGGTCGCCGAGGAATACGACATCCAGGTCGCGATCCACACCGACACGCTCAACGAGTCGGGCTTCGTCGAGGACACCATCGCGGCGTTCAAGGGCCGCAACATCCACGCCTTCCACACCGAGGGCGCGGGCGGCGGCCATGCGCCGGACATCATCAAGGTCGCCGGCCTGCGCAACGTGCTGCCGTCGTCGACCAATCCGACGCGGCCCTTCACCGTCAACACGGTCGACGAGCATCTCGACATGCTGATGGTGTGCCACCATCTCGATCCGCGCATCCCCGAGGACGTCGCCTTCGCGGAGAGCCGGATCCGCCGCGAGACCATCGCGGCCGAGGACATCCTGCACGACATCGGCGCGTTCTCGATGCTGTCGA
The DNA here is from genome assembly GCA_035507915.1 of Candidatus Sulfotelmatobacter sp. Taxonomy (GTDB): domain Bacteria; phylum Pseudomonadota; class Alphaproteobacteria; order Elsterales; family Elsteraceae; genus JACQAI01. Next base: position 11,338 of record DATJNS010000453.1, read on the forward strand.
GCGACAGCCAGGCGATGGGCCGCGTCGGCGAGGTGATCATCCGCACCTGGCAGACCGCCGACAAGATGAAGCGCCAGCGCGGCCGGCTGCCCGACGAGCACGGCGACAACGACAACGTGCGGGTCAAGCGCTACGTCGCCAAGTACACGATCAACCCGGCGCTCGCCCACGGCCTGGCGCGCGAGGTCGGCTCGGTCGCGGTCGGCAAGCTCGCCGACCTGGTGATCTGGACGCCGGCGTTCTTCGGCGTGAAGCCCGACATGGTGCTGAAGAGCGGCATGATCATCGCCGCGCTGATGGGCGATCCCAACGCCTCGATCCCGACGCCCGAGCCGGTGCA
>DATJNS010000454.1:0-3897 GCA_035507915.1 Candidatus Sulfotelmatobacter sp.
TGGCCGACGTCGTCATCCTGGCGCACGACACGAAGCTGCTCGCCGCGGCACGCGGCCGCGGCTGCGCGGTGGTCGGCGGACGCGCGATGACCGAAGGCCAGGCCCAGGAGCTCGCGCGCTTCCTGCGCATGATCGAGTAGCCGCGCGACCCGCGCCTCAGTCGAGCCGGAGGAAGGGGTCGGCGGCCCGGACCGATTGACCTATGATGACGGCATGACGCTCGATGTGGTCGCCATCGTGACCGGCGGCGGGCGCGGGCTCGGGCGCGCCATGGCGTTCGGGCTGGCGCGCGCCGGCGCGCGCGTGATCGCGGCGGCGCACATCGCCGACGACATGGCGGCGCTCGACGCCGAGACCCGCGGCACGGCGCTCGAGGGGCGCGTCCACCCGGTGCTCGCCGATCTGCGCCGGCCGGCCGATTGCGACCGCGTGGTGGCGGCGGCGACCGAGCGCTTCGGCGGGCTCGACGTTCTCGTGAACAATGCCGGCCTGACCTTCACCTACATCACGCCCGACCGGTTCCGGCGTCCCGAGATGGCGCGCTTCTACGAGGCGAACGACGAGATCATCCAGAACGTCATGGACACCAACTACGTCGCCGCCGACCAGATGGCGCGGCGCGTCGCGCCCCTGTTCGTGCGCCAGGGCTGGGGTCGCATCATCAACGTCACGACCATGCTCGACACCATGCATCGCGCGGGCTCGTCGCCCTACGGGCCGTCCAAGGCCGCGCTCGAGATGGCGTCCGAGATCTGGTCGAAGGACCTCGCCGACACCGGCGTGACGGTCAATGTGCTCAATCCCGGCGGCGGCGCCAACACGCCCGGCATGGCGGAGGAGCGCCGGGAGGCGAGCCGCACCGGCGCGATGTCGAAACTGGTCGAGCCCGACGAGATGGTGCCGCCGCTGCTGTGGCTGGTGTCGCGCGCGACCGACGCGCTGACGGGCTGGCGCTTCGACGCCAACCGCTGGGATCCGACCTTGCCGATCGAGGAGAACGTCCGGCGCAGCGGCCGTCCCGCGGGCTTCTTGTTGCGCGAGCCGCCGGCGGCTTAGATCGTGAGCGCGGGCACGTCGAGCCAGCGGCCCTCGGCGTGGCTGCGATAGACGAGCTCGGCGAGCTGCACCGCCTTGGCGCCTTCGAGCAGGGTCGGCAGGTAGGGCGCGTCCTCGCCGAGATGGCGCAGGAACAGCTCCCAGCACTGACGATACGGGTTCTTGTGCGGTCCGGGATCGGGCACGTGTGTCCAGTGTGCGTCGAAGTCCATGCCGCCCGGCTGGGCGGCGCGGAGGAAGGTCTCGGGCGTTCGCGCGGCCTCCTGGATCAGGCAGCGGTGGCGGCCGGCGACCGCCGAACCACCGGTGCCGTCGATCTGCACGCACATCGTGTCGTCGCGCCGCACGCGGGTCGCCCAGCTGTTCGTGACGGTCGCCATGATGCCGTCCTCGAGTCGCAGCAGCGCGTGCACGGTATCTTCGACGTCGACGTCGTAGCGCGCGCCGCGCTCGTCGATGCGCTGCGGCGTCGCGGTGCCGAGCTGGCTGGTCACGCGCACCACCGGCGCGCCCAGCCGGTCGAGCATGTAGCGCCAGTGCGCCATCATGTCGAGCGCGAGCCCGCCGCCGTCGGCCCGGCGGTAGTTCCAGCTCGGTCGCTGGCACGGCTGGCCCTGCTCGGTGCCATCGAAGATCCACGAGCCGGCGTCGATGCGGATCGCGACGATGCGACCGAAGAAGCCCGCGCGCTTGAGCTCCATCAGCTTGGCGAAGCCGGGCAGGAACAGCTTGTCCTGGATCACGCCGTGCTTGACGCCGGCGCGCGTCGCCAGGCGCGCGAGCTCGAGCGCCTCCTCGACCGAGCCCGCGGTCGGCTTCTCGACGTGAACGTGCTTGCCGGCGGCGATCGCCTTGCGGACCAGCTGGGCGCGCCCGCCGGTCGCCGCGCAGTCCATGAACACCGCATCGGGCCCCGCGATCGCGGCGTCGACGTCGGTCGTCCAGCGTAGCCCGCCATGCTCCTCGGCGAGCGGCTTCAGGGTCGCGGCGCTGCGTCCGACCAACAGCGGGTTGGGCATCAGACGGTCGCCGTTGGCGAGCGCGAGGCCGCCTTCGGCGCGGATCGCCATCAGGCCGCGCAAATGCTGGGTCGCACCCATGCGACCGGTCGCGCCGTTGATGACGATGCCGATCTCGCGCATCGCCATCGCCGATCCTGCGCCGCGCCGTGCCGTCAGTGCTTCTTGAAGGCCGGCATGACCGCCTCGGCGACCCACTGGAACTGTTCCAGCATGACCGACTGCGGCGTGCTGATCGGGGTGCTCAAGTTGGCGTACTCCATGCCCGGATAGCGCTCCTCGAAGCTCTTCAGGTGCGCGATCAGGTCGTCGGGCGTGCCGGCGAGCCAGGCGCCCATCTTCATGAAGTGCTCGACGGTCGGCACGTCGCCGGCCGCCCAGTTGCCGCGCTTGGCCGCCGCGGCGATCTGGGGCGGCGTCATGCCGGGTATGAAGCCGAGCGGCGCGAACATCTTGACGTGCTCCTCGTAGAGCGGCCGGATCTCGCGGAGCGCCTGCTCGCGCGTCTTGGCGAGATGGAAGAAGATGCCGACCATCAGGTTCTCGCCGAGCTTCAGGTTCTTGCCGGCGCGCGCAGCAGCCTGCTGATAGGCCTGGACGGGACCGTCCTGCATGGTCGCGGCGCCGCCGCCGACCGCGCCCTTGATGCCGTACTTGATCATGAAGTCGAGACCGCGCGGGCTCGCGCTCACCACCGGCTGCCAGGTCTCGACCGGGCGGTTGAGCGGCCGCGGCACCAGGGTCAGGTCCTTCAAGGTGTAGCCGCGGTACGGCACCTCGGGCGGCAGCGTGTAGTGCTTGCCCTTGTGCGAGAAGCGCTCGTTGTCGAACGCCTTGAAGATGATCTCGACCTGCTCCTCGAACAGCTCGCGGTTGGCGTTCTGGTCGAGCATCGGCGCGCCGAACGTTTCGACCTCGCGCGTGTGGTAACCGCGTCCGACGCCGAACACGGTGCGGCCCTTGGTCAGGATGTCGGCCACCGCGAAGTCCTCGGCGAGCCGCAACGGGTGCCACATCGGCGCGATGTTGAAGCCGCAGCCGGTGCGCAGGGTCTTGGTCACGTGCGCGAGATGCACCGCCACCATCAGGAGATTGGGGATGACCTCGTAGCCCTCGTGCTGGAAGTGGTGCTCGGCGAGCCAGATCGTGTCGTAGCCGTGCTTGTCGAGCACCTTGGCGACGGCCTCGGTCTTGGCGAAGACGCTCGCCAGGTGCTCGTTGGAGAAGCGGCGCTCGTTGGCCGGTGTGGCGTCCTGGCCGCGGTCGGGCATGTCGACGTGACCGGGATACACCGTGGTGAACTTGGTGATCATCGGACGGCCTCCTTGCTGCGCATGACCGACGATACTGCGAATGCGCGGGCGGGCGCCATCCCGGCGCGCGAAAACAGAACGGGCGGCGGAGCCGTCACGCTCCGCCGCCCGTCCAGGATGACGATCCCGCGCGCTACTCGGCGGCGGCCCGGGCGGCGTCGACGAACTGCGACACCCACGAATTGCGCTTCTTCAGGTTGGCGCGATACATCGCCTCGAACTCGGCGGACGGGAAGGAGTGCGTCGACTCGCGCTTGAGCAACGTCTCGCACCACGCCTTGAGGCGCGGGAACTTCTCGATGTGGCCGAGCTTGCGCACGCGGTCGAGGAACGTATAGCGCTGCAGGAACGGCGCGTAGGCGGCGTCGACCAGCGAGTACTTGGCGCCGTTGAAGAACGGTCCGCTGCCCTGCTTCTCGAGCGCCTTCTCGAGCCGCTCGAACGGCACCGTGATGCCCTCGGCGGCCTTGTCGTAGTCGGCCTCGGTGGCGGCGTAGCCCGTGCCGGTC
>DATJNS010000455.1:0-9838 GCA_035507915.1 Candidatus Sulfotelmatobacter sp.
TGGGTTCGGCGGGCGGCTTCAAGCTGATGCTCGAAGATCGCGGCGGGCTCGGCCCTCAGGCGCTCGCAAAGGCGACTAACGCGCTTGTTGCGGCCGCCAACAAGGACAAGGTATTCGGCGGCGTGTTCACGCTTTACAACGCCGGGGCACCCTCTGTCTACGCGGATATCGACCGCCTCAAGGCGGAAAAGATCGGCCTGACGCCGACGGATGTGTTCTCCACGATGGATCTCTATCTTGGCTCGCAATACGTGAATGACTTCAACTTCAATGGACGTACCTATCAGGTGCGGGTCCAGGGCGACGAGGCGTTCCGGCAGACACCCGAAGACATCGGCCGGCTCAAGGTGCGTAACGCAACGGGTGACATGGTCCCCATCAGCAGTGTCGCGACGTTCCAGAACGTGACGCAACCGTATCGCGTGCCGCGCTACAACATGTACCCTGCGGCAGAAATCATGGGTGCAGCAGCGCCTGGCTTTTCGTCCGGCGACGCGATCGACCACATGGAGAAGCTCGCGGACCAGGTGCTGCCGAACGGGATCGCCTACGAATGGACTGACCTCGCTCACCAGCAGAAAGAGCAGACCATGTCTCCCCTCGTGATATTCGCGGCTTCGGCGCTGTTCGTGTTTCTCGTGCTTGCCGCTCAGTACGAAAGCTGGAAAACACCGCTCGCGATCGTGCTGATCGTCCCGATGTGCCTGCTCGCCGCTGCGGTCGGCCTGAACATGCGCGGCATGCCGATCGACATCCTCGCGCAGATTGGCTTCGTCGTGCTCGTGGGGCTCGCCGCGAAGAACGCGATTCTTATCGTGGAGTTCGCCAAGCAGCGTCAGGAGGAGGACGGAGTCGGCGCGGAGGACGCAGCGGTGCATGCTGCCCACGTGCGCCTGCGTCCGATCCTGATGACCTCGTTCGCCTTCATTGCGGGCGTGGCGCCGCTCGCCATCGCCAGTGGCGCGGGGTCGGAAATGCGGCAGTCGCTGGGAACAACGGTGTTCTTCGGCATGCTCGGTGTGACCGGTTTCGGCCTCTTGTTCACGCCGGTGTTCTACGCGGTGGTGCGCCGCACATTCGGCAAGCGGCCGACGACCGCCGCGCCGTTTGCCGGCACCACGCGCGAGGCGCCGGCCGAGTAGCCATCACCGTTCAAATCGCTGATCAGGCTGGCCGTCCGCCGCCCCGGTGGCGCTTGCGCGGAACCTGCCTCCCGCCGCAATGTGGGCCGGAATGCGGGGACCCAGAACGGGGGAGGGGGCGGGGTGGCGTACGACTACATCATCGTCGGCGGCGGATCCGCCGGGTCGGTCATGGCCAACCGCCTGTCGGCGCGCAGTTCGAACCAGGTGCTGCTCTGCGAGGCCGGGCAGGACACGCCGCACGACAACGTGCCGCCCGAGATCGCCGACAGCTATCCGGGCGTCGCCTATTTCGACCCGCGCTTTCACTGGACCGACCTGCGGGTCCATACCGGGGTCGTCTCGCACAACAACCCGACCGAGGAGCGCCCGCCGCTGCGCAAGTACGAGCAGGCGCGCGTGCTCGGCGGCGGCTCCTCGATCAACGGCCAGCTCGCCAACCGCGGCGCGCCGAGCGACTACGACGAGTGGGAGACGCGCGGCGCCGCCGGCTGGAACTGGGACAGCTGCCTGCCCTTCTTCAAGAAGGTCGAGCGCGACATGGATTTCGATGGACCGTTCCACGGCAAGGACGGCCCCATCCCGGTGCGCCGCATCATGCCGGAGAAGTGGAACGGGCACGCGCGCGCCGCCGCCCAGGCGTTCATGGAGGCCGGCTTCCGCTTCCTGCCGGACCAGAACGGCAAGTTCGAGGACGGCCACTTCCCGATCACGATCTCGAACCTCGACGAGCGTCGCGTCTCGGCGGCGCTGGGCTATCTCGATCCCAACACGCGGGCGCGCAAGAACCTGACCATCTCGACCAACACGCAGGTCAAGGAGCTGCTGTTCATCGGCAAGCGCTGCGTCGGCGTGAAAGCGCTGGTCAACGGACAGGAGCAGGAGTTCCGCGCGAATGAGGTGATCCTGTCCACCGGCGCGATCCACACGCCCGCGCACCTGATGCGCGCTGGTGTCGGGCCGGCGGGTCCGCTGCGCGAGCTCGGCATCGAGGTGATCGCGCCGCTGCCGGGAGTCGGTCAGCGCATCATGGACCACCCCTCGATCGCGGTGTCGTCCTTCATCAAGCCGATGGCGCGCATTCAAGAGCAGGTCAGCCGCCGCCACCTGCTGGTCGGCCTGCGCTACTCGTCGGGCATCGGCGGCGCGCCGGCGGGCGACATGTTCGCGGTCTGCGTGTCGAAATCGGCGTGGCACGCGGTCGGTCAGCAGATCGGCTCGCTGCTCGTGTTCGTCAACAAGACCTACTCGGAGACCGGCCAGGTCAAGCTGACCTCGAAGGATTGGCGCGCCGAACCGCTGGTCGAGTTCAACCTGCTGTCCGATCGACGCGATCTCGAGCGCCTGATGGTCGGCTTCCGCAAGCTCGGCGCGATGCAGATGTCGGCGGCGCTGCAAAGCGTGACGAGCAATCCGTTCCCGGCGAGCTACAGCGAGCGGGTGCGCAAGATCGGCGTCGTCAACGTCAAGAACCAGGTCATCACCTGGCTGATCAGCCTGCTGCTCGACGGACCGGCGCCGCTCAGGCGCTACCTGATCGAGAACGTGATCGTCGAGGGCTTCCGGTTCGACGAGCTGATGATGGACGACGACAAGCTGGAGGCGTTCGTGCGCCAGGCGGCGATCGGCGTGTGGCACGCCTCGTGCTCGTGCCGCATGGGCGCCGACACCGATCCGATGGCGGTCACCGATCCGGCCGGCCGGGTGCGCGGCGGCGTCGGTGGCCTACGCGTGGTCGATGCCTCGCTGTTCCCCGTGGTGCCGTGCGCCAACACCAACTTCCCGACCTTGATGGCCGCCGAGAAGATCGCCGACGCGGTGCTGGCCGGGCACTGACGGACGGGTCGCGCAGCAAAACCGCGGCGCGTTGTGGGGCGCGCCTAACGCCGCAGCGCGCGCTCGAGGAAATCAATCCGGTCCTGGCCCCAGAACAGCTCGTCGCGATAGACGTAGGTCGGCGCGCCGAACACGCCGCGGGTCACGGCCTCGTCGGAATTGCGCTCGTAGGCCTCGAGCGTGGTCGGCTCGCGCGCGGCGGTGAGCAGCGCGGCGCCGGCGAGGCCCTCGGCGTCGGCAAGCGCCCGCAACGTGTCGGCGTCCGATATGTCGCGCTCCTCCTGCCAGACCGCACGCATGATCGCCAGGGTCAGCGGCCCCATCGGGATGCCTTGCTGGCCGGCCGCGATCACGAAGCGCGCGGCGAGCTCGTCGGCGACCGGGAAGAATTTCGGCTGGCGATTGAGCCGGATGCCGAGATGCCGGCTCCAGCGGTCGAGCTCGACCAGCCGATAGGCTTGGCGCGCCGGCGCGCGGTCCTTCAGCATGAAGCCGCCGGTGCGGCTGAACACCCGGGCGAAATCGCACGGCTTGTAGGTGACCGACGCGCCGGCGTCGGCGGCCAACTTGGTGAAGCGCTCGGCGCCCAGGAACGCCCAGGGCGACGGCATCGCGTAGTAATAGTCGATCTGCTTTGCCACCGGAGGCCTCCCAATCGCGCGCGCCTAGCTAAGCGCGCCGGCGCCGAGCCGCGCAAGCGTGCGGCGACGGCAAACAAATAGGAGACATTCCGGCGATTCTGCCCCAACATGTTGGGGGTTTTGCCGAAAGGAGTGCATGGCCGTGACGCGGGGCATGCTCGATCCGGCGCTGGCGGCGCTGCTCGCCCAGCAGGCTGGCAACGAACGCCAGCAAGAGCGTCATCACATCGACGCCGAGGTTCAGGTGTCGTTCGGCGGCTTCGCGATCGACTTCAAGGTGCGCGACGTCTCGCTATCCGGCATCGCGCTGGAAACCCACGGGCTGATGAATTTCAGCGTCGGCGATCCATGTGTCCTCAGCCTGCCGGAACATGGCGACGTCGCCTCGACCGTCGTCGCCGTCAAGGGCGATACCTTCCACCTGCGCTTCGACAAGGAAGGCAACGAGACGGTCAAAGCCTTCATCGCAGCGCACACCGGCGCGGCCAAGCCCGCGTAGCTCGACCATTGGGCGAATATTAACAATTGGTGGCGCAGGCTGGCGCCATGTTCGAGGCGTATTTCAAGGCCCTGCTCGAGCGCAACCGGCTGATCACCGAGACGATGATCCGCAACCAGCAGGTCATCGCCGAGATGTTCTCGCGCAATCTCGATTTCGGCGCCGACTTCCTGCATCACCAGATGCGGGTGTTCTCGATCGTCACCCAGTGGCGGGATCCTGGCGCGCCGGAAGCCGCGCCCGAATCGACAGCCGAGCCGGCCGTGGACGAGGCGGCGGCCCCGGAGCCGCCACCGCTCAAGGTCGTGCCCGGCCGGCGTTAGTTGGCGGCAGGCCGCAACCGGTCGACCATGCGCTCGATGGCACGCCGCGCGTCGGGACGCAGGTCGTTGAACCGTCCGGCGAGATTGCGCGCATCGATGCGGACGACCTGCGCGTCGGTACGGTAGTCGAGCTCCTGGCCGTCGACCGGCAACATCAGGGTCAGGTACACGCGCTGGCGGGCGATCAAGTCGCCGTCATAGGCCTCGAGCAGGAAACCCTGAGTGCTGACGTTCTTGAGCACGAAGGTCTTGCTGTCGACTTTGGCGCCGCCGCGCTTGAGCTCGATGCGGGGCGCCCGACGACGCTCGGCGACCGCGGGGCCGCGGGGTTTGCGGGTCAGCAAAGGCACGGCGTCTGGTCTCCGTCTCGTCGAACCTCGGACCGGCGCGCCGCCGGCTTCCCAATGGGGCGCGATACTGCCGAACGCGCCGCGGGCTTTTCAAGCAAAAATCACATTGATTTCAAGGATATCGCCCAAAGATTTTACTCACAATTACGTATAAGCTCTGATGTACCAGAATAAAAACATACGCAGAGTTACGCGGTGCATCGGGCTCGTCTATGATCGCTGAGCTATTGGACGACGTTCGACCATGGACCGTGCAGCTTTGACCGGTGTGGAACGGGGAATCGAGCCGTCGACCCCTGCGAGCCCTTAGGTCGGGCGCGCGCTGAGCGGCACGGGAGCGACGGCGTCCATGGCCCTGATCTTGGTCGTCGATGACGATACCGACGTACGGGAACTGGTCGCCGCGGTGCTGGCCGAGGCGGGCCATTCGGTGCTGACTGCCCAGGACGGCTCGGAGGCGATCGAGCTGATCGACCGCACGCCGGCGATCGACCTCATGTTCACCGACCTCGTGATGCCGCGCATGGACGGCATCGAGCTCGGCGCGATGGCGCGGGCGCGCCGGCCCGAGATCAAGATCCTCTACGCCACCGGCTACATGGATTTCGCGAAGTCGAAGACCGGCGGCATCGACGTGCACGGGCCGATCCTGGGCAAGCCATACCGGCCGGCCCAGCTGATGGACGAGATCACGCGGCTTTTGGCGTAGGCGCGACGCATCCCGGCGGCAACGCGACCGTGACGGTCGTGCCGCGACCCGGCGCGCTGGCGACGCGCAACGTGCCGCCATGCAGTTCGGTCAACCGGCGCGCCAACGGCAAGCCGAGCCCCGCACCGCCGTGGCGGCGCTCCAGGCTGCCGTCGACCTGGCCGAACGCCTCGAGCGCGACCGCGACCTCGGGCGCCGTCATGCCGCGTCCGGTGTCCGACACGGAGAAGACGACGCCGCCGTCTGCGGCGGCGCGGGCCGCAAGCTCGATGCTGCCGCCCGGCCCGGTGAACTTCACCGCGTTCGACAGCAGGTTGAGCAGGATCTGCTTGAGACGGGCCGCGTCGACCAGGAGCGCCGGCAGGTCCGCGGCGGCCGCGACGTCGAGGCGCAGAGCGCCGGCCGCGACGCGCTCGCGCATCAGGAAGACGCAGCTCTCGATGACGTCGGACACCGGCACTCTGGCCGGCTGCAGCTCGAGCCGGCCGGCGTCGACCTTGGCGAGGTCGAGAATGTCGGTGATCAGATCGAGCAGGTGCGTGCCGCTCTGGCGAATCAGGCCGATGTACTCCGCCTGCTTGTCGGTCAGCGGACCGGGGATCCCGGTCGCGAGCAGCTCCGCATAGCCGATCACGGCATTGAGCGGCGTGCGCAGCTCGTGGCTCGTGTTGGCGAGGAACTCCGCCTTGCTGCGGCTGGCTTGCGCAGCCTGGATCAGCGCGCCCTGGCGGTCGCGCGCGGCCCAGCGGTAGCGCTGCAGCGCGAACGCGCCCAGCCCGACGAGCGCCCCGCTCGACGCGCCCAACGCCAGCGCCTCGCCGAGCGGCAGCAGGCCGAACAACGCCCACAGGCCGACCAGACCGGCCGCCAGCGCCAACCCGAGGCGGGAGGCGGCGAGCGACGGCCACCAGCGTGCCCGCCAGGCCAACCGCCAGCGCGCCAGCGGCGCGATACCGGACTGGCGATCGATCGGAGCCAACGGGGAGGCCAGGGCCATGCGGCCCTCCAAGCGTAGCGTCGCCTCCGAGAGGACCACGCCAAGCTTAAGCCAAGTTTATGCGCCCCCGGCGTTGGTCGGCCCCCGTCAGTCGGCGGGGGCGACCCCGGCCGGACCCGTCCGTCGCGCCAGGCCAAGCAGGCCGAGGACGACGACGAGCAACGCCACCGCGCTGAGCGCCAGCGACGCATGCACGCCGACCACGGTGCCGCCGAGCCCGATCGTGACGCCCGAGAACGCCCGGAGACCGAGCCCGGCGGTGTTGTAAAGGCCGATCACGCGGCCGCGGGTCGCCGACGGCGCGTGCAGCTGCACCAGGGTCTGCGCCATCGCGTTCGCCGCCAGGCTGAAGAAGCCGGACACGAACAGGAGCGCGAGCGCCAGCGGGTACCACGGCGCCACCGCGAAGCCCAGGATGGCGCAGCACCACACCAACGCCAGCACGAGCGCGGTGCGCGGGCGCGGCGGCAGCCAATCGCGGCCTTCGAGCACGACGCCGGCAGTCAGCGCGCCGGCGGCGTCGGCGGCCAGCAGCATGCTGTAGAAGATGCCGGCATCGCCGTGGCCGAGGTCGGTCGCGAACGACGGCATCTGCGCCTGATAGCCGCTGCCGATCAGCAGCGCCGCGCCGCCCGCGAGCGCCAGCATCGAGAGGATCGTGCGATTGCCACGCACGTCGCGCACCGTGGTGACGATGTCGGCGAAGCCGCGCACCGCGCGCGCCGGCGGCGCGCCGCCGGCGCGGAAGCGCGGGCCGTAGGGCGCGCGCCACAACCACACGGCCAACGGCAGATAGATCGCCGCGTTGAGCAGGATGCCGTAGCCCGGCCCGAGGCCGAGCAGGATCGCGCCGCCGACCGCCGGACCGAACAGGAGGCCGAGCCAGCGCGCGGTCGCGTTCAGGCGCACCGCGCTCGGCAGCTGGCCGGGACCGACGATGTCGTGGATCAGGAGCTGTCCCGCAGGCCCCCACAGCACCCCGGCGAAGCCGTGGATGGTGAGGATCAGCACGGCGTGCCACATCGCCAGCGTGTCGGTCAGGAAGAAGAAGCTCCAGGCGAGCGAGGCCACCATGAAGAAAGCCATGCCGAGCTGGATGATGCGGCGCGCGTCGAAACGGTCGGCGAGCGCGCCGGCGTGCACCGAGAACAGGAGGAAAGGCACCCAGTGCGAGATCACCGCGAAGCCACCCAGCGCCGGCGAGTGGAACTTCTGGAACAGCATCCAATAGCTGATCACGTGCTCGATGCTGTCGGCCATCATGGCCAGCGCCGAGGTGACGAAATAGATCCGGAAGCCGGGATGGCGCAGCGCCGGAAAGGACGGCGGACGCGCGGGCGCGCTGGCGGCGATCAACCCAATGTCCTCATCTCGCGCATGTTCCAACGCCGGGCGGCGATCTCCAACCCGGTATAGCGGTGCAGCGCCCGAGTTTCACGCCCGGCCGCGGCCGCGGCGGGCCGATTCGCCCTCGGCGCGCGCTTGGCCCTGAGCGCGCGAGCCCTAAGCTTGCGCTAAGCCAGGGGGTCCACAGTCCGCCCCGCGTCAGTATGACGGAGGCGATTGATGACGGCCTTGCACGATCCGGCGACCGAGCCGAGCGCGTCCACCATCGTCGATTTCGTCGGGTTCCGGCACGCGCGCCGGACGGTCGGCGCGCCGCCGGCCGAGCCCGCCGCCGCGCCCGCGCCCGTGCTCCACGGCGAGAACATCCTGGCCTTCCCGATCGTCCCCCGGCACCAGCCCGTGGCGCGCAACAGCCGGCGCAAGGCTGGCGAACCCGCGGGCTTCGACCCCCACGAGGCCTGCGAACGGCTGGTCGAGCGGTTCCGGATCATGCACGAGGCGATGGTCGAGCTCGTGGTCGCCTGCCGGAACGCGCCGCCCGACAGTCCGGGTCCGGTCTCGGCCGACGAGACCAGCGAGGTCATGATCAACCTCGCCACCCTGTCGATGTCGACCGAGCGTTTCCAGGAGCAGCTCGGCGAGACGGTCGCCGCCGCCTTCCGCTGAGGCCGCAGCGAATCGCTGGCCGCGGCACCCAACCCTGCCGCCCGCTCGAACGTTAGTCTGAGATGCGCAAGCTCGCCCTTGCCGGCGTGATCGTCCTCGTCGGCGTCGGGGTCTTCTACGGCTTCCCGCTGCTCTACGAGCACGCGGCCACGACCTGCGTCGCGTTCGAGAAGCGCCTGCTGACGGCACCGCCCAGCAAGGGGACGAGCACGCCGGACCGCGCGCTCGACGCGCTGCGCGCGGCGTTCATGAGCGGCCTGCAGCACCTCTCGGACGGCAGCGTGGCGACCGAGATCGCGCGCGAGCGTCATCCCGACTGGTCGCCCCGGCTCGGCTGCGCGGTCGAGTATTGGCGCAGCCTGGTGATGCCGGCCGCCGCTCAGCCGCCGCAATCCTGATCGGCGGCGCCGACGGCACGGGGATGCCGCGCGGCGAGCACGCGTAATCTCGAATCGCATCGAAGGTCGGCATTTGCCTCAACTTGCGTGCCGGGGCCACGGCGCTCGCGCCGTCGGCTGCCGCGCTGGCGCGGGAGCGGTCGTGGTTGCGCGCATCGCGACGGTGGCTTTCCAGGGCATCGAGGTGCTCGGGATCGACGTCCAGGTCCAGATGGCCGGCGGCTTCGCGGGCTTCCATCTGGTGGGGCTGCCCGACAAGGCGGTCGGCGAGAGCCGCGAGCGCGTGCGCGCGGCGTTGGCGGCGCTCGGGCTCTCGGTGCCGGCGCGCCGCATCACCGTCAATCTGGCACCCGCCGACGTGCTCAAGGAAGGCTCGCACTTCGACCTGCCGATCGCGGTCGGGCTCCTGGTCGCGATGGGCGTGCTGCCGGGCGACGCGCTGGCGCGCTACGTCACGCTCGGCGAGCTCGCGCTCGACGGCGCGATCACGGGCGTCGCCGGCGTGCTGCCGGCGGCCTTCGCGGCGGCGCAGCGCGCCCAGGGCATCATCTGCCCGGCGGCGTGCGGCGGCGAGGCGGTGTGGGCGGGCGATATCGAGGTGCTGGCGCCGGCCTCGCTGATCGCGCTGATCAACCATTTCAAGGGCACCCAAGTGCTGAGCCAGCCGACGGCCGAGCTCGCGCCGGAGCCCGCGGCCGCGCTCGACCTCGCCGACATCAAGGGCCAGGAGAGCGCGCTATGGAAGCGCATCCACACCAAGAACCCTCCTGACAGCCAAACATTCTTGTGATGCGTGGGAATGGGCCTGGGGGTTCGAGAATGACGCTCCACGTGATCACAGCATTAGTCGAGCGCCGGCGAGACATCATGCGAGAGATGTCCGCCATGCAACAGGAGCTCCACCATTGCGAGATCGCGGTGGGCCACATC
>DATJNS010000456.1:0-8629 GCA_035507915.1 Candidatus Sulfotelmatobacter sp.
CGGCCCTATTTAACCTCACGGTTACTTAACCTAATGGTTTACCAATGACGCCCGACCCGCTCAGCGCAACCCTCGCCGCGCTCGCCGACCCGACCCGGCGCGCCATTCTGGCGCGGCTCAGCGCCGGCGAGGCCACGGTCACCGAGCTCGCCCAGCCGTTCGCCATGAGCCTCCCGGCGGTCTCCAAGCACCTCAAGGTCCTGCAACGCGCGGGGCTCATTGCGCGGAGCCGCGAAGCGCAGTGGCGGCCGTGCCGGATCGAGGCCGGGCCGCTCAAGGATCTCGCCGACTGGCTTGCCCAATATCGACGCTTCTGGGAGGCGAGCTTCGATCGCTTGGACGACTACCTGCGCGAGGTCCAGCAGAAGGGGACGGGGCATGACCGCAGCAAGTGACATCGCCGCCACGCATGAGCTCGTCGTCACGCGCGTGATCGACGCGCCGCGCGCGCTGGTGTTCCGGGCCTGGACCCGGCCCGAGCATATCGCGCGCTGGTGGGGACCCCAGGGCTTCACCACGTTTCACTGCGAGATGGACGTGCGTGTCGGCGGTTCCTATCGCTTCGGCATGCGATCGCCGGAAGGCACCGTGCACTGGAAGCGCGGCAAATATCGCGAAATCGTCGAGCCGGAACGGATCGCGTTCACCTTCGCCTGGGAGGACGCGAACGGCAATCCGGGTCGCGAGCTGCTGACCACGGTGACGTTCGCGGAGCACGGCACGAAGACCAGACTCACGCTCCGCCAGGCGGGATTCGACGCGATCGCGCAGCGCGACGATCACGTGACCGGTTGGACGAGCTGCCTCGAGCGGTTTGCCGAGTACATGACGATCGCAGCATGAGGAGGATCGAACGATGCAACATCCTGTCGTCTCGCGCGACGAATGGCTGGCCGCCCGCAAGACGTTGCTGGCGCACGAGAAGGAGTTCACCCGGCTGCGCGACAAGCTCACCGCCGAGCGTCGCGCGCTGCCGTGGGTCAAGGTCGACAAGCCCTACGCGTTCGACACGACGACGGGCAAAAAGACGCTCGCCGATCTGTTCGACGGGCGCAGCCAGCTGGTGATCAAGCACTTCATGCTCGGACCTGGCTGGCAGGAAGGCTGCGTCGGCTGCTCCTTCGGCGCCGACCACATCGACGGCGGGCTGGTCCACCTCGAGCATCACGACGTCAGCGTCGTCGCGGTCTCGCGCGCACCGCTCGCCGAGATCCTCGCCTACAAGCAGCGCATGGGGTGGCGGTTCGAGTGGGCGTCGTCCCACGGCAGCGACTTCAACCACGACTACCACGTGTCGTTCACCAAGGAGGAGCTTGCCGCCGGCAAGGTCTTCTACAACTACGCCATGATCGAAGGCGGCATGGACGAGCTGCCGGGCCTGAGCGTGTTCTATCGCGACGACGCCGGTCAGGTGTTCCACACCTACTCGACCTACGCGCGCGGCGCCGAGGAGCTGCTGACGACCTACATGGTGCTCGACCTGACGCCCAAGGGCCGCAACGAGACCGGCCCGCGCCGCAACCTGACCGACTGGGTGCGCCGCCACGACAGCTACGACACCGCGCCGCAGCGCTAGATGCCCAGACAGGAGAGATGATGCCATGACCGCCGCTTCATCCCGCGCCGCCGCGCCTGGAATCACCGCCCGGCGCGAGGTCCTGCTCACCCGCGTCGTCGAGGCGCCGCGCGACCTCGTGTTCGCGATGTGGACCGACGCCAAGCACCTCGCGCGCTGGTGGGGGCCCAAGGGCTACAGCAACCCGGTGTGCGAGGTCGACGCGCGGCCCGGCGGCGTCATGAAGATCGTCATGCGCGCGCCCGACGGTGCCGAGCATCCGATGATCGCGACCTTCCAGGAGGTCATCGTGCCCGAGCGCCTGGTGTTCGCCGCGACCGCCATGGACAAGGCGGGCGCCCGCCAGCTCGAGGTGCACACCACGGTCACCTTCACCGCCGAGGCTGGCGACCGGACGACCGTCACCGTTGCGGCGCAGGGCGTCGGCTTCGTGGATGCGGCGATCCAGATGCTGGGCGGCATGGAGCAGGGCTGGAGCCAGAGCCTGGATCGCCTCGCGGCCTGCAGCACGCCCTCGACCGAGCACGGGAGCTTCACGATCGAACGGCGCTTCAAGGCGCCGCCGGCGCTGGTATTCGCCGCCTGGGCCGATGCGTCGGCGAAGGCCCGCTGGTTCTATGGCCCCCCGGGATGGCAGCAGAAGCTCCGCACGCTCGACTTCAAGGTCGGCGGACGCGAGCAGCTGATCGGCAGCTTCGCCAACGGCATCACGACCCATTTCGACGCGCACTATCACGACATCGTTCCCGACCGGCGCATCGTCTATTCGTATGGCATGCACCTGAACGATTGGCGCATCTCAGTCTCTCTCGCGACGATCACGTTCGCGCCGGACGGTGACGGCACGCGCATGCGCTTGACCGAGCAGGCGGTGTTCCTCGACGGCTACGATGATGCCGGCGGGCGCGAGCGCGGCACGCGCGGTCTGATCGAGCAGCTCGCGACGGCGGTCGACGGCTAGCCGCCGCTAGGCGGCTTCCTGCTCGAGCGCTTCGCCGATCTCGATCGGGTGCGCCATCGTGGCGCGCAGCGCCTGCGTGTCGAGCTCGCCTTCCATCCGGCTGATCACCACCGTGGCGATGCCGTTGCCGACCAGGTTGGTGAGCGCGCGGCACTCGCTCATGAACTTGTCGATGCCGACCAGGATGGCGAGCGCCTGGATCGGGATGTCGGGGATGATCGCCAGGGTCGCGGCGAGGGTGACGAAGCCCGCCCCCGTGACGCCCGACGCGCCCTTGGACGTCAGCATCGCGATCCCGAGGATGCTGAGCTCCTGGCCGAGGCTGAGCGGCGTGTTGGTGGCCTGCGCGAGGAACAGGGTCGCCAGCGTCATGTAGATGTTGGTGCCGTCGAGATTGAAGCTGTAGCCGGTCGGGATCACGAGACCGACCACGGCCTTCGATGCGCCGAGCCGTTCCATCTTCTGGATCATCTGCGGCAGCACAGTCTCGGACGAGCTGGTGCCCAGCACGATCAGGAGCTCGTCCTTGATGTAGACGATGAAATGCAGGATCGAGAAGCCGCACACGCGCGCGATCGTACCCAGCACCAGCAGCACGAACAGGATCGAGGTGCCGTAGAACGTCAAGATCAGCTCGAACAGGTTCCACAGCGAGCCGACGCCGTAGGCACCGATGGTGAAGGCCATGGCGCCGAAGGCGCCGATCGGCGCCACGCGCACGATCATGCCGATCAGGCGAAAGAACAGCCGGCCGGCGCTGTCGATCACGCCGGCGATGCGCGCACCGAGCTCGCCCATTCGCGTGATCGCGAAGCCGGTCAGGATCGCGACGAGCAGCACCTGCAGCAGCTCACCCTTGGCGAGCGCGTCGAAGAAGCTGTCGGGAATGATGGCCATCAAATGGCTGGTGATGCTCTCGCCCTTGGCGCGCGTGACGTAGCTTGCCACCGCCTTGGGATCGAGCGCCGCCGGATCGATGTTGAAGCCGGCGCCCGGCCGCACGATCTCGCCGATCACCAGGCCGATCGCGAGCGCCGCCGTCGAGACCACCTCGAAATAGACGAGCGTCTTGACGCCGACCCGGCCGATGCGGCGCAGATCGCCCATCGAGCCGATGCCGTGCACCACGGTGCAGAAGATGACCGGCGCGATCATCATCTTGATGAGCGCGATGAAACCGTCGCCGAGCGGCTTCATCGCAGCGCCGGTCTTGGGGAAGAAATGTCCGATCGCGACGCCGACCACGATCGCGATCAGGACCTGAATGTAAAGAACGCCGTACCACGGATGGTGGGCGGCTGGGCGCGGCCGCGATGCGGCAGACTCAGGCATGGTGGTGGGCCCCCTCCGCTTTTTTCTTCGTGCGTTGCCGCCGCTTGCGTTGTCTTACGCTCGGGCGGTGCGTCCGTCCAGGGGGCGACCGATCGATCGTAAGCGAGTCACGGCGCCGTCGGCAGATAGCGTGCGGCCCAAGCGACGATCACGCCGGCGACGTATTCGGCGTCGCTGCGACGGCTCAGCAGGTGATCGGCATCGTCGAGCGAGACGAAGCTCTTGGGATGCCGCGCCCGCTCGAAGATGCGCGCGGCATTATCGATGCCGACGATCGCATCGCCCGGCGCATGCATCACGAGCAAGGCCCTGCGGAGTTCAGCGATGTGGTCGGTCGAGCCGTGCCGGCGCACGTCGTTGACGAACGCGCGATCGATCTTGAACGCACGACCGCCAAGACGAATCTCCGCGGCCCCCTCGGCCTCGATGGTCGGCAGCTGGTCCTTGAACAACTCGAGAACGTGCCGCGCCTCGAACGGCGCCCCGATCGTGACGACGGCGCGGGTCTCCGGTATGGCGCCGGCGGTCGCCAGCACGGCGGCGCCGCCCAGGCTGTGGCCGATCAGGAGGGTCGGCGCGAGCCCGGCCTCGCGCATGGCGCCGGCTGCGGCGATCAGGTCCGCGATGTTGGCGCTGAAACCGCCGTTGCCGAACTCGCCCTCGCTCGCGCCAAGACCGGTGAAGTCGAACCGGAGCACCGCGACCGCACGCGCGGTGAGACCGTCGGCCAGGCGGCTGGCGGCAAAAACATCCTTGCCGCAGGCGAAACAATGCGCGAACAAGGCAGCGCCCCGCAGCGATCCCGCTGGGATCTCGAGCCGCCCGGCGAGGCGCTGACCCTGGGCACCGGTGAAGTCGAATCGTTGACTGGTCATGTCGGCACCCATGCTCCCGTCCGGCCAACCCTACCCGATTTATATCGGGCCGATCGCCGGAACCGCCAATCCCGTGCCCAGCGCCGTGCTGTCGCTCCCGATCGTGCTCGCCGGCAAGCCGCGCACGCCCGACGGGACCGTCGACGACGACCATCGGCTATCGCGCGCATGAACCGATCTCTGCTCGCGGTGCTGCTCGCGTTCAACGGTGGCTTCGTCGACACGGCCGGCTTCCTCGGGCTGCAGGGGCTATTCGTGGCGCACGTAACGGGCAACTTCGTCACGCTTGCAGCGGCATTGGTGTTCGGCACCCACGGCATCATCATCAAGCTGATCGCGCTGCCCGAGTTCATGCTCGTCATCGCGCTGGCGCGTCTGGCGGGCTTGGCGCTGGCACACCGTGGCCAGTCGGCATTCCGCATCATGCTCGGCGTCAAGGTTGCGCTGTTGGCCGCCTTCTTCGGCTTGGCGGTCGCGTTCGGACCGTTCTCCGACAGCGACGCGCCGGCGGCGCTGCTGACCGGCTTCGCCGGCGTCGCCGCCATGGCGGTGCAGAACGCGGTGCAGCGTGCCCATCTCGCGAGCGTGCCGCCGACCACCATCATGACGGGCAACACCACCCAGGCGATGCTCGATGTGATCGACCTTGTGGGCGGATCCGATCCGACGCAGGTCGCGGCGGTCCGCACGCGCTTCCGACGGACCGTCGGCGCGATCTCTTGGTTCGCGGTCGGTTGCGCGGTCGCGGCGCTGCTCTACGCGTGGATCGGCTTCTGGAATCTCGCCGTGCCGGTCGTCGTCGGCGCCTCGACCGTCATCCTCAGGCTCCGCGACTAGGCGCGTCTAGCGGACGTAGCCGGACACGCCGTCCCACAGAAGCTTGAGCGCGGTCAGCACCAGGAGACAGTAGCAGGCGCGATAGAGCTGCCGCTGGTCTAGGCGTTGATGAAGGCGCCAGCCGGTCCATACCCCCAGCGGCACCGCCGGCAGGCACAGCGCCATGATGGTCACGAGCGAGCGATCGAGGCCGGCGACCAGCAGCCACGGTCCGGCTTTGGCGACGTTCGCGACCGTGAAGAAGATGCTGGTCGTCCCGGCATACAACGCCTTCGGCAGGCCGAGCGAGAGCAGATAGATCGCCAGCGGCGGCCCGCCCGAATGCGCGATCATGGTCGTCACGCCCGCGGCGGAGCCGGCCACGCCGGCGCGCCAGACCGAGCGCGGCCGCGCGACCACCTCGCCCGACTGCCGGAGCCAGAGCGCCGCGAAGATCAGCGTCACCAATGCCACCAGGATGGCGACGGCGCGTCGGTCGAGCGCGCTGAGCAACCAGTAACCCGCACCGATCCCCACCAGCAGGGTCGGGACCAGCACGACCAGATCGGGCTTCGACCACGTTGCCGGCCGCCAATAGCGGATCGCGACCACGTCCATCGCGATGAACAGCGGCGCCAGCATGCCGCCGGCCTGCACCGGATCCATCGTGAGCGACAAGAGCGGGATGCCGATGATCGCGAAGCCGCCACCGAACGCGCCGCGCATGAAGGCGATCAGGAAGACGCCCAGCTCGGCGACGCACAGCGTGGCGATGTCGATGGTCACGGCTCCGGGTTGCGCCGAGGGGCTGCGTAGATGAGGCTATCGACGTCGGGGCGGGGGACGCGTCGACTACCGCGGCGCCACGCGCCAGCTGCCGTCGGATTGGCGGCACGCGTAGCCGTACGCGATCTGCGGACGACCGCCAATCAGCACTCGGGATTGGTATTCGCGGCAGTCGCTGGCCACGGCCGCCGGCGCAGATGCGGCCGGCGCCGCGATATTGGCGCCGGTGCTCGCTGCGATCGGTGCGACCGCGGACGTGTAGGTGACTGGCGCGAAAGCCGCCGACGAATAGGTGATCGGCGCATAGTACGTCGCCGGGTAGCCGTAGTACGCCGGATACGGATAGCCGGCATACGGATAGCCGGACCACCCGAACGGGCCGTAGCAGCAACCGAAGCCGAACCCGACACCGACGAAACCGCCGTGAAATCCGAAATGGCCATGCGGGCCGAAGGCGGCGGCTGGAGATGACGGCAGTCCGGCCAGGATCAATCCGCCGAGTCCGAGCGCCAATCGCGTCGCGCCGCCGCCGATCATGGGCCCCTCCCGCCGACGATAGGACCGGTTTGCGCGCCGCGGTGGCGCGATCGATCCTCCGTCTGCCGTCATAGCGCGGTGACGCGGTGTCGACAACCGCAGCGCGCTACCGCCAGTGGCCCGGCTCCCAAACATAGCCGTAGGGTCCCGGTACCCAGTGCGGCGCGATCCACACAGCGTGCCGGCGCGGCCGATGCACGTAAACGCCGGGCATCCACACATAGGCGCGCCCATCCCAGCGCCAGTAGCCGGGCTGCCAGATCATCACGCCCGGCGGTCCGGGCGGCGGCGGAACCGCTTCGACCTGGGGCGGCGGTGGCGGCCCTGGCGCGATGATGGCTCCGGGAGGTGGCGGAGCACCCGGTGGCGGCGCACCGGGAGGCGGATACGCGCCTGGTGGCGGTGACTGCGCGAGCGCCGCACCAGCGCCGAGGCTCGCTGTCACGCACAGCGCGATGATCGATCGGCGCAACATCATGTTCCTTCCGCCCTAGTGGTCGCGACACCAAATTACGGGCGGTCTCCGGCAAACGTTCCCGATGCGTCGGAGGACCCTAGGGGGTCGTCACGCGCCACGTGCCATCCGGCTGACGGCACGCGTAGCCATAGGCCATCTCGCGGCGACCGCCGATCACGACCGGGGATTGGTACTCGCGACAATCCCCTGCACTGGCTTCCGGCGCGTTCGTCGGCGGATTGGAAGCGTCGTACGCGAGCGGAGGCGTCTCACCCGACGCGTACGGCGACGTCGACGGCGACACGTAGGTTGGCGGCGAATAGCCGTAATAGGGCGCCGCAGAATAATCGTAGGCGGGCGGATAGCCGTAGCCATACGCATAGAACGGATCGTAGTAGCCGAAGCCGCCATAGCAGCAGCCGAACCCGAAGCCGCCGCGGAAACCATGATCAAATCCGCCGTGGAAACCGCCGAACCCGCCATGACCGCCGCCGCCATGGCCACCGCCGTGGCCGCCGCCACCCCAGGCCATCGCGTCGGGCGCCGCGAGCGCCACCAGGGCTAACCCGCAGAGCCCCAATGCCCAGCGTGGCGCCCAACTGCGGATCATGATCGCCTCCCGACTCAATCGCGTGATGACACGGCTTCGGCCGACAGCACGCCTGCGTCACTGATGGCGACACTCACTCGCCAAAACGGGATATGGGCACGCGCGTCCCAACGCCAAGTGTGCCACCGCGTGACAACCGTGCGCCCGGTGCGGGCGGGGCCGCGCGATCTAGGCCGCGCGCGCCCCGACCGGTGCCGCGTGGCTGCCCGCGAGGATCATGTCGGCGGCCTTCTCGGCGATCATGATCACGGTGGCGTTGGTGTTGCCGGAGACCACGCTCGGCATGATCGATGCGTCGACCACGCGCAACCCGTCGAGCCCTCGCACTTTGAGCGACGTGTCGACCACCGCGGTGTCCTGCGGACCCATCATGCAGGTGCTGGTCGGATGGAAGGTCGTGCTCGCCGTGCGCGCGACGTGGGCGAGCCAGCCCTCGTCGGTGTCGACGTCGGCGCCCGGCCAGAACTCCCCGGTCACATAGGGATACATGGCGGGGCTGCGGAATACGCGGCGCGCGACGCGCAGACCCGCCACCATAGTGTCCCGGTCGTTCTGGGTCGCCAGGTAGTTGGGCTGGATCGCCGGCGGCGCTGCGGCATCGGGCGATTGGATGCGCAACCAACCGCGGCTTTCCGGCCGGCACGGGATGCAGGTCGCCTGGCAACCCGGGAAATCGTGC
>DATJNS010000457.1:0-44440 GCA_035507915.1 Candidatus Sulfotelmatobacter sp.
CCAGACGGTAGAAGCGCAGCTTGGCCGCCGCCGCCTTGCCGCTTTCGCGGATCAGCGCGACGGCTTCCGGCGCCAACTCGCCGTCGCCGAAATCGTCGAGCATCTCGATGCCGTTGCTGACCGCACCGATCGGACTCACCAGCTCGTGACACAGGTGGCTCATCAAGAGCTGGGTCGCGGCGAGGTCGCGCTCGCCATGCATGCCGGGTCTCCTCTCGCCGCCGCGTGCCTGGTCAACCGATTGTGTGGCCCTCGGGTCGCCGTATGATCGACGAGCTAGGAGCCCGAGACGATAACAATGGGTAAAAACGATAACGAGCGCTGAACGATGTGGCAGATCGAGCGGCTGATCGACGCCGTCCTGGGCCGCGCCAGCGGGTCCGCGCATGACGCGCCGGACGTCGCGGCGCACCCGCTGTATCGCGAGCTGATCGATGGCGTCGGCACCACCCCGGTTGCGCGCTTGGCGATCGGACGCGCGTGGATCCTGGTGCGCAGCGCGACCAACGCCGGGCTCGCCTTCGCGCCGCGTTGGCCGGCCGGCGTCTCGCCGGCGCGCCTGGAGCGGCTCGACGGCGTGATGCTGCGCGATCTCGCGATCCTGGCGCTGCGTCGCGACGAGCTCGCGGCGGCGATCGGCATCGCCGCCATCAACGCGCATTACAACCGGCCCGATCTCCTCGGCGGCGACGATGACGGTCTGTCGTCCGGGTCGGCAGCGGACGTTGCCACCGACCCGACCGGCGGGCCGACGGTGGTGATCGGCCGCTTCCCGGGGCTCGACGACAAGCTGCCCGGTGCGCTGGTGATCGAGCGCAATCCCGGACCGCGCGATCTGCCCGAAGCGGCCGCCGAGCGCGTGCTGCCCGGCGCACGGCACGTCATCATCACGGCCTCGACCCTGGCGAACCAGAGCCTGCCGCGCCTGCTGGCGCTCGCTCGACGCGCCGAAATCAGCCTGATCGGCCCGGGAACGCCGCTCGCACCCTGCCTGTTCACGCACGGTATCGCGGTGCTCGCAGGCTTCGTGCTCGACCAGCCCGACGCGGCGACCGACGCGGTCGCCGCCGGCGCGGGTTACGGCAGGCTCAGGGCGTTCGGCCGCCGCCTGACCTTGCGCCGGACCGCGCCGGCGCGATCGCCATGATCTGAATCAATGTGCGGCACGCCCGCGTCGTGCCAATGCGTGCGGAGAACGGAGGACTGACATGGATCAGTATGTCGCCTATCTCCGGGAGCAGGCTGCCAAGTACCGCGAGCTGTCGATGGCCGTCCAGGACGCCGACAGCCGGCGCGAGCTGCTCGATCTCGCAGCGACCTGCGAACAGGTCGCCAACAACATCGAGGACCGCGCCTTGGGCGGTTGACGCCGCCATCCGCACCGCCACGCGCCTCAACCGGCGGCGATGTCGCGGTTCCATCCCGCGCCCCACAGATTGAGCGCCCGGCCGCTCGCCGGCCAGGCCTTGCCCGGTTGTCCACGCGCGAGATGCTCGAGCTCGGCCGAGAGCTCGATATTGTTGCCGTCGGGGTCCTTGACCATGAAGAATAGGTTGTTGCCGGCGCCGTGCCGCCCGGGCCCCCACCAGATCGGCACCGCGAGCGCGGCGAAATGGTCGGCCCACAGCTTGATGTCGCTCCAGCTCGTCGTCTCGTAGGCGTGATGATCGCCGGCCGACGCCGGCGCGCGGAACGCCGCGAAGCTGTGATGCTCGACGTTGGCGCGCAGGAAGCACACGTTGGTGTCGCCCGGCGGCCCACCCTCCGGACCGGTATGGACCGTGTCCGAGACCAGGAAGCCGAGCGCGTCGCGATAGAACGCCGTCAGCGCCGGCAGGCACGCGGTCGCGACCACGACGTGCTGCAGCCGGCCCGGCAGCGGCGCCGCCAGGCCCTCCGCGGGTCCGGCGTGGGCGAATTCCGCCTTCGGCACGCCGAAGACGACGAGGCGCCCGTCGGGATCGCGCACCGCGAAGGCGCCGTCGGCGAACAGCGGCGTCGGCGCAGCGACCGGCGCGACGCCGCCCGCCGCGAGGAAGCCGCGATAGACGTCGAGTTGCCTGCGGTCGCGCAGCGCGAACGCGTTGTAGGGATTGCCGCGCGCCGCGCCCGGTCCGATCACGAGGCGCCGCTGGCGTCCGCGCACGAGGTAGCTGCCGTCGCCGAGCGCGCCGGCCGCCATGCCCATGGCGGTCGCGTAGAACCGAGCAAGCCGCTCGGGCTCGGGGCTGTCGAGACGGATGTGGTCGAGATCGGCGGGCCACAACGGCGAAACGTCGAGCATCGGCAACCTCATGAACCGACGCTGGCGAGCATAGGCCGGCCGCGCCATGACGCAATCCTGGGATGCCCTACCTGCTCGCGCGGCCCAGCGGACCGCTGTCGATCATCGACATCCCCGAGCCGTCGCCGTTCGTCCCGCGCGCGGCCGGTCTCGTACGCTGACGCTCAGGTCAGCTCGACCGCCGCCGCGACCGCGTCGCCCATCGCTTGCGTGCTGGCGGTGCCGCCCAGATCGCGCGTCAGGTGCTGCGCCTCCGCCATCGTCGCCTCGACCGCCGCCAGGATGCGCTCGGCCGCCGCGCTTGCCTTCGGCTCGCCGTGCTTGCGGCCGAGCCACGCCATCAGCATCTGGCCCGACATGATCATGGCATAGGGATTGGCGATGCTGCGGCCGGCGATATCGGGGGCCGAACCGTGGGTCGCCTGCGCCATCGCCTGGCGCTCGCCGACGCACAGCCCGGGCGCCAGCCCGAGACCGCCGGCGAGCCCGGCGCCGATGTCGGTCAGGATGTCGCCGAACTGGTTGGTCGTGACCACGACGTCGAACTGCTGCGGCGTCATGACGAGCTTCATCGAGATCGTGTCGATCAGCTCCTCCTCGAATTCGACGTCCGGATAGTCGCGCGCCACCTTGCGGCATTCCTCCGCGAACATGCCGCAGCCCAGCCGATAGACCGGCTCCTTGTGCGCGGCCGTGACCTTCTTGCGCCGACGCGTGCGCGCGATCTCGAAGGCCTCGCGCGCGACCCGGCTCGAACCCTTGCGCGTGATCACGCGCATGCCGACCGTGATGTCGTCGTTGGGACGGAATTCGGGCAGGCCGGCGACCACCGTCTCGGAGTACAGCAT
Source organism: Candidatus Sulfotelmatobacter sp. (assembly GCA_035507915.1). Lineage (GTDB taxonomy): Bacteria > Pseudomonadota > Alphaproteobacteria > Elsterales > Elsteraceae > JACQAI01. The sequence continues at coordinate 3,133 of DATJNS010000457.1, forward strand.
GCCCTCGCTGATCTCGCGCAGGAATACGATGTCGACGTCCTTGTGGACGGACGCCACGGTCGGATAAGAGCGCGCCGGGCGAACGGCCGCGAACAGCTCGAAGCGCTTGCGCACCGGCGGCATGACCCAGGTCGGGTCGTTGCGCGGATAGGCGCGATGGCCGATCGGTCCCATGATCCAGCCGTCGAGCTCGCGCAGCCCAGCCTCGGTGACGGCAGGAAGCGTGTTGCCGTGCTCCTCGTGGCCGCGCTTGCCGATCGGCAGCGTCCGCCAGTCGATCGCCAGCCCGACCCGACCCGCGGCCGCGCGCATCACCTTGACGCATTCGGGGACGACCTCGAGGCCGATGTCGTCGCCGAGCAGCACTCCGATCTTCACGACCATTCCTCCGTCTGGAGCCGGTTCGCGCCAGCTCGCGGCGCGGCGAGCCGGATCAGCGCGCGTTGGCCGGCTTGATCGTATCCGGCAAGGTCCAGAACTCCTTGTGGTCGGGATCGTCGGGAAAGCCGATCTTGATCTTGACCATGTTGATATTGTCCTGCAGCAGCTCCGCCGGTATGCCCTGCACGCTGAAACGGCAGCCCTGGACGGTCATCAGCAGGTTGCGATCGTGATATTCGATCGCGTGCAATGCCTCGCGCAACGCCTCCGGCGTCGTGCACATGACCCGCTTGGGCAGCGTGACGTACTGCTCCTCCGCGCTGGCGTCGACGGCGAAGCAGGTGAGGAGCAGCGCCGACAGCAACAGGACTCGCATGGATACTCCTACTCCATGTGACGACGAGCCGTCAGTCTAGCGTCCCGCGCCGTGCTGCGCGAGCGCAGCGAGGATGTCGAGCAGGCAGGCATCGCGCTGTCCGGCCAGCGCCGTCACCGAGCGTCCCGCGGCTTCCTCGGCGACCCCGTCGATCAGCTTGCGTCCGAGCTCGGGCGTGAGCTTGGGGCTGCCGAGCTCGCGCCAACGCGCCTCCATGAACCCGCCGAAATGATCGAGGAAGTGCGCCATGCCGCCTTCGCCGCCCGCCAGATGGAAGGTCAGCGCCGGGCCCATGATCGCCCAGCGCAAGCCCGGTCCGAGCGCGATCGCAGCGTCGACGTCGGCGACCGACGCGACCCCTTCCGCGACCATGTGCACGGCCTCGCGCCACAGCGCCATCTGGAGGCGGTTCGCCAAGTGGCCCGGCACTTCCTTGAGGATGCGGATCGGATGCTTGCCGACGGCCCGGTAGAACGCGAGCGCCCAGTCGACCGCGGCTTCCGCGGTGCGGCCGCCGCCGACCACCTCGACCAACGGGATCACGTGCGGCGGGTTGAACGGGTGGCCTACCACCAGCCGCTCCGGGTGGCGCATCCGGACCTGCATCGCCGATACCGTGAAGCCCGAGGTCGACGAGGCGATCACCCGCTCGGGCGCGAGCGCGGCATCGATGCGGCCGAGCAGTTCCTGCTTGAGCTCCAGACGCTCGGGTGCGCTCTCCTGGACCATGTCGCCCAGGCAAGCCGCCTCGACGGGATCGGCGGTGAAGCGCAAGCGGCCGGGGTCGGCGCCCGCGGCCAAGCCGAGGCGGATCAGCGCGGGCCACGCCTCAGCGACGAAGCGCCGCACGAACGCCTCGCCGCCCGACGCCGGATCGCTCGCCACGACGTCGCAGCCGCGCGCGAGAAACCAGGCGGCCCACGAGGCGCCGATCGTACCGGCACCGACGACCGCAACGGTTCGAACCTTTTCGGCAGCCGGAAAGTCCATGCGTCTCCTCCCCAGCGCGCGTCCGCCGATCAGGCGGCTGGATCGCGCGCGAACACGGTGTTGGTCGAATCGGCGTAGCGCACGGCGTAGCCGTGGGCGTCGAACACTCTCCGAATCTCGGCGGCCTCCGCCAGGGTGCGCGGGTCACGCGCGAAGTCCTGATGCTGGTCCATCATCTCGACGATGACGGCGCGTGGACACCATGCGCCGAGGTCGAAGCTGCGCAGCACGCCGAGCTCGGCCCCTTCGACGTCGATCGACAGCAGGTCGAAGCCCCTTGCCACGCCGAACACGTCGAGCAGCTTGTCGAGGCGGAGCTGCGCCACCTCGACCTCGCCGCCGCCGGTGAAGTTACGCGCCCAGGGAATGTCGCGGTAAAGCGCGCGCTGCTCGGGAACCGTCGTGCTCAACGCCTCGCCCAGCATCAGGCGGACGGTTCCCTCCTGGGCGCCGACCGCGCACTGCATCACGTGGACGCGCCGATTGTCCTGATGGCGTGCGCGACACAGCTCGAACGACACCGGGTGCGGCTCGATCATCAATCCCGACCAGCCGAGATCGGCGAGGAACGCCGTGTTGCTCAGCCATTCGCCGTCGAACGCGCCGACGTCGACGAACGTGCCGTCGCGCTTCAACCCGAACAGGCTTTCGTAGAGCGCGCCGCAGCGCTCGATCTGGCACGAGCGCGACGGCTGATAGAAGGCATGTGATTGATCGCGCGCGCTGCGCACCAGCGGGCCGAGTCCGAGGCGCGCGCCGAGCAAGGACACGAGATGACGATAGGCGTCGGCGATGTCGGGCAGCGCGAGCAGCTTGTCATAGAGCGCGCGGGCGTTCGCGGCATCGCCGCGCGCGAGCGCCTGCAGCGCCAACGCGACGCCCTCCGGGATGGCGATCGTCGGCCCGTTCACGGGATCATCCCGCCGCCCCGAGCAGGCGCTCGGCCTCCGCCAGATCCTCGGGCCGATTGGCGTTGAAGAACGGATCGACCGGCGCGGTCGAGAACTCGACGGTCGCCAGGCGATGGCGGGCCGTCCAGACGTCAACCTTGCGTACGCCCTGCTCGACGAGCGCGCGGCGCAGATCCTCGGCCAGTCGCACGGGCCACAGGCCGACCACGGGATGGACCTGGCCGCCCGACGCAGCCTGCGCCAGGTCGGCGTGCGCCGCATCGCGCGCGGCGACCAGGCGAGCCGTCAGATCGCGCGGCACGAAGGGGCCGTCGGTCGGCACCGTGACGATGTCGGTTGCCTCGGGCGCGTGGCGGCGCGCCCACATCATCCCGGTCAACACGCCGGCGAGCGGTCCGGCGTAGCCCGCCACGTCATCCGGGGCGACCGGCAGCCCGAACCCCGCGAAACGCGCGGCGTCGCCGTTGGCGTTGATCAGCAGGCGATCGACCTGCGGGCGCACGCGCTCGACCACCCGATCGAGGATCGACCGGCCGCCGACCTCGCGCAGGCATTTGTCGCCACCGCCCATGCGCCGAGACAGCCCGCCGGCGAGCAGCACGCCGACGATGCCGCCGCGCTCGCTCAGGCGACGTCCTCGCTGAGACTGGCCTTGCGCTGCATCCGCCGCGGCTCCTCGGCGACGCTCCGCGGATCGGCGTCGAAACGGATGCGCTCGGCGCCGGAAAGTGCCACGAAGCGCTTGCCCTTGGCGCGCCCGATCAACGTCAGCCCGGCGCGGCGGGCGAGCGCCACACCCCAGGCGGTGAAGCCCGAGCGGCTGATCAGGATGGGAATGCCCATTTGCACCGTCTTGATCACCATCTCGGAGGTCAGCCGGCCCGTGGTGTAGAACAGCTTGCCCGCCGGGACGATGTCATGGAGGTGCATGTAGCCGGCGATCTTGTCGATCGCATTGTGGCGGCCGACGTCCTCCATGTAGATCAGCGGCCGGTCGCGCTCGCACAGCACACAGCCATGGATCGCGCCCGCCTCGAGATAGAGGCTCGGCATGGTGTTGATCTTCTTCGACAGGCCGTAAAGCCACGAGGTGTGGATGACGGCGTCGGGATCGAGCGCGATGCGGTCGAACTTCTCCATCACGTCGCCGAACACGGTCCCCTGGGCGCAGCCCGAGGTCAGCGTCTTCTTCTTCAGCTTGTCCTCGAAATCGGTCTGGCGCTCGGTGCGCACGACGACGGTCTCGGTCTCCTCGTCGTGCTCGATCGCGGTGATCCGGTCGTCCGCCCGCAGCATGTTCTGGTTGAGCAGATAGCCGACCGCCAGGCAGTCGGGGTAATCGCCGACCGTCATCATGGTGACGATCTCACGGCCGTTGAGGAACAGGGTCAACGGCCGCTCGACCGGTACCGCGGTCTCGATCGGCTGGCCTTCCTGATCGATGCCGGCGACCCGCTCGGTCAGCCGCGGGTCGGCCGGGTTGGGCCGGACGGCGAACTCATCCATGGCGCGAATATCATCGTGGCGGCGCCCGGACGCAAGGCGGGCGCGGGCGGGGGGCGAAATTGCGTCCCGGGGCGACTATATCTATGCTTCGATCCGCGTTTGGAGGACTGTGCTGACGTGATCGATCCGTTTGGCCGCGAGATCAGCTATTTGCGCGTATCGGTGACCGACCGGTGCGACTTCCGTTGCGTTTATTGCATGGCCGAGGACATGACCTTTCTGCCCAAAGCGGAGGTCCTGAGCCTCGAGGAGCTCGACCGTCTGTGCAGCGCATTCGTCCGCCAGGGGGTGCGAAAGCTCCGGTTGACCGGCGGCGAGCCCCTGGTGCGCCGCAATATCATGAGCCTGTTCCGCGGCCTCGGCCGGCATCTCTCGAGCGGCGCGCTCGACGAGCTGACCGTGACGACCAACGGCAGCCAACTCGCCAAGCACGCTGCCGAGCTCCGCGCGTGCGGCGTGCGGCGCGTCAACGTGTCCATCGACACGCTCGACCCCGCGAAATTCACCGCGCTCACGCGCTGGGGCAAGCTCGACCAGGTGCTCGACGGCGTGTTCGCGGCCAAGGCCGCGGGCCTGCAGGTCAAGATCAACGCGGTCGCGCTCAAGGGGGTCAACGACGACGCGTTCGATCGCATGCTCGCCTGGTGCGGCGAGCACGGTTTCGACATGACGATCATAGAGGTCATGCCGATGGGCGACATCGGGCCGCAGCGGGTCGACCAGTACCTGCCGGTCAGCCTGGTGCGCGCCGACCTCGCCAAGCGCTGGACCCTGGTCGACAGCGACCATCGGACCGGCGGTCCGGCGCGCTACGTCGAGGTTCGCGAGACCGGCCGGCGACTCGGCTTCATCACGCCGCTCACGCACAATTTCTGCGAAAGCTGCAACCGGGTGCGCGTCACCTGCACGGGCACCCTGTTCATGTGCCTGGGCCAGGAGGACGCCGCCGACCTCAGGGCGCCGCTGCGCGCCAGCACCGACGACGCCCTGCTCGATCAGGCGATCGCCGGGGCGATCTCCCGCAAGCCCAAGGGTCACGACTTCGTCATCGACCGGCGCCGCAAGGCGGCGTCGGTGTCGCGCCACATGAGCGTGACCGGCGGCTAGACGCCGTGCCCCGACCCGCTCGCCGATGAACGATCGCGCCCCTGCGCGGCGACGCGCCACGGCGGCCGGTACGCGGGCGATCGCCTTCGTGGCCAGCGAGGCCGATGCAGCGCGCGAGGCGGCTCAGGCGCTGACCAAGCGCTACGGCTCGGTCGGATTCGACGAGGCCGACGTGATCGTCGCGCTCGGCGGCGACGGCTTCATGCTCGAGATGCTGCACAGGAGCCTGCCTCGGTCGACGCCGATCTACGGCATGAACCGCGGCAGCGTCGGCTTCCTGCTCAACAAGTTCCACGAGGACGCGCTGGACGAGCGCCTCGACAGGGCGATGACGGTGGTCGTGCATCCGCTGCGCATGCGCACGACCCGAACCGACGGCACGCGCATGGAAGCGCTGGCGATCAACGAGGTGTCGCTGCTGCGCGAAACGCGTCAGACCGCCAAGCTGCGCATCCGCATCAACGGCGTCGTGCGCCTCGACGAGCTGATGTGCGACGGCGTCCTGGTGGCGACGCCGGCGGGCAGCACCGCCTACAACCTGTCGGTCCACGGACCGATCATTCCGCTGGGCGCCAACGTGCTCGCCTTGACGCCGATCAGCGCTTTCCGGCCGCGGCGCTGGCGCGGCGCGCTGCTGCCCCACGATGCCGTCGTCGGCATCGACATCCTGGAGAGCGCCAAGCGGCCGGTCAGCGCCGTCGCCGACTTCACGGAGGTCCGCGATGTGCGCGACGTCGAGATCCGGGAAGATCGCGACGTCAAGGCGACCCTGCTGTTCGATCCCGATCAGGATCTCGCCGAGCGCATGATCAAAGAGCAGTTCATGCCCTGACCGGGCGGGCCGGCACGCCGATTGCTGAGCCGATTGTCCCGCGTTTACACTGCCGGATCGTGGCAGCCCGCGCCCTGCGGGAACGCGCCAGCAACGGAGACCCCAGCCCATGGCCGTGGCATTGCACGTCACCCGGAAGAACATGTCCGATGCCGAATGGCAGACCCGCTGCGATCTCGCAGCGCTCTACCACGTCGTCGATCATCTCGGTTGGACCGACACCATCAACACCCACATGAGCGCCCGACTGCCCGACGAGCCGAATTCGTTCCTGATCAACCGCTACGGCGAGATGTTCGACGAGGTCACCGCGTCGAGCCTGCTCAAGATGGACCTCGACGGCAATGTGATCGGCGAACCCGGCAAGTTCGATCGCGGCAACGACATCGGCGAGCGGGGCAAGTTCAACCGCGCCGGCTTCATCATCCACAGCGGCGTCTACAAGGCGCGGCCGGACGCCAACTGCGTGATGCACACCCACACCCGCGCCGGCGCCGGCGTCTCCCTGATGGCCAAGGGCCTGCGCCCGATCAGCCAGGACGCGCTGCACGTGATCGACGACGTCGTCTACCACGCCTACGGCGTGCCCGCGACCGAGGAGGAGTGCGAGGCGCTCGGCAAGTCGTGCGCCCACGGCAGTTGCGTCGTGCTACTCAATCACGGCCTGCTCACGCACGGCCCGACCATCCACGGCGCGCTGCAGCGCCTCTACATGATGGAGCGCGCCTGCGAGCTCGAGCTGATCGCGCGCCAGCTCGACGAGCCGCCCGTGATGGTCGACGACTACGTCGTCACCAAGGCGGCCCAGCGCATGAAGGCGATCCGCAATACGCCGGACTACGGCGTGATGGAATGGGAAGGCCTGGTCCGCACCGTCGACCGGCGCGGCTTCGACTATCGCCGCTAGACCGCCCTAGTCTAGGCGCCCTTCAAGCAGGCCTCCCAGACCCGGTAGGGGGTGGCCGGCATGTCGAGCGTCGCACCGGCGGCGCCCGGCAGGGCGTCGGCGATCGCGTTCATGATCGCGGCCAGCGACGCGGTCGTGCCGGCCTCGCCGACGCCCTTGACGCCGAGCGGATTGGTCGCCGCCGGCACGGCGTGCATCGCGCCGTCGATCGGCGGCATGTCGTCGGCCCGCGGCATCGCGTAGTCCATGAACGAGCCCGCGACCAGCTGGCCGCTCTCGCGGTCGTAGTAACCGTGCTCCATCAAGGCCTGCCCGAGGCCCTGCGCCACCGCGCCGTGGACTTGCGCCTCGACGATCGTGTGATCGAGCACGTTGCCGCAATCGTCCACCGCGACGTAGTCCAGGACCGTGACCGCGCCGGTCTCCGGATCGACCTCGACCTCGGCGATATGGCAACCGTTGGGAAAGGTCTGCGGCGTCTCGGTCACCAGGTTGGTGTCGAGCGGATCGCCGGCGGTCCGCGCGCGCGCCGCGACCTCGAACAAGCTCAGGCGCCGATCGGTGCCGGCGATCTCGAAGCCCCCGGCGCGGAACTCGATGTCCGCCTCGGCGGCCTCGAGCAGGGTCGCGGCGAGCTTGCGGCCCTTCTCGATCACGGCCTCGACCGTACGCACGATGGCGCTGCCCACCCGGATCGTCGAGCGCGACGCCACCGAGCTGAAGCTCGCCACACCGAGGTTCGTGTCACCCTGGCGCACCGCCACCTGATCGGGCCGCAGGCCCAGCCGCTCGGCGGCGAGCCGCCCGAACACCGTGCGGTGCCCCTGCCCGCTCTGGTGCACGCCGAGCGCCAGGGTCACGACCTGGTCGTCGGGGAACAGCACCGCCGCGCCCTCGGTCGGCATGCCGCCCGCGTGCTCGAGGAAGCACGACACGCCGATGCCGCGGCGCTTGCCGACGGCCGTCGAGCGGGCACGTCGCGCCGCGAAGCCGGTGTAGTCGGCGAGCGCCAGCGCCTTGTCGAGGATCGGCGCGAAATCGCCGGTGTCGTACACCGCGCCGATCGGCGTCGTGTAGGGCATCATCGCGGGCGTGATCAGATTGCGCCGCCGCAGCGCGATGGGATCGATGCCCGTGACGCGCGCGGCCGCCTCGACCAGGCGCTCCATCGCATAGTTCGCCTCGGGGCGCCCGGCGCCGCGATAGGGCCCGGTCGGCACCGTGTTGGTGTAGACGCAGCGCACCTCCGCGACGACCAGCGGCACGTGATAGAGGGTCGGCAGACAGCGCGCGAAATTGCCGGTCGCGATGTAGGCGCCATGCGAGGTCAGGAACGCGCCCATGGCGGCGAGCACGCGCATGCGCAGCGCCAGGAACCTGCCGTCGCGGTCGAGCGCGAGCTCGGCGTCGATCATGGTGTCGCGCGCCTGATTGTCGCTGACGAACGCCTCCGCGCGCGTCGACATCCAGTGCACGGGGCGGCCGACCACCTTGGCGGCGGCCAGGATCGCGGCATATTCCGGGTAGGCCGACGTCTTCATGCCGAAGGCGCCGCCGATGTCGTCGCTGGTGACGCGCAGCTGCTCGGGCTTGATGCCCATCACCCCGGCCATCTGGTCGCGCATCACCGGAACGCCCTGGGAGCTGCAGCGCAGCGTGTAGCCGCCGGTCGCCGCATCGTGCGACGCGGTGGCGCCACGCGGCTCCATCGACGACACGACGATGCGCTGATTGACCAGCGAGACCCGCGCGACGTGGGCGGCGCGCGAGAACGCCTCGTCGAGCGCGCGAGCCTTGGCGGCGTCGAGCGTCGGAGCCGCCCAATCGAGCGCCAGGTTGCCGGGCGCATCGGGCCAGATCTGCGGCGCGCCCGGCGCGACCGCGGCCCGCAAGTCGGTCACCGAAGCGAGCGGCTCGTAGTCGATGTCGAGCAGCTCACCGGCATCCTGCGCCGCCGCCAGCGTCTCGGCGACCACGAGCGCGACCGGCTGGCCGACATGGAGCACGCGGTCGCCGGCGAGCGCCGGCCGATGCGGCACGCGCATCGGCGCGCCGTCGCGCCCGGTGAGCGGCAACGCGCGCGCCACGTTGCCGACCCCGGCAGCCGCCATCTCGGCCGCGGTCAGCACTGCGAGCACGCCGGGCCGGTCGCGCGCCGCCGCGACATCGATCGACCGGATGCGCGCGCAGGCGTGCGGCGAGCGCACGAACCAGGCGACCGCCGCGCCGGTCGCCGGCGCGTCGTCCATGAAACGGCCCCGGCCACGCAGCAGCGGCTCGTCCTCGAGCCGTCCCGGGTAGCGCTCGTGATCGGTCATCCGGCAGTCCCGTCGTTGAGATGGCAGGCCGACCAGCGGCCGGGCGCGATGGCGCGCAGGGCCGGGCTTTCGGTGCGGCAGCGTAGCATCGCGGAAGGGCAGCGCGGATGGAAGTGACAACCGGCCGGCGGGTGCAACGCCGAGGGGATCTCGCCGGCGACCGGGCGGAAGCTCTGGCGGCGTTTGTCGAGCCGCGGCACGCCGTCGAGCAGCGCCTGCGTGTAGGGATGGTTGGGCGCGCCGAACAGCGCCTCGGTGGGCGCGATCTCGACGATGCGCCCGAGATACATGATCGCGACCCGGTCGCTCAGATGCTCGACGACGCCGAGGTCGTGACTGATGAACAGATAGGTGAGCCGCAGCTCGCGACGCAGGTCCATGAACAGGTTGAGGACTTGCGCCTGGATCGACACGTCGAGCGCGGCCACTGCCTCGTCGCACACGATGAACTCGGGCCTGACCGCGATGGCGCGCGCGATGCCGATGCGCTGGCGTTGCCCACCCGAGAACTGATGCGGATAGCGCGTGCGATAAGACGGATCGAGCCCGACCTGGCCCATGATCCCGGCGACATAGCCCTCGAGATCGGCGCGCGCGACCAGGCCGTGCACCAAGGGCGCCTCGCCGATGATGTCGCCGACCTTCATCCGCGGGTTGAGCGAAGCGAACGGATCCTGAAAGATCAGCTGGATCCTCAGCATGGCCTGCTTGCGCGCCTCCGGAGCGAGGTCCTCGAGCCGCTGGCCGCGGTAGCGCACCGCGCCGTCGCTCGGCGGAAGGATGCCGGCGACGATGCGCCCGAGCGTGGACTTGCCGCATCCCGACTCGCCGACCAGTCCGACCACCTCGCCCTCGCCGACCGACAGGCTCACGCCGTCGACCGCGCGCACGATCTCCTCGCGCGCCCCGGCGCCGACCAGGTTCGCCAGCTTGGCGGCGATGTCGGGTTTGCGGACGAAGCGCTTGGCGACGCTCTCGAGCTCGATCAACGGTGTCATGCGGACGGGTCGAGGTAGGGATGGATGCAGCGCGCGCGCTGACCTGCACGGCGTTCGATCAGATCCGGGGGCAGGCCGCACGCCGCGTCGGCACGCTCGCAGCGCGTGCGGAACGCACAACCCTCCGGCAGCGCCAGCAACGACGGCGTCATGCCCGGGATCTGCTGCAGCGGCACGCCGCGCCGGTTGCGGCTGGGGACCGAGCCGATGAGGCCCCGCGTGTAGGGATGCAGCGCGCGATCGAGCACGGCGTCGACCGGTCCGCTCTCGACGATGCGGCCGGCATACATCACCGCGATGTGGTCGGCCAGCCCGGCCACCACCGACAGGTCGTGGGTGATCCACACCAGCGCCATGCCGGCGTCGCGCGTCAGCTTCTGCATCTCGAACAGGATCTGGCCCTGGATCGTGACGTCGAGCGCCGTCGTCGGCTCGTCGGCGATTATCAGGTCCGGGTCGTGAAGCAGCGCGATCGCGATCGCGACGCGCTGGCGCATGCCGCCCGAGAGCTGGTGCGGATAGCTCGACAGGCGCTCCTCGGGCGAAGGGATGCCGACGCGACCCAGCGTGTCGCGCGCACGCGCGCGCGCCTCGGCGCGCGACATCGCGCGATGGGCGAGCACGGTTTCGATCATCTGGGTGTCGATGCGCAGCACCGGGTTGAGCGTCATCATCGGATCCTGGAAGATCATCGTGATGCGTGCACCGCGCAAACCGCGCAGGCGGCGCTCCGGCATGTCGACCAGATTCTCGCCCTTGAACAGCACCCGTCCGGCGACGATCTTGCCCGGCTCGTCGACCAGGCCGAGGATCGAGAAACCGGTCACCGTCTTGCCGGAGCCCGACTCGCCGACCAGGCCCAGCACCTTGCCGGCCTCGACCGTGAAGCTGACGCCGTCGACCGCCTTGACGACGCCGGCCTTCGTGAAGAAGTGCGTGTGAAGATGATGCACCACGAGGGTGGGCGTGGACATGGGCCGGCTCCGGACCGCTACCGTCGCAAGCGCGGGTTGAGCACGTCGCGCAGCCGGTCGCCGATCAGATTGATGCTCACGATCGTGATCAGCAGCGCGATGCCCGGAAAAAAGCTGATCCAGTAGCGGCCGCTCATCAGATAGTCGAAGCCGTTGGCGATCAGCAGACCGAGCGACGGCTCCGTGATCGGCAGCCCGAGCCCGAGGAACGACAGGGTCGCCTCCAGCGTGATGGCGCGCGCGATCTGGACGGTTGCGACCACGACCAGCGGCGGCAGGCAGTTGGGCAGCAGGTGGCGCAGGAGGATCCGCATCTTCGGCAACGCCAGGCTGACCGCCGCCTCGATGTACTCCTTGCGCCGCTCGACGAGGGCGGTGCCGCGCACGGTTCGGGCATAGTAGGCCCACTGCACGGTGATCAGCGCGATGATCACCTTATCGACGCCCTTGCCGAGCACCGCGATCAGGATGAGGGCGATGAGGATCGCGGGAAAGCTGAGCTGGATGTCCGCGGCGCGCATGATCAGGGAATCGATCCGGTCGCCGAAGAACGCCGAGATCAACCCGAGCGCACTACCGAGCACGAGCGCCGCCACCGTGCTGATCGCCCCAACGACGAGGCTGGTCCGCACGCCATAGAGGATCGCGCTCAGCATGTCGCGGCCCTGATCGTCGGTACCGAGCCAGTACGTCATGCCGTTGCTGCCGACCGCGAGCGGCTCCAGCCGGCCGTCGAGGATGTCGAGCTGCGCCAAGTCGTAGGGATTCTGCGGCGCGATCACCGGTCCCAGCAGCGCCACCAGCGCGATCGCCGCGAACACGGCGAACCCGATGCCGGCGAGACGGCTTTCGAAGAATTCCACCGCCAGCCGCCGCAGCGGCGTCTCGCGGCCGCCTCCGGCGCCCACGCGTCCGTCGAGATCGCCGACGTCCGGCGTCATGCGTCGGGCTCCGCGAGGCGAATCCGCGGATCGATCACCGAATAGGTGATGTCGACCAGCAGATTGATCAGGGTGACGAGGAAGACCGTCAGCATCAGGTAGGCGACGATGACCGGCCGATCGAGCAGGTTGATCGAATCGATGATCAGCTTGCCCATGCCGGGCCACGCGAAGATCGTCTCGGTCACCACCGCGAAGGCGATCAGCGAGCCGAACTCCAGCCCGAGCACCGTGACCACCGGAATCATGATGTTCTTCATCACGTGCACCAGGATGACGCGACGCATTCCCAGCCCCTTGGCACGCGCGAACTTGACGTAGTCCATCAGCAGCGCCTCGCGCACCCCGGCGCGGATCAGGCGGATCACCAGCGCGATGTTGACCAGCGCGAGATTGGTCGCCGGCATCGCGACATGCGCCCAGCCGTCGCGCGTGAACAGACTCGAGCGGATGAACAGGAACTCGGCAGTCGCCCCCCTGCCGTTCGACGGCAGCACCTTGAGCTCGACCGCAAACAACATGATGAGCATCAGTCCGACCCAGAACGTCGGCAGGCTGAAGCCGAGGATCGATCCCGCCATGATGGTCTTGCCGCTGAACGCGTCCGGCTTGAGGCCGGCCCACAGGCCGAGCGGCACGCCGATCACGACCGTGAGCAGCATGGCCACCAATGCGAGCTCCAGGGTCGCCGGCAGGCGTTGCAGGATGATGCCGACGGCAGGCTCGTTGAACACGAACGACCGGCCGAGATCGCCGTGCGCGGCGTTGACCAGGAAGATCCAGTACTGCTCCCACAACGGCTTGTCGAGGCCGAGCGCCGCGGTCGCGCGCTCGATCTCCTGCTGGGTCGCGTCGGGTGAGATCAGGATGTCGATGGGATTGCCGATCGCGAACACGCCGACGAACACCAGCAGCGACATGATGATGAGCACGACGAAGCTCTGCGTCAGCCGACGGATCAGGAATACGGTCACGGTGCAAGGTCGCCGGATCGGGCGCGCATCACGGCACGGACTCGAGGATCGACGCGGCGAGCGGCATCCGCGCCAACCCTGTGATCGACATCGTTCCACTCCCCCGCACGCGTCGCGCGCAAGACGGTTGCAATCCGCACGTCGCGCGCTTCGAGCGTTTGCGCCGCCAAGACGGAATTAATGCCTGCAGACGCGCGCCGAGGGAAGCCGGCGCGATCGGGTGTGCCGCATCGCCGCGGTCAATGGGCGGGGCGAACGGCTGGCTGATTCGACGTCGGATCACGGATCACCCGTTCGGGCGGGAAGCGGAGCGTCACGCGCGTGCCTTTTCCGGGCGCGGTCTCGATCGCCAGGCTGCCGCCATGCAGCTCGATCTGCGCCTGGGTGATCGGCAACCCGAGGCCGGTTCCCAAGCTGCGCAAGGTGCGGCCGCTGTCGACCCGCCGAAACGGCTCCAGCGCGGCCGGAATGTCTTCGGGTCGCATGCCGACTCCGGTGTCGGCGACCGAGAGGAGCACGCCGCCCGCTTCGTCGTCGGCGGTGTCGAGCCGCGCCGACACCGTGACGACGCCGCCTGCCGGCGTGAACTTGATGGCATTCGAGATCAGGTTGAGGAGCATCTGCTTGACCTTGACGCCGTCGGCACGCATCGCGGGCAGCGCGGGCGGCACATCGGCGGCCAGCTTGACGCCGGCGCTGCGCGCCTGCGGCATCATGAGGGCGAGTTGCGTCTGCACGACGGTCGCCAGATGGAGGGTTTCTTCGACCAGCTCGTCCTTGCCGGCCTCGATCTTCGAGATGTCGAGGATGTTGCTGATCACCTGCAACAGATAGACGCCGCTGCGGTGGATATCGCCCACGTATTCGCGCTGCTTGACGTTGAGCGCGCCGAAATATTCGGCCTGCAGGATCTCCGAGAAGCCGAGGATGGCGTTCAGCGGCGTGCGCAGCTCGTGGCTCATGTTGGCGAGGAACTGGCTCTTCGAACGGCTCGCGGCGTCGGCAGCCTCGCGCGCGGCATGCAGCGCGGTTTCCATGCGTTTGCGGTCGGTGATGTCGAGGATCACGCCGTCCCACTCGGTGGCGCCGCCCGCGACGCGACGCGGCCGCCCCATGACGTGGACCCAGCGGATGCCCCCGTCGCGGCGTTTGATCCGGCCCTCCCAGGTGAGCGGCGTGAAGTCGGCGGCCGAGGCCGCAAGCAGCGGCTGGAAGGATTTCCAATCCTCGGGATGGATCGCATCGAGCATCAACGAGGGGTCGCGCATGGCGGCCCCGGCGGTGAAGCCGTGGATGTCGACGATGCCGGCGCTGACCCAGGGGTATGTGGTCCGGCCGTCGGCGTCGATGCGACGCTGGTAGATCGCGCCCGGGACGTTGGCGACCACCGCCGCGAGCCGCGCCTCGCTCGCCGCCCAACGGCGCAGCTGATAGAGCAGCAGCGCCGTCATCGCGATGATCGCCGCCACCATCGCGCCGACCACCAGCAGGTAGCTGGGCAGGCCGTCGCGCCAGCGCCGCAGATAGTCGCTGGAGGCGATGCCGACCGAGACCACGAAGGGCCCGCCGCCGACCGTGCGATAGCTGACCATGCGCTCGATGCCGTCGAGCGGCGAGACCGCCTGGAAGACGCCGACGCGCCGACCGGCGCGCACCTGATCGTACAGGTCGCCGAGCTCGAAGCTGCGCCCCATGACCCGTTCGTCGGGTGGGAACCGCGCCAGCACATGCGACGCCGTGCCGTCCCACAGCGTCACGTTGCTGGTCGGCCCGATCGCCAGCGAGCTGTAGAGGTCGCGAAAGTAGGCAGGCCCGATGCCGTAGAGCACGATCCCGGCGAAGCGCCCTTCGGGCGTCGATAAACGACGGCTGAGGCCGACCATCCGGCCGGGCCCGACCAGGCTGACCAGCGACGACGAGACGTAGAGATCGCTGTCGGGATGATCGCGATGCACGATGAAGTAGTCGCGATCCGCGAGGTTGCGGTGCGGGCCCGGGTCGCGCGGATCGAAGCGGACGTCACCCGCCTCGTCGACCAGCACGACGGTTTCCTGCGGATTGAGGAATTTCGTGTAGGTCGAGACCAATGCCCGCACCGACGGCGCGTCGGGGCCGGCGCCCGACCGGCGCGCAGCCTCGGCAATGCTCGACAAGATCAGGTCGGCGCGACCGAATATGCCCGCCGCATGTTCCTCCAGCGTCCGCGCCAGATTCTCCCCAGTGCGCCGCGCGTCCGACACCGTGTCACGATAGTCGCGCAAGACGTCGAACGCCGCGAAGCCGAGCAAAGCGACCACCAGGACGGCCGCGAAGCCGACGATGGCGAGGCGAACTTCTCGAAACCGCGGCGCGCCGCTCGCGTCGCGGCCGCTGGCTGCAAGGACCATCGACTCACGTCACCCGCTTGGGGCAAAGAGCCTAGATCAAAACAATCTCAACAATCGTTAACGCACGTCGCGCGTGCACTGCGACGGTACGAGCACGCTACGTCTGTGACGGCCGTCACACCCTCGTCACGGCGGCGACCAGCGCGTCCCCGCGTCGAGCGGATAGATCGGTCTCGGCAAGTGCTGGAACTTGAAGCGGCCGAGGATCGGCGACGTGAGGCCGGGCGCATCGACCTCGATGATCCGCTCGGGCGTGAACAGATGCGCGAATCCGGCACGGAAGTGACCACGACTCTTCACCACGACGACACGCGCCTGCGCCACGTCGAGGCCGAGCATCTCGAAGAACACCGGATCGGCGCACTGCTTGCGATGCGTGGTAACCACCACCGTGACGCCGCCAAGGTCGAGCGCCGCGCTCGGCCCGACGTCGAGCGCGCGTCCGGCCCAGATGCCGCGCGTGCCCGTGCATCTACCATCGCTCAGCGCGAGCACGGTCGCCTCGGTCATGTAGCGTCGGGTGAACCCGATGTGGCCGCCGCGGTTGAAGGTCGCGTTGAAACGTTTGCCGACCTTGCGGTAGTGCGCCTCCTCCGCGAGCTTCGGATCGGCGAAGTTGGCGAGCAGGACGCCGCTAACGCCGCCGGTCTGCAGCGCCTCGATGATGAAGGTCGTGTTGCCGCGGCCGCCCCCGCCCGGATTGTCGGCAACGTCGGCGAGCAGCACCGACGGCTGTGCCGGATCGTCGGCCGCGCGCTTGGCCGTCGCGATCGCCTGGTCGAGCGGCGTGAGCGCGACGGCGAAACGCGTGCGCTCGTTCCAGGCGCGCGTCGCGAGCTCGCGGGCCAGCCGGTCGGCGCTCGCCTGGCTCCGCGCCGAGACCAGCACGCCGAGCCCGGTCGCCGCCGTGTCGGCGAACACGAAGCCGGCGGTCACCGAGACGTTGACGATATCGCGCGTCTGTCGGGCGCGCGCCTGCCCCTCGTTGATCACGTCGGCATACGGTCCCGCCGCGGTCAGCAACGCGACGGTCGGCGGCGCCAACGGCACCTTGATGAACGCCTTGTGGTAACGCGTGCCGCCCAGCAGCTCGGCCAGCGCCGTCGCCGCCTCGACGCCGCGCTCGCGTTGATCGACATGCGGATTGGTGCGGTAGGCGACGATCAGATCGGCCGCCTCGACCATGCTCTCAGAGACGTTGGCGTGCAGATCGAGCGTCGCGACGATCGGGACCTTGGGGCCGACCAGCTCACGGACCGTGCGGAAGATCAGGGTGTCGGCTTCGGCCTCGCCGGTCGACGTCATCGCGCCGTGATTGGAGATGTAGACCGCGTCGACCGGGAGCGCCTCGGCGAGGCGGCGCCGGATCTCGGCGAGCGCCGTCTCGAGCACCGCGTGCTCGACGGGCCCGCCCGGCTCGGCGGCGGCGAGCAGGATGGGCACCGGCGCCCAGGCGCCGCGCTGCACCCAGGCGCGGATGAAGGCCGCCATCTCACCCGGCATCGCGGGCGCCGGCTTCGCGGCCTCGGCCAGGATCTCGACGCCTTCGAGCCAGCACAGGGCGCGAAAATCCCCCGCCGTCGTGGGCGGGGCAAACGCGTTGCTCTCGAGGTGGATGCCGAGCAGCGCGATGCGCGGTCCTGCGGCCTGGACCATGCTCATTCCCGCCCCTTTCCCCCGGTCGGCGGCTCGGTCATACTTGGCCCCCGTTTCAGCCGCGCCCTTCGCCTCACCGCTCCAGTCTCATGCCCAGCCCGGATCTGCCGAGCATTCCGATGATCGAGCGACTGGTCGGCTTCGACACGACCAGTCGCCTGTCCAACCTGGCGCTGATCGACTGGGTCAAAGCCTACCTCGCCGACCTCGGCATCGAAAGCCGCCTCTCCTTCGACGACGAGCGCAAGAAGGCGAACCTGTTCGCCACCCTGGGGCCCCCCGACGAGCCCGGCATCGTGCTGTCGGGCCATACCGACGTGGTGCCGGTCGACGGCCAGCCATGGGACACCGACCCGTTCTTGCTCACCCGACGCGACGGCAAGCTCTACGGCCGCGGCACGTCGGACATGAAGAGCTTCCTCGCCGTCGTGCTGACGGCGGTGCCCGAGTTCGTGCGCCGCGGCTTGAAGACGCCGATCCATCTCGCGCTGTCCTACGACGAGGAGGTCGGCTGCCTCGGCGCCCGCCGCCTGCTCGAGGATCTCGCCAGCGCCGGCATCAAGCCGCAGAGCTGCATCGTCGGCGAGCCGACCGAGATGAAGGTGATCACCGGCCACAAGGGCAAGGTGTCGGTGCGCTGCCACGTGCATGGGCTCGAGGCCCATTCGTCGCTGACGCACCAGGGCGTCAACGCGGTCGAGGCGGCCGCCGAGACGGTGGCGTTCCTCAAGCGCATGGCGCGCGAGCGCAAGCGCAAGGGGCCGTTCAACCGCCTGTTCGATCCGCCCTACACGACCATCCACACCGGCACGATCAATGGCGGCACCGCGCTCAACATCGTGCCTCTCGAGTGCGATTTCCATTTCGAGTTCCGCTACATCCCCGACGACGACCCGTTCGCCCTGCTCGAGCAGGTGAAGCATTTCGTTGCGACCGAGATCGAACCGGAGATGCACGAGGTGGCGCCCGCCACCGGGTTCAAGTGGGACGCGCGCGGCGGCTTCAACGGGCTCGACATCGACGACGACGCCGAGATCACCGCCCTGGTCAAGTCGCTGACCGGCGCCAACTCGACCGGCAAGGTGTCGTTCGGCACCGAGGCCGGGCTGTTCCAACACGCCGGCATCCCGACCGTGATCTGCGGACCGGGATCGATCGAGCAGGCGCACAAGCCGAACGAGTTCGTCACGCTCGAGCAGATCGCGCTGTGCGAGCGCTTCATGCAGCGCCTGATCGACCGGGTCTGCGCGGACTAGGCGCATCCCGCCCGTGGCGTCGCCTTACCCCGTCGAGCTGACCCCGCCGGACATCTCCGGTTACGCCGGCAACACGGACATCCCCTTCGTCACGCGGCTCGACAGCGGTCGCCCCGGACCGCACGTCCTGGTCAACGCGGTCACCCACGGCAACGAGCTGTGCGGCGCGATCGCGGTCGACTTCCTGTTCAAGCACGCGATCCGGCCGGCGCGCGGCGTGCTGAGCCTGAGCTTCGCCAACGTCGCAGCCTTCCAGCGCTTCGATGCGCGCGCGCCCGAGACCTCGCGCTTCGTCGACGAGGACTTCAACCGCCTGTGGGACGTGGCGACGCTCGACGGGCCGCGCCAGTCGGCCGAGCTCGCCCGCGCACGCAAGATGCGGCCGTTGATCGACCAGGTCGATTACCTGCTCGACCTCCATTCGATGCAGCACATGACGCCGCCGCTCGCCTTGTGCGGCCCGACCCGGAAGGGGCGCGAGCTCGCGCTCGCCGTCGAGGTGCCGCAGACGATCGTCGCCGACACGGGCCATGCCGCCGGGCGGCGCATGCGCGACTACGGCGCGTTCTCCGACGAGACGAACCCGAAGGCGGCGCTGCTGGTCGAGTGCGGCCAGCATTGGCAGGCGTCGAGCGCGACTGTGGCGATCGAGACGACCCTGCGCTTCCTGAAGCACCTCGAACTGCTCGACGCGGCGGCGCTCGCGCATCTGCCGACCGCGCCGCCGCCGCGGCAATCCGTGATCGAGGTCACCGAGGCCGTGACCGTCGTATCCGACCGCTTCGAGTTCACCCGGCGCTTCATCGGTCACGAGATCATCCCGGTCGCCGGCACCGTGATCGGCCTCGACGGCGATCGGCCGATCACGACGCCCTACGACAACTGCGTCCTCATCATGCCGTCGCGTCGGCTGACCCGCGGCCAGACCGCCGTGCGGCTCGGACGAATCGTCGCCTGAGTTGAGCATCCGGCGCGCGACCGTTCCCTGGCTGGGCGTGGGGTTGGCGTGGATCGCGATCGCCGCGGTGCTGGTGGCGCGCGCCGGCCTCTATCCGGCGGTGATGACCGGCGACGAGATCTGGTTCTCGGAGTCCGCCATCGAGCTGATCCGTCACGGCATCCCGCAGCGGCTGATCCACCACGATGCGGTCGGCAGCGCGATCGCCGACTTCCTGCCACCCGTCATCATGCTCGTCCAGGCGCTGGCGTTCCTGGCGCTCGGCTTGACGCCGGGCGCGGTCGCGGCACAGAGCGTGGCCGCGCCGCTCGCGACCGTCGTGCTCCTGTTCCTGATCGCGCGCCGCGGCGGCGCGTCGGTGACCTGGGCGGGCCTGGCCAGCGTCGCGGTCCTCGGCTCGCCGGCGTTCCTGCGCGCCGACATCTACATCCGCTACGAGGCGCTGGTCGCGCTGTGCCTGCTCGGCTATCTGCTGGCGACGCGGCTCGCGGATGGCGGCGCGCGGGCCGGCCCGTGGCATGCCGTGCGCGGACTCGCGCTCGCGCTCGCCGGATTGTCGTACTACCCGATGGCGCCGTTCGTCGGGCTGGCTGCGCTGGTGTTCGAGCTCATGCGCTGGCGCGCCCGCGTCGAGCCGTTGGCGGGATGTCTACGTGGCCTGGCGATCATGGCGGCCGGGTTCGCCGTGCCGGCGCTGCTGTTCGCGGCCTACGTGCTGCGCTATCCGGACATCTTCGCGGCACAGGTCCTGGGCAATGGCTCGTCCAACTACCTGATCTTCGAGCTGCCGCGCCGGCTGCTCGATCGCGATTTCTGGCGCCAGTCGGCGGACGCGCTGCCCGAGCTGATCGCGCTCGCCGTGTTCCTGATCGCCACCTGTTGGCACCGCCGCACACTGAGCCCGTGGGCGCGCAGCCTGCACGCCGCCGCGGTGATCACCAGCTTGCCGGCCCTGCTGTTTCCCTTCTACCCCCGCCTGCTGGCGGTGCCCGTCTGTCTCGTCCTGCTAATCCTCGCGGATTGGAGCACTGCGCCGACGCCAGGCCTGCGCCGTTTCGGCCGCATGGCGTTGTCGCTCGGCGTCGCCGCCGCGGCGGCGAGCTGCGTCCTGATGACGACGACCGCGATCGTCCAGCGTGACGCGCGCCGCTACGACGTCGTCGCCGCCGCGCTCGACCGACTGGTGTCCGAGCCCGGTGCGGCGGCAATCGACCAACGCGCCTGGCTGGCCCTGCGCGCTGCCGATCCGACGCGCGAGCTCGATCACGTGGTGCCAGCGGGCGCAAGTCCCCAGGTGCGCATCTTCGAGTCGACCGTGCTGCGCGATCCAGCGGGCGGTGACCACTTCCGCTACGTGGTGCTCGACGCCGCCGACGCCGCGGCGACCATCGCGGCGACCCCGGCCCTGGCGACCGCGTTCGCCGCGCACCGTTTCGTCGAGATCGGGCGGGTGGCGCCGCCGTTCCACGCGCTGCCCTGGGCGAGCCAGGCGCCGTACGACTTGATCGTGTACGAGCGCCGCGACTGAGCGGCGCGATTACGCCGCGTCGCCGCCGTCGAGGCTGCTCAGCGCACCGTAAAGATCCGGGCGGCGGTCGCGGAACACGCCCCACGCCCGGCGGCGCCGGGCGATCTCCGCGAGGTCGAGGTCGGCAATCAGGATCGTCTCGCGATCCCGTTCCGCGCACGCCAGCAACTCCCCGGTGGGTCCGGCGACGAAAGAGCTGCCGTAGAAGGTGAGCTCGGCGTCGCGCCCGGTCTCCCGGCCGATCCGATTGGCCGCGACCAGCGGCATCACGTTGGCGGCGGCGTGACCTTGCATGACGCGCTGCCAGTGCCCGCTCGAGTCGAGCGTGGCATCTTGTGGCTCCGAGCCGATCGCGGTCGGGTAGAGCAGGATCTCGGCGCCGCGCAGCGCCATGGTGCGCGCCGCTTCGGGGAACCACTGGTCCCAGCAGATCGCCACGCCCAACGCGCCGAAGCGGGTCTGCCAGACCCGAAAGCCGGTATCGCCCGGGCTGAAATAGAACTTCTCCTGATAGCCCGGCCCATCCGGAATGTGCGACTTGCGATAGAGCCCGAGTTCGCGTCCATCGGCATCGATCACGACCAGCGCGTTGAAGTAGGCCGTGCCGGCCTGCTCGAAGAAGCTCACCGGCAGCACCACCGCAAGCTCCGCCGCCAGGGCGGCGAAGCGCGCGAGGGTCGCGTTGCCGTGGTGCGGCCGCGCCAGATCGAAATGGGCCGGATCCTGGTCCTTGCAGAAGTAGGGTGTCTCGAACAGCTCAGGCAGCAGAATGATCCGCGCGCCCTGGCCGGCGGCGTCGCGCACCGCCTCGACCGCGCGCCGCACGTTGGCCTCGCGATCGATCGAGCACGCCATCTGGATCGCGGCGACGCGCACCATCCGGGTCACTCCCGCACCATCACAGCCAGCCGAACGCACCGACGGCGCCGGCCGCGCCGAGCAGCCACAGCGGATTGACCCGTGTGGTCAGCACGACCAGGGCAGTCGCCGCCGTGACCGCGACAGCCGCCCACCCCGAGTCGGCGGCGCGCGCCAGGATATAGCCCGTCGCCAGGATCAAACCAACCGTCAGCGGCGCCATGCCGCCCTGTACCGCGATGCGCCATCGTGCCGCGCGGCAGCGATGCCAGACATGGGCCATGCCGTAGGTCAACAGGCCGGACGGCGCACAGATCGCCAAGGTCGCCACGACGGCGCCCGCGAGCCCGGCGAGCTTCCAGCCGAGCAGGGTCACGATCAGGACGTTCGGTCCGGGCGCCGCCTGGGCGATCGCGTAGAGCTGCGCGAACTCCCGATCGCTGACCCAGCCCGCGCTCTCGACCAGCCAGCGATGCATCTCCGGCACCACCGTCGTGGCACCGCCGACCGCGATGAGCGACAGCACGCCGAAGCGCAACGCCAGTTCGAGCAGGACGTCGCCGACCTTCATCGGCGGCGAAACCAGGCGACCGCGACGCTGAGCGGCGCCAGCACGATCAGAACCTCGATCATCGGCAGCCGGATCACGCCGACCGCGCCGAACGCGACCAGCCCGAACGCCGCAGCGATCGGGCGGCGAACCAGCGGGACCGCCATCTTGAGCGCGGTCGCGATCACGAGCCCGGCGGCCGCGGCCGAGATGCCGACGAACCCGCCGCGCGCCGCGGCGACGTCGCCGAACCGCGCATACAACGCGCCCAGCACGAGTACGATCGCCATCGGCGCCGCCATGAGACCGGTGAACGCGGCCAACGAACCGAGCGGTCCGCGGAAGCGCGCGCCCACGTAGATCGACACGTTGACGATGTTGGGGCCGGGCAGGAACTGGCACAGGCTCAGCATGTCGGTGAAGTCGCCATCGTCGAGCCAGCGGCGCTGCTCGACGATCAGGCGGCGAGCCCATGCGAGGACGCCGCCGAAGCCGGAGAGCGCGATCTGAAGGAACCCGAGGAACAGCGCGCACAGGGTGACGTCGCGCGGGTCGGTCAGCCGGGGCGCCACCGAGGCCACGCTCACGAGGCGGCGCCGCGCGGCTGCTGCTGGGTGACGCAGTGGATGCCGCCACCGCCCCGGACGATCTCCAACGCCGAGACGGTCGCGATCGCAAGGTCGGGGAACACGCCGCGCAGCACGCGCTCGGCGTCCGCGTCGCGCGGATCGTCGAACCGCGGCATCACGATCGCGCCGTTGGCGCGATAGAAGTTGATGTAGCTGAGCGGCAACCGGCGCCCGGCGACCCGACGCTCGGCCGGTTGGCGGATCGGCACCACCTCGAGGCGGCGCCCACGCGCATCGGTGGCCTTGCGCAGGCGCTCGAGGTTCTCGGCGAGCGCGGGAAAGTTCGGCTCCAGATAGTCGTCCTCGCTCAAGGCGAGCACGACGCCCGGACGCGCGAAACAGGCGAGATTGTCGACGTGGCCGTCGGTCTCGTCGTCGATCAACCCCTTGTCCAACCAGATGATCGTCTGCACGCCGAGCCAGGCGCGCAGCTGGTCCTCGACATCCACGCGCTTCAAGGCCGGATTGCGGTTTGGATTGAGGAGGCACTGCTCGGTGACCAGCGCCGTGCCCTCGCCGTCGACGTGGATCGCGCCGCCCTCAAGGACGAAGGGCGCCTCGAAGCACGGCACACCGAGATGCGCCAGCAGGCGGGCGGCGATGCGCGCATCGTCGGCATAGTCGCGATACTTGCCGCCCCAGGCGTTGAACTGCCACGCCGCGCCCGCCAACGCACCCGACCGGTTGACCAGGAACGTCGGCCCGATGTCGCGCATCCAACTGTCGTTGAGCGGCAGCTCGATGATCGGAATGCGGTTGCCCAGCATGTCGCGCGCACCCGCGCCGTCGCCCAGGCGGGTGACCATGGTGACGGGCTCGAAGCGGGCGATCGCGCGCGCCACCTCGGCATGGGCGGCGCGCACGGCGGCCAGGCGGTCGCGCCACAGCTCGTGCCGACACGGCCACGCCATCCAGCAGCGCGCGTGCGGCGCCCACTCGGCCGGCATGGCGAAGCCGGCGTCGCTCGGTGTCCGCCGCAGCGCGGTCATGCGCGCGCCGCCGCGGCGATGGCGCGTCGGCGCCCCGCCTCGCGGCGCTGGGTCAGCGCGTGGGCGACGGCGACGCCGATCGCCACGAACCCGACGATGATGGTGCCGAGCGCGTTGATCTGCGGGCTCACGCCGAGGCGCACCGAGGAAAACACCAACATCGGCAAGGTGGTCGAACCCGGCCCCGACACGAAGCTGGTGATCACCAGATCGTCGAGCGACAACGTGAAGGCGAGCAGCCAACCGGCGAGCAGCGCCGGCGCGATCATCGGCAGGGTGATGACGCAGAACACCTTCGCGGGACGGGCGCCCAGATCGAGCGCAGCCTCCTCGCACGACCGGTCCATGCCGGTCAGGCGCGACTGCACGATCACGGCGACGAAGGCGAGGCAGAAGGTGGTGTGCGCGAGCACGATGGTGACGAAGCCGCGCTCGGCCGGCCAGCCGATCAGCTGCTCCAGCCCGACGAACAGCAGCAGCAGCGACAGGCCGCTCATGACCTCGGGCACCACCAGGGGCGCCGAGACCAGGCCGGTGAACAGGACCCGGCCGCGGAAGCGGCCGAAGCGCGCGAGCGCAAAACCCGCCAGGGTCCCCAGCAGCAGCGCCAGGGTGGCGCTGAGCGCCGCCACGCGCAGCGAGAGCCACGCCGCCTCGATCATGCGGTCGTTGGCGGCCAGCTCGCCGTACCAGCGCAGCGAGAAGCCAGCCCATACGGTGACCAGCCGCGAGGCGTTGAACGAGTAGACGACCAGCGCCGCGATCGGCAGGTAGAGGAACGCGTAGCCGAGCGCCATCGCGGCATAGAGCGGATAGGGACGGCGGCCGACCATCAATGCACGCTCCGCGGCGCGGCGTCGGCCCGATAGTGCTGGAACAGCATGATGGGCGCAACCAGCAGCACCAGCATGGCGACCGCGACCACCGAGGCCTGCGGCCAGTCGCGGTTGTTGAAGAACTCGTTCCACAGCACGCTGCCGATCATCAGGGTGTCGGACCCGCCGAGCAGCTCCGGGATCACGAACTCGCCGACCGCCGGGATGAAGACCAGCAGCGAGCCCGCGATCACGCCCGGCAGCGACAGCGGCAGGGTCACGCTGAGGAAGCTGCGCCACGGCCGGCTGCCGAGATCCGCGGCCGCCTCCAGCAGCGCCGGATCGAGTTTCTCGAGCACGGCGTAGAGCGGCAGGATCATGAACGGCAGATAGGTGTAGACGATGCCGACATAGACCGCGAACGGCGTGTTGAGCAGCACCAGCGGGTGATCGATCACGCCGAGCGCGAGCAACGCCCCGTTCACCGGACCGTTGCTCTGCAGCAGCGTCACCCAGGCATAGACGCGGATCAGGAACGACGTCCAGAACGGCAGGATCACGAGCATCAGGAGCGCGCCGCGGCGCGCCGGGCTGGCGCGCGCGATGCCGTAGGCCATCGGATAACCGATCACCAGGCAGCACAGGCACGCCAGCGCCGCGATCTTCAGCGAATTGAGGTACGCGAGCGCATAAAGGTCGTCGCTCGCCAGCAGCGCGTAGCTGTCGAGATGGAGCTGGAGCCGCCCGTCTCCGATCAGCGGCGTGTAGGGCGGGTTGGCGATCACGCTGGTGGCAAAGCTGATCTTGAGCACGATCAGGAACGGCATCATCAGCATCGCGACGAGCCACAAATAGGGCACCGCGATGACGGCCCGCCGACCGCCGGCTCCCGTCATTCGCCCAGCACCACGATGGCATCGGGACTCCAGCTCACCTCGACGCGCTCGCCGATCCCGAGGCCGGCGGCACCGCGCCCCTCGAGGTTGGGTGCGGTCGCACGCAGCACCATGCCGCGCTCCAGCCGCACGTGGTAGGTGGACAGGCCACCCAGATAAGCGACGTCCTGGACGACGCCGGCCACGCGGTTCGCGCCGACGCCGGTCGCGGCGCGCGACAGGCGCAGCTTCTCCGGGCGCACCGCGAGATATACCGCGGCTTCGGCCGCGGCGCCGAGCGCGCGTGCGGTCATCAGCTCGGTCCCGGCGTCGGGGCAGACGAGCACCGCGCGCCCGGCGTCGTCGCGCACGAAGCGCGCCTCAAACAGGTTGGCGGTGCCGACGAAGTCGGCCACGAAGCGCGACGCCGGCGTCTCGTAGACTTCGGCCGGCGTGCCGACCTGGACGAGGCGCCCCGCGTGCATCACGCCGACGCGGGTCGACATCGTCATCGCCTCCTCCTGGTCGTGCGTGACCATGACGAACGTGACGCCGACCTGCTTCTGGATGCGCACCAGCTCGAGCCGGGTCTGCTCGCGCAGCTTGCGGTCGAGTGCCGCCAGCGGCTCGTCGAGCAGCAGCACCTTGGGCCGCTTGACCAGGCTGCGCGCCAGCGCGACGCGCTGGCGCTGGCCGCCCGACAGCTGGTGCGGCCGGCGCGCATCGAAGCCGACGAGCTGGACCAGCTCGAGCGCCTCGGCGACGCGACGGCGACGCTCGGGCGGCGCGACCCGGTCCTGGCGCAGGCCGAACGCGACGTTCTGCGCCACCGTCATGTGAGGGAACAGCGCGTAGGACTGGAACATCATGTTGACCGGCCGCTCGTAGGGCGGCACGTCGGCCATGTCGACGCCGTCGAGCAGGATGCGGCCGGCGTCGGCGCGCTCGAAGCCGGCGAGCAGGCGCAAGAGCGTCGTCTTGCCGCAACCCGAGGCGCCGAGCAGCGAGAAGAGCTCGCCGCGCCCGACCGTCAGGTCGACCCGGTCGACCGCGACGACGCCGTCGAACCGCTTGGTGACGCCTTCGATGCGCACCAGCGGCGCGACCATGGGCGCGGCCGGCGCGGCGGTCGATGGGACCTCGATCGCCACCGCCGTCAGTGTCCGGTCTTGATACGCGTCCACGCGCGCGTGCGCAGCCGGTCGTATGCCGGCGACGGCACGCTGATCGTGTAGAGGCGCGCGCGCACGTCGGGCGGCGGATAGACGCCCGGATCGTTGCGGATCGCGGCCGCGATCAGCGGCGCCGCGGCCCGGTTCGCGTTGGCGTAGCCCAACCGGTTGGTGGTCTCCGCCACGATCTCGGGGCGCATCAGGAAGTCGAGGAATTGGTGCGCCTCGTCGACGTCGGGAGCGTCCTTGGGCAGCACCATGCCGTCGACCCACAGCAGCGCGCCTTCGCTCGGGATCGCGTACGCCACCCGCACGCCGTGCCCGGCTTCGCGCGCGCGCGCGGCCGCCTGGAAGATGTCGCCCGAATAGCCGAACACGAGGCACGCGTTGCCGTTCGCGAGGTCGTTGATGTACTCGGACGAATGGAACTTGCGCACCGACGGCCGCACTTTCAGCAGCAGATCGACCGCACGATCGAGGTCGTCCTTGGTCTGGCTGTCGGGCGCCGCCCCGAGATACTTGAGCGCCGCGGGCAGCACGTCGGTCGGCGAGTCGAGCAGCTCGACGCCGCACGAGGCGAACCGCGCGACGATCGCCGGGTCGAACAGCATCTTGAGGCTCCCGACCGGCGCATCGGCCATGATGCGTTTCACCATGTCGACGTTGTAGCCGATGCCGACCGTCCCCCACATCCACGGCACTGCGTAGGCGTTGCCCGGGTCATACGGGGCCAGGCGTTGCAGGATCTCGGGATCGAGATTGCTCCAGTTCTTGAGCTTGGCCTTGTCGAGCTTGCGCAGCAGCCCGGCACGGATCTGGCGCGCCATGAACGGCGACGCCGTGGGCACCACGATGTCGTAGCCGGAATGCCCGGCGGTCAGCTTGGCTTCGAGGATCTCGTTGGAGTCGTAGACGTCGTAATTGACCTTGATGCCGGTCTCGGCGGTGAACTTCTTGACCGTGTCCTCGGCGATGTAGTCCGACCAGTTGTAGACGTTGAGGACGCGTTCCTCGGCGGCGGCGCGCCCGCTCACCAGGAATACGGCCAGCAGGACGGCCGCGCAGCGTTGCAGATGGGACATGCTTCACGAATCCCGGATCGGACTCGCGGGTTAACTCACCCGGACCGCCAAGCCCTGTCAATCACACATTGAGCAGCAGGAACTCGCGCTCCCAGCTCGAGATGACGCGCTGATAGGCGTCGTACTCGTGCCGCTTCACGTGCAGCAAGGCCGACACGAAGCGCTCGCCCAGGACCTTCCGCAACGGCCGCGAGCGGCTGAGCTTGATGAGCGCGTCGGACAGATGGCGGGGCAGCGTATGGGCGCGGTCGTAGGCGCTGCCCTCGACCGGCTCGGTCGGCTCCAGCTTCTCCATTGTGCCGAGATAGCCGGCGGCGAGCGACGCCGCGAGCGCGAGGTAGGGATTGGCGTCGGCGCCGGCGACCCGGTTCTCGACCCGCCGCGCGGCTACGCTCGAGATCGGCACGCGCAAGCCCGTGGTCCGGTTGTCGCGGCCCCACTGCGCGTTGATCGGCGCGTCCGAGTGGCGGAACAACCGACGATAGGAGTTGACGTTGGGCGCCAGCAGCGGCATCGCGGCCGGCAGATACTTCTGGAGCCCGGCGATGTGGGCGAGGAACATCGGCGTGTCGCTGCCGTCCGGCGCCGCGAACAGGTTGGCGCCGGTCTGCTTGTCGTGGACGCTCTGATGGATGTGCATCGAGCTGCCCGGCTCGTTCTGCATCGGCTTGGCCATGAAGGTCGCGTAGACCTTGTGGCGCAACGCCGTCTGGCGCACCGTGCGCTTGAACAGGAACACCTGATCGGCGAGCGCCAGCGCGTCGCCGTGATTGAAGTTGATCTCCATCTGCGCCGCGCCGGCCTCGTGGCTCAGCGTGTCGATGTCGATGTCCTGGCGGTCGCAGAACGCGTAGACCTCCTCGAACAGCGGGTCGAACTCGTTGACCGCGTCGATGCCGTAGGACTGGCGCGCCGTCTCCGGTCGGCCCGAGCGGCCGATCGGCGGCTCGAGCGGATAGTCGGGGTCGGTGTTGGTCTTGACCAGGAAGAACTCGAGCTCGGGCGCCACGATCGGCTTCCAGCCCTGGCGGTCGTAGAGCCGCAGCACGCGCCGCAGCACCTCGCGCGGGCTGATGTCGACCGGCGCGCCGTCGGCGTAGACGCAATCGGCGATCACCTGCGCCGTCGGCTCCTCGTACCACGGCACCAGGCGGATGGTCTGCGGATCGGGGCGCAGATACACGTCGGCGTTGGCCGGGTTGGTCACGTCCTCCTCCGGCGGGTAATCCCCGCTGATGGTCTGGACGAAGATCGCCTCGGGGATGCGCAACCCCCGATCCCCGAAGCTCTGCAGAAACTTGCTCGCCGGTAAAATCTTACCGCGCGGGATTCCCGAGACGTCCGGCACCAGGCACTCGACCTCGGTGATGTCGCGGCCGCGGATCCAGGCCTCGAAGGCTTCGGCGATATCGCCGGCGACGCGCGGGGCCAACATGGCGGGGACTCTCGTCAGGCGGTGAAGGAGCGCCCCCTATATGGGAACGCAATATGGGAACGCACCCGGGCGTTTGCCTACCCCGCGGCGCCGCCGGATGCGCCGCCCCCGGGGCGTGCGGGTTCGGCCTAATCTCCTGTCGGCATTGAATTTTCCGCGCCGCCGGCACCCCCGTCCGACGCGCGGCTACGGCGCGACGGTCTCGCTTGGCCGACGCGCAAAAGCCCGTGTCGACGGCGCTTAAATTCTACTACTGGTTGAGCGCCATCGTTTCGCTAGAACTCGTCCTTTACACGCTATAAACTAAACACCCTCAATATTTGACCCGCTCGAAGGTCCCCGAAGCTCGTGGTCGACATGCCTGCGCTCGACGTTCCGCCCACCACACCGCAAGCGGTCGATCCCGCGGCGTTCAAGAAGATCATCGATCTCGGCATCGCGCTGTCGGCCGAGCGCAATCATGATCGCCTGCTCGAGAGCATCCTGCTCGGCGCCAAGGACATCAGCAACGCCGACGGCGGCACGATCTACCTGCGCACCGACGAGGATCGCCTCGCCTTCGCGATCATTCGCAACGACACGCTCGGCATCGCGATGGGCGGCACCACGGGCAAGACGATCCCGTTCCCGCCGCTGCGCATGTACCGCGAAGAGGACAACCAGCCCAACCACAACAACGTCGCCACGCACGTCGCGCTGACCGGCGCGACCATCAACATCGTCGACGCGTACAACGCGGCGAACTTCGATTTTTCGGGCACCAAGGCGTTCGATCAGAAAACGGGCTATCGCTCGAAGTCGTTCCTGACCGTGCCGCTGACGAACCACAAGGGCGACGTCATCGGCGTGCTGCAGCTGATCAACTCGCGCCTCCGCAACACCGCCGACGTGATCCCGTTCGATCCCGAGCTGGTGCCGCTGATCGAGTCGCTGGCGAGCCAAGCCGCCGTCGCGCTCGACAATCAGCAGCTGATCGCGGCGCAGAAGAACCTGTTCGACTCATTCATGACCATGATGGCGGCCGCGGTCGACGCCAAATCCGCCTACACCGGCGGCCACTGCCAACGGGTGCCCGTGCTCACCGAGATGCTGGCCGAGGCGGCGTGCAACGAGACCGAAGGGCCGTTCAAGGACTTCCACCTCTCCGAGGAGGAGTGGTACGAGCTGCAGATCGCCGGCGGCCTGCACGACGTCGGCAAGGTGACGACGCCGGTCCACATCATGGACAAGGCGACCAAGCTCGAGAAGATCACCGACCGGATCGACGAGGTGAAGGTGCGCTTCGAGCTGGTGAAGCGCGACGTGGAGATCGAGCAGCTCCGGAGGCTGAAGGCCGACGGCGTCGACAAGGAGGCGGTCGAGAAGGAGCTGCAGGCGCAGCTCAAGCAGGTGGCGGACGACTTCGCGTTCATCGCCGAATGCAACGTCGGCGGCGAGTTCATGGCCGACGACAAGATCGCGCGCCTGAAGGAAATCGCCAAGCGCCAGATCGTCCTCGACGGCAAGGCGCAGCAGCTCCTGAGCGACGACGAGGTGATGAACCTGTCGATCCGACGCGGCACGCTGAACGACGCGGACCGCAAGATCATCAACGATCACATCGTGCTGACCATCCAGATGCTCGAATCGCTGCCGTTCCCCAAGCATCTGCGGCGCGTGCCGGAGATCGCCGGCGGCCATCACGAGAAGATGGACGGCACGGGCTATCCCAAGGGACTGACGCGCGATCAGATGTCGGTTCCCGCGCGCATGATGGGCATCGCGGACATCTACGAAGCCCTGACCGCCGCCGACCGTCCCTACAAGAAGCCGAAGACGGTCTCGGAATCGATCAAGATCATGAGCTTCATGAAGAAGGATCACCACATCGATCCGGAGCTGTTCGAGCTGTTCCTGCGCTCGGGCGTCTACAAACGCTATGCCGAGCGTTTTCTGCTGCCGGAGCAGATCGACGAAGTCGACATCAATCAGTATCTGAACAAGCCGGCACCCGCCCCGGCCCGCTGATCGGACACCAGCTGGTCCCACCTGTCGACAACCGCTAGGGTTGGCGTCGGGGTTGTTCGACGGACTTCGGCTGATGCTGCCTCGCTTGGACGACATCCTGGCGCCGCTCGGGGCCGGCGGGTTCTTCGCGGACTACGCCGGACGACGGCCGGTGCACCTGACCGGTGCGTCGGCGTCGTTGGCGCTGCCCGATTGGACCGAGCTGGCCGGGCTGCTCAACATGTCGGCGCTATGGAGCGCCGACACGCTGCTGATTCTCGAGCACGGCATGCCGGTCGCCGCCGACCGCTATTGCGAAGCGGCCACCGACCGCGACCTGCAGCCGACCCAGCGTCCGGTCGCCGAGCGCGTCCGCGCGCTGCAGGCTGGCGGCGCGGTCCTCGTGGCGCGCCAGGTCGAAACCCTCTCGCCGGCGCTCAAGCGGATTGCGGCGGCGCTCGAGGCGGGCTTCGGCGCCCGCGTGAACGCCGACCTCCAGGTTCAACGCACCGGGTCTGCCGCGCCGACGGGCGCCGTGGCGCTGACCGACCTCCTGGTCCTGCCGCTGGCCGGCGCCATGCGCATCAGCGTGCATGCCGGAACGACGGACCATCCGGTTCAGCATCCGAAATTCGCCGCTCAAGACGCCGATGCGACGACGACGGCCGCAATCCTTGCGGCCGATCTGGCGGTCGGCGAACGCGTGTATCTGCCGCGCGGCTGCGTCTATCGGCTCGACGGCGCAAGCGACGACGTTGCCGTGATCCTGTTCACGATTCTACGGCCGGTGGGGCTCGATCTGCTGCGCGCGCTGGGCGAGCGGGCGATCGACGAGACGTTCTTCCGGACCGACGTGCCGCGCGCGGAAGCCGACCGCCCAGCCTATCTCGCCGAGTTCGCGCGCGGCCTGGCTGCGCTCGCGGCTGGGCCGCAAGGCCTCGCGGCCCTGGCGCAGGTCGAGCACGGTTTCCGCCGCGACCTCGGCGGCTTCCATCTGCCCGACGACGGGCCGAGCGGCGGTGCGCGCTATCGCTGCAACGCGTCGCGGCTGGAGGTCGTCGAGACGCCGCTCGGCTGGCAGCTACGCGCGGCGCGCGGCGCGGTTCCGATCCCGGCGGGACGCGAGCAGCTCGTGGCCTGGATCGTCGCGCATCCGGAGTTCTCCGACGATCAGCTCAGCGCGGCATTCCCCGGCGCAGACGCCGATCTCGTTGCGACCCTGCTGCGCGATCTCTTGGCGATGAAGGTTATTGTTCCGTCGGCTTGACCGGCGTGCCGGCCACCCTCACCTCGAGGTAGTACTTCACCTCGTCGATGCTTTCCGTTGCGAACTTGAGATGCAGGCTGTCCTTGCGGAGGCTGACGACCTCCGCCACCACCTCGGTCTCCTGCGAGAGCACGACCAGAACCTTGTCGCCGACCCGGAGATGGTTGACGCCGAGCGACTCGACGCCCATGCCCGTCAGCGAGATGTCCTTGGTCGGAAACTCGATCGCGTAGCCTTTGTGGAAGATCTCGATATCGGCGGCGAGATCGTGGCGATCGTGCATCCGGCGGTTTCGGTCGTTGCTCATGTCCGGCCCCTCGACCCGTGCCGCCGGTTGGCCAGGGCACGACGCGCGGCAATCTAGCGCCGAACCGCCCGGCTCGCCACCCCCATGCCGCCCGCCCGGCGGCTAGTCGGCGGCAGCGCCGCGGCCCGGGCCGCGCTGCTGCCGGCGCACCGCCTCGTCCTGGATCGCCTTGGTGAGCTCGGGACGGCGCGCGGCAAGCTCGCGGAAATCCGCGATGTCGAGCACCAGCAGCATGGAATGCTTGCTCGCCACGGCGGTCGCGGTGCGCGGCCCGCCGGTCAGCAGCGCGATCTCGCCGAAGAAGCTGCCGGCATGCAGGTGAAACGGCCGCGCGTCGGTGCGCACCTCGATCTCGCCCGACGCGATGAAGTACATGCAGTCGCCGGCCTGACCCCGCCGCACCACCGTGGCGCCGACGGGAAACTCGCGCGTCTTCAGAAGCCGCGCCACCTCGGCGATCAGCGACGTTCCGAGGTCGTGGAAGAACGGAACCTTGTGGACCAGATCGTAGGTGCGCAGGAACTCCCGCCGTCGCACCTCTTCGGAGAAACCGGTCGCCAGGATACCGGCCCACAGCGCGAACACCAGGATGCCGCACATCATCACCAGGCCCGCGAGCATGCGGCCGCCCGCGGTGATCGGGACTGCGTCGCCATAACCGGTCGTGGTCAACGTCGTGATCGCCCACCACAGCGCTTTCGGCATGGTGCCGAACGCATCGGGCTGGACGTCGCGCTCGAGCAGATGCGCCAGGGTCGCGGCGAGGAAGAGCGCGATCAGGAAGGCGAGCAGCACGCCCATCAGCGGCTCCCGCTCGAGCCGCACCACCCGACCGAGGATCGCCAGGCCTTGCGAATACCGCATCAGCTTGAAGACCCAGAGGACCGTGAGGAGCATGATCTGCTGGGTCGGCGCACCGACGGCGAACCCGAGAGCGATCGGCAGGCAGGCCATCAGATCGACCAAGCCCATCGGCGACCGAACGTAGCGCAGGCGCGCCGCGCCGGCGGTCTCGCCCTCGGCCGTTTGCTCGTCCCCCGCGATCACGATGCGCAAGCCGTAGAGCACGGCGAACGCGATCGACAGGGCGACCACGAAAGCGATCAGCCAAGGCCGCGCCGAGCTCGACCAGACCGCGTCCATGGAGGTCGCGACGGCGACCGCCACGCCGCCGAACACCGCGGCGAAATGCCAAGCCCGGAACAACCGACCCAACCGCCCCGGCACCTCCGGGTCGAGCAGATCCCGCAACGCCTCACGCGAAATCATCGTCGCCTTCAATATCCTCGCGCAGAGCGGCACGCCCGGCGGCTGCGCCGCGCGCCATGATAGGTCGGATGGCGCGCGGGGCGGTAGTTCCCTGAAAGTTCTAGTGGTCGCCGCGGTGGAGGATCACCCGACGCAGGAAGGCAGTAACCTCCGGCGTGAGCTGGAGGAAGCGCACGGCGATGCCGCCCTTGCGGATCTCGACCCGCACGGCGATCACCGAAGCGTGGCTGGGGTGCTCGTTGTCGGGCCCCGCGAGCATGATCTGCACGGGCTCGCCCGACGGGAACTCGTCCGCCGTGCTGCCGCCGACGAGCATGCCGCCCATCGACCAGTCGAGCGTGTGGAAACTCTTTTCGCCGACGGTGACGGTCAGCACCGGCGTTTCGTAGCGCTTGAATTCGCGGCGCTCGCCTTTGGCGAGACTGCGCACCGGCGGCGCCTCGTCGCCCGGTTTCGCCCGCGTAGGACCGGACTGCTTGACGCCGCCCGTCAGCATCGCGCTCTCGATCGTCATCTCGGCGGCGTGTTTGAAATCGTCGTTGGCGCCCAGCGCCATGGCGCGACTGAGGAAGCCACGCGCCGCCGCGACCTCCTGGTTGCGCTCGGCCTTGCGATCCGCCTGCGCGTGGAGGACCGCGCGCCGCAGCGCCATGTCGGTCGCCTTCATGTGGACCATCAAATCGAGGCCCTTGAGCTCGGCGCTGATGTGCTGAACGAAGTCGCGCGGCAGCGTCGGATCGCGCATGGTCTCGTAGAGCGCTTTGACGCTGGTCTCCACCTGGGCGGCCTGCCCGGCCGCCGCCTCGGCGCGGATGCGCTCGAGCGCGCCGGTGCAGCGCTGCTTCAGGCGCTCGAGAGCTTCCGCCGCACGTGCCGCAGCCTCGTCGGCGTCGCTGGGCTGCGCCATCCCTCCCTCCCGGATCTCGCGTCCCTGGAATAGTCCAAATTGTTTAACAAAACCGCAAGCTGTACCCGCTGGGCGGCACCGCGCCGTAGCCCGGCTGACGGAGTTTTAACAAAATGTCCTTCAGATAAGCGGCGATCGCCACCAAACGCGGACCCCGCCCATGTCCTGGCTCGAGATCGGTCTTGCCGTCCTGCCGGTCGGCATGACCCTGCTCCTGCACCTGCCGACCCGCCTGCCGCTGCGCCCCCTGGTTGCCGTCCTCGCGGTCTGCGGGCTCGTCGCCTCGGTGATGGCCGACATGCACGTCCTCGCGGCGCTGCACGCCATGGTTCTGCTGGTCGCCGCCATCCGCACGGCCTTGCTGCACAATCTGGTGCGACTGGCCCGCACCGAGGCGCCGCCCTCGGCCGTGTCGCTCGCCTTCAAGCAGCCGCGCCAGCAATACGCCTACCCGACCGCATGGCTGGTTCCCTTCATGGTCACGCGCACGGTGCCCAAGGGCGAGTATCTGTTCCGCGCCGGCGACCGCTCGGACGACATGTTCATCATCACGAAGGGCGAGATCCGGCTCGACGAGATCGACATCGTGCTCGGCCCGGGCGAGATGATCGGCGAGATCGGGATTCTGTCGTCGGCGCGCGCGCGCACCGCCAGCGCACGGTGCCTGACGGAGGTCGAGCTGAGCGCGATCACCGCGGATCGGGTGTTCGAGATCTGCGCGCTGAGCCCGAGCTTTTCATGCCGGCTCCTGCAACTGATCATCAGCCGGTTGAACCACCGCGTGACCAAGCATGTCGCCGAGGTCGAGACGGTGCAGGCGCGCGCCGCGGCCGAACGCCTCCAATCGCGTCGAGAAGTCGCCGACGCGTTCGAGGCGAGCGTGAAGCGGGTGTTCGACACCGTCCATCAATCCGTCCAGGAGATGGAGTTCTGCGCCAACACCATGGCGAGCGCGAGCGTCGAGGCGAGCCGGCGCAGCGGACTCGCGACCGACGCGCTGCGGCAGACCCAAGGCAGCACGGATTCGATGGCCTATGCCGCCGACGGGCTGCTGAGCGCGCTCCAGAAGATCGGCGACCAGGTCAGCCAGTCGAAGACGATCGCCCAGGAGGCGATGGACCAAGCCACCCACACCGGCGGCACCTGCGAGAGCCTGGTCCATGCGGCCAGCGAAATCGGCGCGATCGTCAAGCTGATCACCGACATCGCCGCGCAGACCAACCTCCTGGCGCTCAACGCGACGATCGAGGCGGCGCGCGCCGGCGAGGCCGGCAAGGGCTTCGCGGTGGTGGCGACCGAGGTCAAGAACCTGGCGTCTCAGACCCACCGCGCGACCGAGGAGATCTCGTCCCAGATCCGCGGCATCCAGGAAGCGTCGGGCCGGATCAACGACGACATCGTCAAGATCGGCCGAACCATCGTCACCATGAACGACATCACCGGCACGATCGCGATCGCCATCCAGGCCGAGGCGGGCTCGAGCGCGAAGATCGCCGAGAACGTCCACGACGCCGGCAGGGGCGCCACCGAGGTCTCCAAGCAGATCTCCGAGATCACCTCGTCGATCGGCGAGGCGAGCCAGGTCGCCGAGCAGGTGCGCGTCGCGGCGGGCGACCTGGTGCACGCGGCCGAGCGCCTCAGCGGCGAGGTCGGACGGTTCTCCGAGCAGGTGCGCTCGGCGGCCTGAGCGATCGAGCTTGCGCCGCGCGCCGCGCGCATCCGCCCGAATTGCGCGATGCGGCTAATCGAGCTTGATGCCGGCGCGTGCGATCAACTTGCCGTAATAGTCATAGTCGGCGCGGATGCGCGCGGCGAACGCCTCCTTGACGAGCGGATGCGGCACCATGCCGAACGTCTCGAAGCGCCGCGCCGTATCGGGCTCGGCCAGAATCTTGACGAGGCGGTCGGCCAGCTTGTCGACGATCTCGGGCGGCGTTCCCGCCGGCGCCGTGACGCCGAACCAGGACTGCAGGTCGCTGACGCCCGACACGCCCTGCTCGTCGAAGGTCGGCACGTCGGGGATCGCCGGCCAGCGCTCCTTGTTGGCCACGCCGACCGCGCGCATCTTGCCGGCTTGCACGTAGGGCAGCACCGCGCTCTCGAAGAAGATCTGGATGTGGCCGCCCATGAGGTCGGTCATCGCCGGCCCGCTGCCGCGGTAAGGCACGTGCACGATGTCGATGCCGGTGTTGAGCTTGAACACCTCGGCGTAGAGCTGGCTGATCGTGCCGTTGCCCGGCGAGCCGAAATTGAGGGTCCCGGGCTCGGCCTTGGCGAGGCGGACGACGTCTTGCACGGTATGGGCCGGGAGGTCGTTGTTGACGACCATCGCCATCCAGCCGAGCGAGGCCATCGCAATCGGCACGAGATCCTTGAGCGGATCGTAGGGCAGCTTCTGCAGGTGCGGGTTGACGGTCAGGGAGGCGACCGTCGTGCAGAGGATCGTATAGCCGTCAGGCGCCGATTTGGCCGCGAGGTCGACGCCGATTGCAGCCCCGGCTCCCGGTCGATTGTCGACCACGAAGGGTTGGCCGAGCGCGTCTTGCAGCTTGCTGGCCAGCACCCGTCCCACATTGTCCGTGCTGCCGCCAGGCGGGTACGGCACGATGAAGCGCACCGGGCGGCTCGGGTAGGCGTCCGCCGGACCGGCAAGCGCCGCACCCGGTCCACCAGCCAGACCGCCAGCGAGGATCGCGAGCGCCGCCGCCGTCCGTACGGCGAGGCGCGCCGGTCTGTTTCGTATCCGTTTCGGCTTCATGGTGACTTCCCCCCGGGTGACAGCTTAGATGGTGCGGGGCCGGCGGCCCCTCCCCCACCTGGACCTGACTCCCCATGGACCTGATCGCGCGCAAATCCGTCAAGCTTCTCGCGCAGGCCACGCGCCTGCT
This sequence comes from Candidatus Sulfotelmatobacter sp., assembly GCA_035507915.1. GTDB lineage: Bacteria > Pseudomonadota > Alphaproteobacteria > Elsterales > Elsteraceae > JACQAI01. The sequence continues at coordinate 41,162 of DATJNS010000457.1, forward strand.
CGGCGACATGACCGCCGAGGCGCTGTGCGACGAGCCGCAGAAGTTCGTGATCGCCAAGTCGCTCGCCGAGCTGCGCACCCTGCTCGACGAGTTCGAGGATGCCTATCTCACGGACGATGCGCCCGCGGCGCGCTGACCCGCCTCGTCCGGTCCCCCGACGAACGGAACCGGAAGGCCGCTCGAGTCGCCGTCCCACCACCGGAGCATTCGGCCTCAGTGGGCGGAGTGCCCGAAAAATGCGACTTTTCGTCCCGGCTGTCCCTGAGACGCAGGATCACATAGGATCGCGCCCCGCCACGTGCTGTAGGATGTCGGCGTCCTGGGCCGCCCCGCCGTTGGATCGCGCTTTGCATGAGCGCGATCCGCGGGGGACGGCCTTATGTTTCAACGAGTTAGAGGGGAGCGAAAGCATTATGACCCAGGGCAATCGAGGCGTCGGTCGGCGCCGAATCATCCAGGCGGGCGCCGCGCTCGGCGCCGCGCAGGTGATCGGCATGCCGTTCATCATCAAGGCGCGCGGCGAAACCCCCGTGAAGATCGGCTTCATCGATCCGATCACCGGCAGTCTCTCGGCACTCGCAGTCAGCGAAGTCGAGGGCGCGAAGTGGACCGTCGAGCAGATCAACAAGAAGGGCGGCATTCTCGGCCGGCCGGTCGAGCTGCTGGTCGAGGACAGCGCCAACGACACCGGCACCGGCGTTCAGAAGGCCCACAAGCTGATCGAGCGCGACAAAGTCGACGTGATCATGGGCGACGTGAACTCCGGCATCGCCTACGCGATCATGGGCGTCACCAGCGAAGCCAAGGTCTTCCACATCGTTCCCGGCGGGCACACCGACCCGATCACCGGCAAGGACTGCAAGTGGAACACCTTCCGGACCTGCAACACGACCGCGATGGACGCCGCCGCCGTCACCGGCGAGCTGGTGAAGCGCTTCGGCAAGAAGTGGTTCTTCATCACGCCGGACTACGCCTACGGCCAGACCCTGCAGGCCAACTTCGTCAAGAACCTGACGGCGCTCGGCGGTACGTGGGAAGGCGACATGCTGCCGATCGCCAACTCCGACTTCTCGGCGACCTTGATCAAGGCCAAGGCCTTCAAGCCGAACGTGCTACTCAACAACATGGGCGGCGCGGCCCAAATCAACTGCATGAAGCAGTTCGTCCAGTTCGGCATGAACAAGGAGATGACCCTGGGCGGCGCGCTGTTCGAGGTCGAATCGGTCCGCTCGGTGCCGAAGGAGGCCCAGGCCGGCTGGTGGGACATGGAGTGGTACTGGAACAATCCCAAGGTGCCGGCGGTGAAGGAGTTCGTCGATGCGATCTCGCCCGCGATCGGCGGCAAGAAGCCGACGGCGCGCCACTGGATGGCCTACGTCTCGATTCACGCGGTGCGCCTCGCGGCGGAGACCGCCAAGTCGCTGGACGCGGTGAAGATGGCGCATGCGCTGTCCGATCTCGAGCTGCCGCCCGAGGTGTCCCTGATGGCCGGCAAGACGTTTTACCGCGCCGGGGATCACCAGCTCATGAGCGACATCTTCGTCGGCGAGATGCACCCGCCAGGCCCGGGCGGCCCCGACGATCTGTTCACGGTCGCGGAGACGGTCGGCGGCGAGAAGGCGGCCGGTCCGGCCGAGGCGACCGGCTGCAAAGTCGTGTGGCCCGCGTAAGCTGACGTTGACACGCCGCGCGGGACCACCCGCGCGGCGTACTTCCTCGTACTCCCGCTCCGGATCGCCCCATGCTGCAGCTCGTCATGTTCAACCTCACCAACGGGCTGATCGTCGGCACGTTCTACGTGCTGATGGCGCTCGGCCTGTCGCTGATCATCAACCTCAGCAACGTGGTGAACTTCGCGCACGGCAACTTTCTCGCCATCGGCGGCTACATGGCGTTCGTCCTGACGCCCTATGTCGGGTTCTGGGGCGCGCTGCTGATCTCGCCCTTCCTGACGGCGATTTTCGGCTACGCGATCGAAAAGCTGATGATCCGGCACGTCTACGCCCGCAACCACATCTACAGCCTGCTGCTGACCTTCGGTCTGGGTTTCATCCTGCAGGACTCCTGCCGCTATCTGTGGGGGCCGAGCCCGCTGCCGCTGGGCATTCCCGACATCCTGTCGCTGCCCGTGACGCCCGACCTGTTCTTCATCACCTGGTACCGGATCTTCATGATCGTCGTCGTGATCGTCGCGGTCGCCGGTCTGTTCGCTTTCCTGCGCTACACCCGGGTCGGCATGCGCATCCGCGCCGGCACGCTCGATCTCGACACCGTGTCCGCCCTGGGCGTCAACGTCGCCGCGCTGCGCTCCTACAATTTCGCCGTCGGCAGCTTTCTCGCGGGCCTGGCCGGCGTGCTGGCGGCCGGACAGATCGGCCTCAACCCGAACATGGGCGACGATCTGATCATGCCGAGCTTCATTGCGATCATCGTGGGCGGCGTCGGTAGCTTGACCGGCACCCTGCTGGGCGGCCTGCTGATCGGTGTCGCCGCGGCGCTGACCACGGTGGTCTATTCGGCCGGCGCAGAGGCGGTGATCTACGTCATCATGGCGATCGTGCTGCTGCTGCGGCCGCGCGGGCTCCTCGGCGAAGAGGGAATGCTGACATGACCACCCTCGCGTTGCCCGCCCGCGCGACCGCCTCGCGACCCTGGCTGCAGCTGGCGATCATCTGGGCCCTGCTGCTGGCGGTGCCGCTCTGGCTGCCCCTGCTGGGCGGCTATACCGCCATGGCAGGCCGCGTCCTGGTGTTCGCGCTGGCCGCCATGAGCTTCAACATGCTGCTGGGCTTCACCGGTGTCATGAGCTTCGGGCACGCGGCGTATTTCGGCCTCGGCGCCTACGGCGCCGGTCTCTGCCTCAAATACGTGGCGGCCTCGACGCCGCTCGCCATCGTGGCGGGCACGTTGCTGGGCGGCGTTGCCGGCACCCTGTTCGGGTTGCTGCTGGTGCGCCGCCGCGGCGTCTACTTCGCCATGGTGACGATCGCGTTCGGCCAAGTCTGCTTCTACATCGCCTACAAGTGGGACAGTCTTACCGGCGGCTATGACGGCTTGCGTGGCTTCATACGGGCGCCAATCGATCTCGGCCTTATCCAGCTCGACATCGCCAACAGCGGCACGCTCTTCTACTTCTTCATCCTGTTGGTCTTCGGCCTCGCCGTCGGCCTGCAGGCGCTGATTCTCGGATCGCCCTTCGGACGAACCATGTTGGCGATCCGCGAGAACGAGCGCCGGGCGCGCTTCCTCGGCCTGCCGGTGGAGCGTCACATCTGGCTG
>DATJNS010000458.1:0-2447 GCA_035507915.1 Candidatus Sulfotelmatobacter sp.
GTCGACGCGACCGAGATCTGCCGCGTGCTCGACGCGCGCCACGGCGTCGCGCTGCGCTCGGGCTATCACTGCGCGCAGCCGCTGGTCACCGCGATGGGCTTCCCCGGCGTCGCGCGCGCCAGCCTGGCGCCCTACAACGACGACGACGACGTCGACGCCCTGCTCGAGGGCCTCGAGGCGATCGTGCGCGAACGCGGCCGCGCGCCGGTCGCCGTCGGCTAGATCGGCGTAACAAATGTGGCTCGGTAAATTCATCCCGATGTCAATCGCCCGTTGACCTGAATCAAGCCATGGCACGGCCGTCTCCACGATAAAGGCACCGTGCAGTGCGGTCTCCTCTCCCCTCCCCGCATCGATGCATGAACTGCTCGACAGAGCGTAAGGAGAGTGCGATGCGGAAGATCCTTCTGACCACCGCGGCGGTGATGCTCTTGGCGTCCGGCGGCGCCTGGGCGCAGAGCCAACAAGGCGGCTATCTCGGCCTCAACCCCGGCAAGGAGTTGCAGACGGCGAAAATCCCCGCGGAGACCATGACGGACTCGCCGGCGGCATGGTGCCGGTTCTCGCCGGAGCCGTCGCGCTGCCGCACCCGCGCGGCGGTCGAGCACGAAATGTGCCGCGGCAAGGAGGGCGCGTCCTACGCGAGCTGCCGCTTCGCCATGGACCAGATGCACCCCTATTGATCGCCGCGCCGCCCGGACGCCGCCGCGCAAGACGGCGTCCGGCCTCGGCGGCGATACGTCCACTCGTCTCGGGTCCGCCCGTGTTATAAGAGTGTCACGAGCGGCGCCCGCGATATCGTTCAGATCGCTCGACATCGACGAGCACGGGCCCGGACGCAGCCCTTTCAGAGCCGCGGCGGCGAGCACACGAAAACACCGACGCCGTCGCCCGGGCGATCCGGGCACGACAGCGGTGCGCGGATCGCACGCGAGCCTTCAACGCAGCGAGGTGGACTTACATGGCGAAGAACGGCGGCATTCCCGATTTTCTCAACGAGGTTTCGGACAAGATCCGGGAAGCGCAGGAGCGGGTGCACAACGCGCACGAGGGCGTGGCAAATCACTCCAAGCGCGACGTCTCGGCTCGGCACCACCTCGATACATTCAAGGCCGGGATGCTGAAGATCCAGGGCGACCCGGCGCCCCTGATCGCGGGTCACTTGAAGGATCTCGAGCAGTCGGCCGTCAACGTGGCCGAGGACAAGCAGCGCGCCGTGCACGAGCTGACGATTGCCGAGAAAGAGCTCGCCGACCTCACCCGCGCGCGCGATCAGCTCAAACAGATGCGCGGTTGAGGCGGCCGACCTAACGGCCGGGTCGCGCGGCGAAGGCGCGGACGGTCAGATAGAGCCCGAGCGCGGCCGGCAGGCTCATGTAGAGATAGAAGCCGTCGGCGAAATGCAGCCAGTCGAGCAGGCGCGCGGTCGCGGCGGCCGACAGCGACAGCATCGCGACGCCGCGGATCAGGATGATCCAGCCGACCACGGTCACCAGGACGGGCAGCGCGCCGCCCGACCAGATCTGATGGCCGAGCACGAGCGCCAGACCGGCGGCGGTGCCGATCAGGCCGAGCACGAACAGCATCGTGCGGTCCTGCGCGACCGCCATGAAGAGCGCGACGGCGTCCGGCTTGTCGGCCAGCATCGAGAGCGCCAGGATCAGCGCGAACAGGCCGATCAGCCGGCCGAGGAAGATCGTGCGCGGCGCCACGTCGAGCGTCGGCCTGCCGCTCAGGCGCCCGCGCCGTTGCGCCGGGATTCCCGGATCGCCGACTTGACGGCGGACCGCTTGGCGGCGCCGGCGGTCGAGCGCCGCCGCCGCGCGTGATCCTGGATGCGCCGCCGCGCCGCCCGGAAGGCGTCGCGCACCGCGATCTGGGGATCGGCATGGGCGGCGTTCTTGGCGCGGCTGCGCGTGGTCGCCAGCTCGACGCCCGGCACGATGACGTCGACCGAGACCCGATAGAGCGTGCCCTTGCGCTGATGGCGGTAGGGCGCCTCGACCACGACGTGGCACGCCGTGATGCGGTCGAAGAACTTGCCGAGCTTCTCCGCCTCGGTGCGGACGTGCGCCTCGATGGCGTCGGAATGGTCGAGATTGTGAAAGCTGACGTTCAACGGGATCTGCATGGGGAACCTCGGTGACGAACGAGACACGGCCAATGGTGCTCAAGCGGTACCGGCACGGCGCAGCCCCGGCCTTGATCTGAGTCAAGCCCGGGCGCCTTCTCCTGAGGTCGGAACTCACTTGCGCTAGATCAAGGTGATGCGGCGGCGCTTGCGGGAGCTTAGGGTCGATCAGGTCCAACCGAAGAGGTCGACGATGCAGCGGGTTCTTGCCGCGGTGGACGGCTCCGACCCCTCGATCAGGGGGGTGGAGTTCGCCGCCGATCTGGCCGCCAAGTACGGCGCCGAGCTGGTGCTGCTGGCGGTGGCGCCGGACGTG
>DATJNS010000459.1:0-5416 GCA_035507915.1 Candidatus Sulfotelmatobacter sp.
ATCTGGCTGAGTTCGCGCAAATCAGCGGTCGGGTGTCCGTCGGCGTCGGCCGAGATCGTACCAGCATAGCGCATGCCGTAGAGAATCTCGGCTGGCCCGTACGCCCGGGTGTCGAAGATCGTCGTCGCCAGGACGTGGTCGTGGCCCTCGACGGAGATCCATAGCTGGACATCGTCTTCGATCAGCCGTGCCGCGTCGTAGCCGAAAAGCGGGCTCGCCCTGTCGATGACGTGCATCACGGTCCAGGTCAGCGTGAGCAACGGGACCCGCGACCGGATCAGCGGCAATTCATGGATTTGCCGCAGCTTCTGCCCGTCGGCCCCACGCCTGATGCGGAGCAATCCGACATGCGTCGAGGTGTTGGAAACCAGGCTGAGACGCGCGTTGGCGATTCTGATCATCAGCGTGGGCTGCCCGTTATGGCGGGCGACCACGGCGTTTCTCGCGTAGCGGATCTGTGCCTTTGGCCGCGAGAAGCGAACGAAGAGCAGTCCCGTCGTCAGCGCGGTGAACGCCGCGCCAACCATCATCTCGGAGCCTGCGACGATCCGACCGTAATGATCGGCGGGGTACATGTCGCCATATCCGACCGTTGTCGCGGTCTCGAGGCTGAAGAAGAAGGCGTCAGACAACGACCCCGAATGGGCGTTGGCCAACGGGACCGGGCCGACCAGGTAGAGCAGCGCGAAGACGAGATTGATAACCGCGAAGAGAGCTATCAGCGACAGCAGAAAACGCGGCCAGCTGAGCGCGACGGCCAAATAATACGGGTCGCGCCAATCGAACCGCGCGACGCCTGCCTTCTTGATGGCGTAACCGCCGAGCAGCAGCCATGGACCCTTGCGATGCGAGATGCTCATTTCGCTTTGGGCCACTGGTCAGGCTCATCCGTGAGCTTGGGCGAAGCGGGCGGCGCCCCCTCAGTGCTGCAGGTGGAGGTTCATCAGCTCAGCTGTCGGCATCAAGTTGTCGCTCAGGTTGGTCATGATCCACAGCGATCCGGCGATCACAAAAAACACGATGAGGACGCCGAAGGCGAGCGCGAGCACGTTGTTGGTGTTGTCCGAGCCGGTCGTGATGTGGAGGAAGAAGACCAGGTGAATGCCCATCTGGGCGATGGCGAGAACGACGAGCCCCAGGCCGACTCCCGGTCCCCACAGCAGCGAGGTATTGCCAACCCAGAAGGAGGTCGCCGTCAGGAGCGCGGCCAGGAGGAACCCGGTGGTGTAGATCAGGAAGCGGGACGTCTCGGTCTGCACTTCCGCAGGTGCCGCCTTGTCCCCCGGTGCGCGGTCGTAGACAACGTCCCTCATGACGCGACTCCCATGAGATAAACAACCGTAAACAGCCCCACCCAGATGATGTCGAGCGCATGCCAGAACAGCGTGAAGCAATGCAGCCGACGCCGGACCGTCGCGCTGAAGCCTTTGACAGCCACTTGCGCCATCATCACGACCAGCCAGAGCAGCCCCGCGGTGACGTGCAAGCCGTGGCAACCGACCAGAGTGAAGAAAGCCGACAGGAAGGCGCTGCGCTGCGGCGCGGCACCCGTCGCGATCATGCTGGCGAACTCGCGGAGCTCGAGCGCGAGAAACGCGGCGCCGAGCACGAAGGTGACGACGGCAAACGCATAAGTGCGGGCGCGCAACTGCGAACTGATTGCCAGCGACATCAGACCGCACGTGTAGCTCGAGGCGAGCAGGCAGGCCGTTTCGACGGCGACGGTGACCTGGTTGAACAACTGCGCGCCGGTCGGACCACCCGCGCTGGCGCGAACCAGGACCGCGTAGGCCCCGAACAGCGCCGAAAACATCACGATGTCGCTCAGCAGGAAGACCCAGAACCCGTAAGCAACGACGATCCGCTTCGATGCGGGACCGGCCTCGGCGGCAGGCGCCAGCGCCCGGTACTCGAGCTCACGATCGGCAACAGCGACGCTCATGACACGATCTCCGCCTGGTGCGTCCGATCGAACTGCGCAAGCGTCTCAGCCGATATCTCGAACTCCTCCTTTGCGCGAAACGCCAATACCAGGAACGTCGCGAACGCGCCGAGCACACCGGCAGCAGCCATCCACCAGATGTGCCAGATCAGCGCAAAGCCGGTGACCACGGCAAAGAACGCGGTGACGAACCCGGTCGGCGTGTTTCTCGGCATCTCGATCGGCTCGTACGCGTGCGTTTGCACCGACTGGTCTGGCGTCGCCGGCGCGAACTGCTTTTTCGTCCAGTAGGCATCTATCTCCGTGACCCGGGGCAAGATGCCAAAATTCCAGGCCGGTGGCGGCGACGGCGTCGACCATTCGAGCGTGCGGCCGTTCCAGGGATCTCCCGTGACGTCCCGGAGCGCCTCACGGTCGCGGATCGACACGATGAGCTGCACGATCTGGCAACCGATTCCCGCCAAAATCACGACGGCGCCGACTACCGCAACCAGCAGCCATGGCTGCCAGGCGACGACGTCGTAGTGCTGCAGCCGCCGGGTCATGCCCATGAGGCCGACCACGTAGAGGGGCATGAACGCGAGATGGAAACCGATGAACCAGCACCAGAACGCGCCCCGGCCCCAGCGTTCGTCGAGCTTGAAGCCGAATGCCTTCGGGAACCAATAGACGTAGCCGGCGAAGCAGCCGAAGACGACGCCCGGAATGATGACGTGATGGAAGTGCGCGACCAGGAACAGGCTGTTGTGCACCTGCCAATCAACCGGCGGAACGGCCAGCAGCACCCCGGTCAGGCCGCCCCAGACGAACGTCACCATGAAGCCGATGGTCCACAGGATCGGCACCTCGAAGCGGACGCGCCCGCCCCACATCGTGAATATCCAGTTGAATATTTTTACGCCGGTCGGCACCGCGATGATCATGCTCGCGATGCCGAAAATGGCATTCACGTTGGCGCTCGCCCCCATGGTGAAGAAGTGGTGCAGCCAGACCGTCATGGAGACGATGCAGATCGCCATGGTCGCGGCGACCATCGAGCGGTAGCCGAACAGCGGCTTGCCCGAGAAGGTCGCGGTCACCTCGGAGAAAATGCCGAAAGCCGGCAGCACGAGGATGTAGACCTCGGGATGGCCCCACATCCAGAACAGGTTCACGTACATCATCGCGTTGCCGCCGGCGTCGACTGAAAAGAAGTGGAAGCCGAGGTATCGATCGAGCAGCAGCATCGCGAACGTCGCCGTCAGGATCGGAAAGACCGCGACGATCATCAGGTTTGCGGCGAGCGCGGTCCAACAGAACACCGGCATGCGCATGTAGCCCATTCCGGGTGCCCGCGTTTTCAGGATCGTCGTGACGAAGTTTATTCCCGTCATCAGCGTGCCGATGCCGGAGATCTGCAGCGACCACAGGTAGTAGTCGACGCCGACGCCGGGCGAGAACTGCACCTCGCTGAGCGGCGGATAGGCAACCCAGCCCGTCCTCGCAAACTCACCGACCACCAGCGACATGTTCGTCAACAGGATGCCCGACGCGGTGAGCCACAGGCTGACCGAGTTCAAGGTCGGGAAGGCGACGTCGCGGATGCCGAGCTGGAGCGGCACGGCGAAGTTCATCAATCCGATCACCAGCGGCATCGCCACGAAGAAGATCATGATGGTGCCGTGCGCCGAGAAGATCTGGTCGTAATGCTCCGGCGGCAAATAGCCCTGGGCGCCGCCGGCCGCGACGGCCTGCTGGGCGCGCATCATGATCGCGTCGGAGAAACCGCGTACCAGCATCAGGAGCGCCAGCACGAGATACATGATGCCGATCCGCTTATGATCGACGGAGGTGAGCCATTCGCGCCACAGATAGGGCCAATATCCCCTCAGGGTGATCCACCCGAAAACGCTACCGAGCCCCAGGGCTATCACGGCCGCGGTGCCCATGATGATGGGCTCATGGAACGGAATTGCGCTCCAGCTGAGCTTCCCGAGGAGAGTCATTGTTCCGCCCTCTGCGAAGTCGGGGAACATAGTCCCGACGCCTGGTGTGGCATGCTCGTGAGACTCACGATGCCGTTGAACAGATCGGGCGCCACGGCGCGATAGGTCATGGGCGCAATCGCCCGGCTCGGCTTGGCGAGCTCGGCGTAGGTCCGCATGTCGAGGACTGGCCCGGCCGCACGGGCTGCGGCCAGCCACTGCGCGAAGCCCTCGGGTGTCAGGGCATCGACGTTGAAGTGCATGTCGGAAAAACCCGCGCCGCTATAGTTGGCCGACATCCCCCGGTAGGTGCCCGCATGGTCGGCCTGAAGATTGAGGCGGGTCACCATTCCGGCCATGGTGTAGATCTGGCCGGCGAGCTGCGGCACGAAGAAGCTGTTCATCACGCCCGAAGACGTCAGCTCGAAGCTGATCGGCGTGCCCGCGGGGACAGTGAGCCGATTGACGGTCGCGATGCCCTGGTCGGGATAGATGAAGAGCCACTTCCAATCGAGGGAGACGACTTGAACCCTGACGGGCTTGACCGCAGAGACAATCGCCTTGGGTGGATCGAGAGCGTATGAGCTGAGCCAGGCGACGCCGCCGACAAGCAGCACGGTCATGATCGGAATCGACCACACGAGCATCTCGAGGCGGCCGGAGTAGGCGAAATCGGGCAGGTAGCGGGCCCGCGAATTCGAGGCGCGAAACCAGAAGGCCGTGCCGAGCGTGGCGACCATCGTTGGGATCACGATCGCCAGCATGATTCCAACCGAGTCGTACATGATCAGCCGTTCGGCTGCGGCGATCGGTCCTTTCGGATCGAGAACCCCACCGGCGCAGCCGCCGAGCGTACCTGCACTGATCAAAGTGCCGAACCGCAGGACGGCTCTTGTGCCATGCCGCATGTCAGATCCCCCCTGGTGTGGCTGGGGTAAACGGGTGCGCATAGGGAGCGGCATCTGCAGGCGTCACCGCGGTCGGAGCCGCCCGCGCCCAGACCGTGCGAGACCCGCGTTCCTCGCCGTTGCTTGCCAAGAGGGCCCCGAAGAGTACGAACAGGTAGAGGATGGAGAACGCGAACAGACGATTGGCCGACTGCCGATCGACTCCGCCGGTCCTGACCAATTTCAGCGCGAGCGCAATGAACGTCGCTCCGCAGGCGGCGACAATCACGCCGTAGATTGCGCCGGCAAATCCAAGCGCCCACGGCAGCAGCGACGCCGGAAACAACAGAACGCTATAAAGCAGGATTTGGCGGGTTGTGCCGGCCCTGCCGGCCACGACCGGCAGCATCGGCACGCCGGCGCGAGCATATTCGTCAGCACGATTGAGCGACAGCGCCCAGAAATGAGGCGGCGTCCACAGGAAGACGATCAGGAACAGGATGAGCGGCTCGAGCGCGATGTCGCCGCTCGCGGCTGCCCAGCCGATCACCGGCGGCAGCGCGCCCGCAGCGCCGCCAATCACGATGTTCTGCGGCGTGCGACGCTTGAGCCACATCGTATAA
>DATJNS010000460.1:0-12354 GCA_035507915.1 Candidatus Sulfotelmatobacter sp.
ATGCGCGCGCACGGTCTGCCCGAGGGCTACGCGGCCGCGCTCGAGACCGGCCTGTGGCCGAGCTGCGACGTGCTGACGCCGCCCGAGCTGGCGCGTCGCGGCCGAGCGCTGCAGCCCCATGCCGTGCAGTGGCGCGCGCCGGCGCGGGCGCCGGCCTGTTCGTGATTCCGTCGACGACGTAACGGCCGGCGCCTACGCGAGAAGCACGCGGGCGATGTCATCCCCGGTCTCGGCGTCGCGAACCTCGAAGGCAACGCCCTGCGCCTGCCAGCGCCGCAGATCGTCCAAGGTGACGTAGCGTCCGGCCGTCGCGTCATAGAGGCGGCCGCCGCCGTAGCGCTTGACGAGCGTTGGCTGACGATCGGGCATCGCCGCCACCATGGCACGGACCGGGATCGATTTCACGCGCACTGGATGTCAAACCGAGACACCCGCCCCGCCGCTTCCTTGACCGGCGCGCGGCCGCACCGCTAACGTCGGCGCGAGCGATCTCGTCAGGCGCCGGCTCCGGGCGGGCCGCATCGTCGCATGGTGCGGCGGGGCGTTGTCGAGGCGAGCCCCCGCTCGGTTCCCTATCGTCGTCGGGCAGCCTACGTGTGCCTGCGTAACCCGCGATCGGGCGGCGACGAACGTCAACCGGATGAACTGGCAACAGCGAGGGGTGCCGTCATGATTCAGAAACGTCGCACGTTCCTGCTCGGCGCGGCTGGCTTGGCCACAGCCGGCGTGTTCCGGCCCGCGGTCGCGCAGCAGAAGCATCTGCGCTTCGGGGTCGGCCCGCTGCTGGCGACGCCGGCCGACACCAAGAAGGCCTACACGCCGATCTTCGCGCACATCGCCGAAAAGCTCGGCGCGACTTACGAGCTGACGCCGACCACCGACTGGGCCGGCATCGCGGTCGCCATGGGCTCGGGCCAGGTCGACGTCGCCTGGATGGGGCCGTGGGGCTACGTGATCGCCAACTCGCAGACCGACTGCCAGGCGTTGGCGACCGCGAAATACGACGAGAAGCCGATCTATTACGCGATCATCATCGGACGGCCCGACCTCCAGGTCGGCAAGTTCCCCGACGACACCAAGGGCCACTCGATCTCGTTCGCCGACCTCGGCTCGACCTCGGGCTGGCTGATCCCGACCTACTACTGCAAGGAGGTCTGGAAGATCGACCCGCGGGCCTTCTGGAAATACACCGAGGGCTCGACCCACCCGGGCAACGAGATCGCGGTCGCCGCCGGGCAGGTCGACATGGCGACCGACTTCGACCGCAACCGCAACGCCATGATCGAGACCGGCAAGGTCAAGGCCGACGCCGCCAAGATCATCTGGACGTCGGCGCCGCTGCCCAACGACGCGATCGCGGTGCCGAAGACGACCTCGAAGGACATGGCGGCCGAGATCCAGAAGATCCTGCTCGACGTCACCGTCGACCAGGCCAAGACCCTGCTGCCGCCCCACTACACCGGGTTCGTCGCGGCGACCCACGCGACCTACGAGACGATCGAGAAGGCGGGCATCGCGGTCGGCAAGATCAAGCCGCACGCCACCTAGACGATGACCGCGGCCGAACGCACGCTCGCCGAGCTCGACGCCGCCGGGCGCGGGCCGGCGCAGCTGCGCGGCTGGCTCGTCGTGCTGGCGATCGCCGCGTTCTACGTCGTCTCGTGGCATCTGGCCGGGATCGATCCGGCGCGTCTGGTGACCGGGCTGCCCCAGCTCGCGCACTGGATCGGCACGGCCTGGCCGCCCAAGCTCGACGAGCTGCCGCTGATCATCCAACGCACGATGGAGACGGTGGCGATGGCGGCGATCGGCACGACCGCCGCCACCCTGCTCGCGATCCCGATGGCGATCCTCGCCAGCCGCAACATCACGCCGATGCCGGCGCTCTACTACCCGGCGCGCTGGTTCCTCAACGCGCTGCGCGGCATCGACTCGTTCATCTTCGCGCTGCTGTTCGTCGCCGCGGTGGGCTTGGGCCCGTTCGCCGGCGTGCTCGGCATCGCGCTGCACAACTGGGGCAGCGCCGCCAAGCTGTTCGCCGACCACATGGAGAACGCGCCCATGGGCCCGTTCGACGCGGTGCGCACCACCGGCGCCGGACGCTTCATGGCGATCCTCTACGCGCTGGTGCCCGACATCCTGCCGGTGCTGGCGTCGACCGCGCTCTATCTGTGGGAGTTCAACATCCGCGCCTCGACCGTGCTCGGCGTGGTGGGCGCCGGCGGCATCGGCCAGGAGCTCAAGAACAGCATGGACCTGCTCGACTTCGCGCGGCTGTTCACGATCATCGCCGTGATCCTGGTGGTGGTGACCGCGCTCGACCAGTTGTCGAGCTGGCTGCGCCGCCGGCTGATCTGATCATGGCGGACGCCGCCGGCGTGCTCGCGGCTCGGCCCGCGCCCCGGACGCCGGCGGCGCCGCGGCTCGTCGTCACGGGCATCACCAAGACGTTCGGCGGGCCGCGGCCGGCCATCGAGGACGTCGGCTTCACGGTGCACGAGCACGAGTTCGTCGCGGTGCTGGGCCCGAGCGGCGCCGGCAAGACGACCCTGTTCCGCTGCGTCACCGGGCTGCTCGCGCCCGACCGCGGCACGGTGACGATCGGCGGCGCGGATCTGGCCTCGCTGCGCGGCCGCGCGCGCCGGCGCATCGCGGTGGTGTTCCAGCAGTTCAATCTGGTGAGCCGCCTGAGCGCGCTCGACAACGTGCTGGCCGGCCGGCTCGGTCACGTGCCGACCTGGCGCGGCTGGCTGCGCCGCTTCGAGCGCGCCGACCGCCTGCTCGCGCTCGAATGCCTCGACCGCGTCGGCCTGCTCGATCACGCGACCCAACGCGCCGACCGGCTGTCGGGCGGCCAGCAGCAGCGCGTCGCGATCGCGCGCGCGCTGGCGCAGCGGCCCGATTTGATCGTCGCGGACGAGCCGGTGGCGAGCCTCGACCCGAACGCCAGCAGCGGCGTGCTCGAGCTCCTGCGCGACATCGCGCGCGCCGAGGGCGTCGGCGTGCTGTGCAGCCTGCACCAGGTGCCCTACGCGCGGACCTACGCGGACCGCGTGATCGGCCTGTCGCGCGGCCGCATGCTGTTCGACGCGCCGACCGCGCGCTTCGACCAGGCCGCCTTCGACGAACTCTACGGCGCCGCGACGAGCTAGCGCGGCAGGGGCAAAGCCCCCGCGAGCGCCACACAAAATCGGCGCGGCAGGGGCGAAGTCCCGCGAGCGCCACATTCTTTCACTGGGTGTTCATGCCCTTCGAGTAGGTCGAGGGCACCACGCTCTTCACGGATTGCGCACGCTTGGCCAGCCAGTAGGCCTGCGCCGGCGGGACCGAGCCGAACTGCGCATCCACGCCGAGCTTCTGCGCCGCGTCCATCGGCCAGTTCGGGTTGTAGAGCAGCTCGCGGGCGAGCGCGATGAGGTCGGCCCGGCCCTCCTGGAGGATCCGCTCCGCCTGATCGGCGTGCACGATCAGGCCGACCGCCATGCTCATGATGTCGGCATCGCGCCGCAGCCGCTCGGCATAGGGCACCTGATAGCCGTAGCCCACCGGCCCGGCGCTCACCACCGGCGAGCCGCGCATGCCGCCCGAGCTGCAATCGATCACGTCGACGCCCTTGGGCTTGACGAGCTTCGCCAAGGCGACGCTCTGGTCGGGCCCCCAGCCCGAATCGTCCTCGACGGACAGCCGCAGGAACAGCGGCTTGTGCGCCGGCCAATGCGCCCGCACGCTCTCGACGACCTCGATCGCAAAGCGCATGCGATTGATCTCGCTGCCGCCGTATTCATCGTTGCGCACGTTGGAGAACGGCGAGAGGAACTGGTGGATCAGGTAGCCGTGCGCGCCGTGGATATCGAGCACATCGAAGCCCGCTTCGTGCGCGCGCCGCGCCGCCTGGCCCCAGCGCTCGACGACTTCGGGAATCTCGGCGCGCGTCAGCGCGCGCGGCACCGGATCGGTCGCGGGCGCGCTGAGGGCGCTCGAGGAAACCAGCTCCCAGCCGTCCCAGTTCCAGATCTCGGGCGAGGGCTCGAGCGGCGCGCCGCCTTCCCACGGCCGGAAGCGCCGGGCCTTGCGGCCGGAATGGCCGAGCTGGATGCCCGGCACCGCGCCCTGCTGGCGGATGAAGTCGACGCAGCGTTTGAGACCGGGGATGAAGGCGTCGTCCCAGATGCCGAGGTCGCCGACGGTGCCGCAGCCGCGCCGCTCGACCTTGGTCGATTCCATGATCACGAGGCCCGCGCCGCCCGCGGCGTAGCGGCCGGCATTCATCAGGTGCCAGTCGGTCGCGAAGCCTTTGTCGGCCGCGTACTGGTGCATCGGCGCCACCACGACCCGGTTCTTCAAGGTCACGCCGCGGATCCGGATCGGCTCGAACAATAGTGGCCCCATGGACAATCCCCCCGTGCTCGCACCCGACGATCGGGCGCGACCGCTCGGCCCAAGCGCTATTTGGGCAGATGTCACGATGGTTCTCAACTCGGGCCCACCGTGCCCCCGCTTTGGCGGCGCGAACTTTGGCGGTTTTGCCGGTGTCAGCCGACGCTCGGCGATGCCGAGAGGGAGCGGCTCGGCTGCCGGATGCCTACGGATGTTCGGCGTAGTAACGGCTCGCGGCGTCGACCTCCTGCGGGGTCATCGTGCGCGCCACGTTGCGCATCTGCTCGTCGATGTCGTTGTGGCGGGCACCGCTGGCGAACGCCTCGAGCTGCGCGCGGAGATAGGCCATCGGCTGGCCCTCGAGCCATGCCGCGCCCGCCTTGTGCCCGACTTCGCCGTGGCAGGCGCCGCAGGGCGCGATCCCGCGGAGCGGCGCGCCGCTCCCGACGATGCGCGGCGGATCGTCGGCAGCGGCGCTGTTCGCGATCCGCGGCAGATAGGCGTAATAGGCGGCGAGGTCGCGCATGTCGGCATCGCTCAGATCGGCGACGAGCGGCGCCATGACCGCGCTGGCGCGCGCGCCGCTCTTGAAATCCGCGAGCTGCTTGTAGATCGCGATCCGATATTGCCCGGCGAGGTTGGGCGACTTGGCGTCGCTCAGCCCGCGGGCGCCGTGACACATCGTGCAGCGCAGCGCCAGCGTCGCGCCACGGCCGATCGACACCGCGTCCGCGCCGGCGAACATTTGCGGGAACACTTCGACGCGCGTCATCGGATAACCGGCGGTGACGATCTGCTCGCTCGACGACGGCTGGTGCAGGAGGCCCGCGGCGCTGCATATCGCGTCCCAAGCGCTGCGGAAACGCTCGCCCGGCTGGGCGAGCGGCAGCCACAGGAAGCCGACCAGAAATCCGACGAGGGCGGTCGCAGCCGCGCCGCCGATGCTGATCGTGAACCAGCGATTGCGCAGCGAGGCGACGCGTTCCTCCGTCATCGCCGTTCCCCGACCATGATCGCCGGCACTGCCGTCCCCCGCGTCGCAATCGCGTGCGCGATCGGGAAGCCGTAATTGACGACAGTCAGCGCGATCATCAGGCCAAGCCAAAGGCCCAGCCCGTTCAGCGCGGCCGGCACCGTACGGGGCGGTCGCACCGCGACACTGAAGCGGTAAGTCTCGGGCGCGACGCGCGGCGCAACTTGGCCACGCAGCAGCACGAAAAGAAACAGCGCCGCCGAGACCACGAGGATCGCGCCGCCGACGACCGACATGACGACCGGCGCCGCCTGCGCGGCGATCGTCGGATCGGTGTAGTCGTAGAAGGCCATGCGGCGCGGCATGCCGAGGATGCCGACCCAGTGCCATGGGAAGGTCAGGATGATCATGCCGACGCACCACAGCCAGAGCTGCGCGCGCATGAGTCCGAGACCGTCGAGCGCGCGCCCGGTCAGGTGGGGCCAGATGTCATAGGCGATCACGAAATACATGATCACGATCGCGCCGGCGAAGATCAGGTGGAAGTGCCCGGTGACCCACTGCGTGTTGTGGATCGTCGCGTCGAGCTGGTAGCTCATGTTGATGATGCCGCCGGCGCCGCCGAACCCCAGCATCACGAACGACAGCGCCAGCCCCAGCATCGCCGGATTGCGCCACGGCAGCGCCGCCAGCCAGCCGAGCACCCCTTTGCCGCCGCGCAGCCGTCCCGCGATCTCGACCGACGCGCAGATCGTGAACACGGTCAGCAAGGTGGGCACGGTGACGAGCGCGGTGAAGACCGAATGCAGGTATTTGAACCCGGCCCCGACCTCCGGATCCTCGAATGCATGATGGATGCCGATCGGCATCGCGACGACGAGGAACGAGGCGAAGGAAATCCTTCCCATCGTGTCGCTGAACAGCCGCCCGCCGATCGCGCGCGGCACGATCGTGTAATAGGCGATGTAGGTCGGCATCAGCCAGAAATAGACGATCGCGTGCAGCGTCCAGGAGAACAGGACGCGCGCCAGCCCGGCATCGATCGTGTCGCGCAGCCCGAGCGCCACCGGGATGATCTGGAACAGAATCTCGAGCGCGGCGCCGACCGCGGTCCAGCCCCAGAGATAGGAGCCGGCGACCGTCGCGAACATCGGGAACGGCACCGGCGCGCCGGGATTGTCGCGCTTCCAGCGGTACAGGTTCGCGGACATCAGCGCGACCCAAATCCACGAGCCGACGACGACGAGGACGAGACCGATGTAATAGAAGGCGTTGCCGACCAGCGGCGGGTAGAAGGTGTAGAGCACCGAGGCACGGCCGAGCGCCACCGGGACGATCGCGCTGATCGTGCCCACGACCGCCAGCGCCCATCCGAGCCACGCCCAGCGCAGGCCGATCATCGGACGCTTGAGCGCCTGCTCGGTCACGAAATAGCCGAACCCCATCGCGACCAGGGTCGGCATCACGTAGGCCATCGTCGTGCCGTGCGCGGTGACCGAGCGGTAATACAGCTCGGGGTCGCCGATCCAGGCGGCAAGCGGGCTGCGGACGTACATCTGCCATTCGCCGAGCAGCAGCGCGCCGCCAAAGCCGACGAAGGCGACCCAGAAATGGGCGAGGACCAGGCGCCGGCTATTCCACACAGCTCAGCCTCCGGTGCTGCGCCGCCAGCCGCGCGAAGGCGGCCCTGTCGATGACCTTTACCCGCGCCCACATCCCCTCATGGCCGACGCCGCAGAATTCATGGCACGGCATCAGCCGCTCGCCGGGCGTATCGAAGCGCGCCCGCAGGCTGGAGATGTAACCCGGCACCAGCATCAGGTTGATGTTGGTGTCGGCGACCAGAAAACCGTGCACCACATCGGCGCTGGTCATGCGAAAGGTGACTTGCGCGCCGGTGGGAACCAGCAGGCAGGACGGCGTGAACGAATATTGCTGGCCGACCGCGCGCACCGTCACCGAACCGTCGGGCTCGAGCGCGCTGCCGAGATTGCTTTCGATGAATTCGCCGGCGAGATGCAGCGTGCGCGGGTCGATCGTCTCGACCTGGGCCTGCGGCACCGCCGCGTGACGCAGCCCGGAATAGGTGGCGATCGCGACCAGCAGGACGATGATCGCGACCATGACGCCGGCCCAGCGATGCTCGACGCGCTCGGCATGCTCGGCGGCGGGATCGGAGGGCGGCGGCGAGGCCAGGTCGGTCATGACGCGATCGCCCGCGGCAGAAAGACGGCGAGGTAGAACGCCAGCCAGATCGCGACGACGATCGCGGTCGCGACTCCGGCGAGCACGAGGGCGCCAAGCGCGCCCGAGCGCAAGATCGCGTTCACCGCCGCGTCGTCCCGCGGAGACGCGCCGTCATCCGACATCGGATCCGAGTTCAGCATCGCGGCGTCCGTCCTCCGTCAGTCGAGGGGCACTTTGCGCAGGGCGTTGGCCTGGCTCGCCGACACCGCGGCACCCCGGTTGCCCCAGGCGGCGCGGATGAAGGTGACGACGGCGGCGACGTCGTCGTCCGACAGGTTCTGCGCGAAAGGCGGCATGCCGTAGGGCATCGGATTGCCCGCCGTGCCCGGCGGCAGGCCGCCATTGAGCACCATGCGGATCGGGTTGACCGCCGACTCCATCTGGATCGACGGGTTGCCGGCGAGCGGCGGGTAGTCGGGAGGCATGCCGCGGCCGTCCGCGCCGTGGCAGCTCGCACAGCGCGTCTGGTAGACGGTCTGCCCCAAGCTCATCAGCAAACTGCTCTCCGACGGCGACACGGCGGTCGGTTCGGGACCCGGCGGGCTACCCTCGGCGAGGCTCTTGAGATAGATCGCCATCGCCCGCACGTCGGCATCGCTGAGATGTTGCAGGCTGTTGAACGTGACCTCGGCCATCGGCCCGTAAACCGCGCCGCGATGCGACACGCCGGTGCGCAACAGCCCGACGATCTCCTCGATGCTCCACTCGCCGAGCCCCGCCTCCCGGTTCGAGGTCAGCGACGGCGCATACCAGTTCTGCATCGGGATCAGCCCGCCCTCGAACGCCTTCGACTCGGGCGAGCCGCCGAGCGCGTTGATCGGCGAATGGCACATCGCGCAATGTCCGAGCCCGCCGACGAGATAGGCGCCGCGATTCCACTCGGGCGATTTGGTCGCGTCGGGCTGGTATTCGCCTTGGTTGAAGTACAGCGTGCGCCAGCCCAGGATCAGCTGGCGGTTGTCGTAGGGGAACTGCAGGTCATTCACCCGGTTCGACCGGCTCACCGCCGGGATCGAGCGCAGATAGGCGAAGATCGCGTCGGAATCGGCGCGCGTCACCTTGGTGTATGACGCGTAGGGCATGACCGGATAGAGCAGGCCGCCATCCGGGAAGCGGCCCTCGTGCATCGTCTTGTAGAAATCGTCCGCGGTCCATTTGCCGATCCCGGTCGCCGGGTCGGGGGTCACGTTGGACGAGTAGATCGTGCCGAACGGCGTGGGCAGCGCCCGGCCGCCGGCGAACAGCGGGCCCCCAGGGTCGGTATGGCAGGCGATGCAATCGCCGGCCTTGGCGAGGTATTCGCCCTGGGCGACGAGGGCATGGTCATCCGCCGCGAGCGCGATGGTCGGCAGGCCCCAGCCGGCGAACGACATGCCGGCGATCAACAGCCATGAGGTGAGCCGGTCGTTCCACATGGCGTCTCCTCAATGCGGCTGGCTGCCGCAGGCGAACGGCATCGCCAGCGTGCCATGCGGAACGGGCGACGGATCGGCCGGAACCGGTTGGGCCGCGAGATACGCCGCGACCGCGGTGACGTCGCTTTCGGTCAGGCTCGCGGCGACGAGCTGCATGCAATCGGGCGCCGCCGCGGTGCGCGTCCCGTAGCGGAACGCACCGAGCTGCGCGCTGACGTAGCTCGCATGCAATCCGACGAGGCCGGGAATGCCGGGCTCCATTCCCGTCAGCTTGGGACCGTGACACCCGGCACAGGCCGGAACGCCCTTCGCCTGGTCGCCGTCGGTGACCAGCGACTTGCCGCGAGCCAGCACCACGGGGCTGGCGTCGCTCACGGCCGCCGCCTTCGCCGGCGGTCGCAGCGCAGCGAAATACGCGGCGATCTTCTGCAGGTAGGCGTCCGTCTGATATTCGAGCAGGTAGTTCATCGGCGAGTAGCGGCGACGCCCGTCGCGAAACGCAATGAGCTGATGTGTCAGATAGCCGGCCGGCTTGCCGGCGAGACGTGGGAAATAGTCGTCGTCCGTCCCCTGTCCCTGCTCGCCGTGACACGACACGCAGGCGCGCACGCGCGCCTCGAGCGTGTCGGGGGCGCGTGGCGTCGGCGGCGCTTGTGCGAACGCCGCGCCGCACAGCACCAACGAAACGACGCATCCCACGCCGAGCGAGACCCAACGGGCGATCGCCAACGCGGGGAGTCCGCGGGTCATCGGCCGCCGCCGCTCGATGCGGGATCTCGTCTCGATCTCACGACATGCCCCCCGCTGACGGCTGGTAGCGGTCGCCCTGGTCGACGGGACCGCAGACCTTTGCGACCCGGCTGCTGCGCTGCAAGCAAGGATTTTAGCGAACGCGGACTTGCCGGATATTGGACGATGGTATCGGTGGCGCTCACGGCACTGACACGCGCGGGGCAGAGCCGCCCGCACCCCTGCACAGCCCGACCGACCGGCGCTGCCGCTCACGGTAGAAAATCCGGGTTCCGAACGGACGGTGTCTCTCGGGTTGATCCAGCCGCGCGCCACGCCCCGAAGCGAAAAGCCTTCTGAGCTCGGCGTCAGAACGCCACGCGCAGGCCGGCCCACACGCCGATCGGCGCGCCCGGGCTGAGGCTGCGCGGGTTGCTCGCGTTGGGCGCCTGCAGGATCGGCACCAGACTGGTCGGCGAGAAGGTGCCGAAGGTCGCGTAGTGCGTGTCGGTCGCGTTCTGGATCAGCCCGAACACGGTGACGTGGTCGGTCAGCCGGTATTCGGTGTCGAGGTTGAGCACCGCGTAGGCCGCGGTCGGGGCGTTGAGGTTGCTGGCGTCGCCGATCAGGTACTGGCCGCTCGCCGCGCGCAGGGTCGCGCCGAGCGTCCAGGCCGGCGTGACGTCGCAATCGACGCCGAGCTTGGCGACGTGCGCCGGAACGCCGGGCAGGCGGTCGCCCGGTTGCACGTGAAGCAGGCCGTTGGCGTCGGCCTGCGGATTGGAGCCGCCGTCGATGGTCAGCGCCGTGCGGTAGGTCGCGTCGGTGTAGGAATAGCTCGCGAAGCCGTGCCAGCGTCCGACGCGCAGCTCGGCGCTGGTCTCGACGCCCTGCCGTCGCGTCGTGCCGACATTCTCGAAGAAGTCGCGGCCGATCGTCGGGCTGGCGACGAACTGGATGTCGTCGTCGCTGTCGGTGCGGAACAGCCCGGCGCGCCAGTTGAGCTCGGCGCCCTCGACGGGCGCCGCGGCGCCGCGCAAGCCGGCCTCGACGGTGCGCGCGACGACCTGCTTCAGGCCCGGGTCGCCGACGAAGAAGTTGTTGAGGCTGCACGGCGCGAGCGGGCTGGCGCACGACAGCTCGGCCGGCGTCGGCGCGCGGTTCGCCTCGGCGTAGCCGGCATAGGCGGACAGCGCCGGCGTCAGCTTGTAGGTCAGCCCGGCGCCGGGGTTGAAGCGGCTGTAGACGTGGTCGCCGGTCAGCGCGGTGCCGAGCTGATCCTTGAGGTCGATGTCGGCGACGTTGAGGCGCCCCGACACGGTCGCCGACAGGGCGTCGGTCACGTCGAGCGTGTCGACCGCGAACACGCCGTAATACGCGTTCGTGATGCCGACGCGCACCGGCGCGATCGAGCCGTCGGCCTGGTCGACGATCACGCCGGGGCCCGGGAAGCCGCGATCGAGACCGAGCGGGCCGATCAGCGTGCTCGCCGCGAAGCTCGTGACGCCGCCGTCGAGGCTGGCGCCGCCGACCAGATGGTTGGGCATGCCGAACGGCTCGTCCTGGCGGGTCGCCTGCACGGTGCCGCCGTAGCCGTTGGTGATCGTCGCGGTCTGGTTGAGCACCGCGTAGGGCCCGCCGGCGGCGAACTGCGCGAAGCTCGCCGCGTACGGGCTGCCGGTGACGAAGTTCGTGATCGTGGCGCCGCCCGGGCTGGTGAGCGGCGCGCCCGCCGTGGTGCACAGGAGCGTCGCGTTGCCGGTGCATGGCTGCACCGACGCGGTGTCGCCGTTGACCGTGCGCTGGTCGAAGTTCTGGTAGTAGAGGTTGCCCTGCAGCGCGGTCGCGTCGTCGATCTCGTGCGTGCCCGACAGCGCCAGGCGCAGATACTTGTTGCGCGTGTCGTCGGGATGGGTGAACACCGCGGCGCGATCGACCGCGAGCAGATCGACCGGTGTGGTGCCGTTGCCGGCGAGGTGATTGTCGGCCACGCTGAGGTTCAAGTGCAGCTCGCCCGCGTCGCCGCGCCAGCCGAGATCGCCGTAGAGCTGGCGCTTGTCCGACGGCGAGAAATCGCGCCAGCCGCTCTCGGCCAGACCGCTGCCGGCGACGTACAGCCCGACCTGGCCGATCTGCCGGCCGGACTCGAACGTGCCCTGGATGCGGCCGAACGAGCCGCCCGACAGCTCGAGCGTCGTGCCGTGATGGTTGAAGCCGTCCTTGAGCTCGACCGCGAGCGCGCCGCCCAGCGCGTTGAGGCCGAAGGCCGGGTTCGAGCCGACCAGGTTCATGCTCTTGATCGCGACGTCGGGGATCAGGTCCCAGTTGACCGTGTCGCCGAACGGCTGGTTGAAGCGCCCGCCGTTGACGTACACGGCGAGGCCTTGCGCGTTGCCGACCAGCGGCGACGCCTGGAAGCCGCGATAGAGCAGGCTCGGCTGGAAGGGATTGCCCTGCGCGTCCGACAAGGTGACGCCGCCGGCGGCGTCGTCGAGCCCGCGCAGCGCGTCGGTCGGGCCGCCGCGCGCGAGGTCGGGTTGGGTCAGCACGGTCGTCGCGGCCGGCACCTTGTCGCGATCGATGCCGGAGCCGAGCAGCGGCGTGACGCCGACC
>DATJNS010000461.1:0-11228 GCA_035507915.1 Candidatus Sulfotelmatobacter sp.
CGATCAGGCCGACCGTGACGGCCGTGACCGGGCTCGATCCCGTGATGCCGGCGAAGATCGCGCAGGTCAGAATGACCGCGACGCCGAGGCCGTTCGGCACCGGACCGACCCACACCTTGGCGAACTCGAACAGCTCGTCGCCAACCTTCGCCTCCTGGACCAGCATGGCGGCTAGGACGAACAGCGGGATCGTTACGAGCTCGAAGCTGTTGAGGCTCTGCCAGAGGAAGGACGCAAAGTCGATCATCCCCTGTTGGAGGCCGAACACCAGCCACAGGCCGGCAAACGCGGACGCACCGATCGCAATGAAGATCGGGATGCCGATCGCCATCAAGGCGAACATCGCGACAGCGACGATCAGGACTTCCGTATCAGGGCCGATGGGCATCGTGCATCCTGTGCCGACTCGGATCGAGCAGATGTGCGAAGCCGAGCAAAGTGATGGCGATCCCGCCGATCGGTAGCGCGAGCTGCGGCCAGACCTGCGGCACGGCGAGCAGCGTGTCGGACGTGGTGTCGTTGATCCAGGAGTCGAATGCCTGTCCACCGCCCGCCGCCAGCAACATCACGCCGAAAGCGAATTCGAGCAGGCCCGCCAGCCGCTGCAACGCGCTGTCCAGCGCGGGAAATCGATCGGGCAGCAGCGTGACGCGGAAATGGTGACCAGTCTTGAGGGCGTAACCGCTCGCGGAGAACGCGATTATGATGATGCCGTAGCCAGTTGTCTCGAACACCCAGATCGGTGGCTGCTGCAGCTGGTCCATCACGACTTCGTAGACGACGGGTAGCGGCAGCAGGAACGCGAACGCCGCGGCCCCCCAGCACAGCCAGTGCGCCACCTGGGTCAATCGTGTGGCGAGCCTCCGCGCGCCGCTCGCCGACATGCCGAGATGCTCCTCGCCCAAAACCAACGTCAGCTTTTCGCCGACAGAGCCTGCAGCAGGGCTGGGGAGAGGTGCGCCCTCTGCTGGTCGGCGAGCGGCTTGAGAGCCGCGACGAAAGCCTCATAGGCGGGTGTGCCGAGCTCGAGCTCCGTGACCGTCATGCCGTGGTCCGCCATGACTTGGCGCAGCTTGCCGAGAGCGTTCACGACGGCGTCGTTGGCGATCCGCCCCGCCGCCTCTCCGCTCTCGACGACGAGGTGCTGGAGATCCGCCGGCAGCCGCGCCAGCGCGGCCTTGTTCATCACGTAGAAGGTGATCCCAGTGCCGATTACGCCGTTGGTCAGCAGCAGGTATTTCGCGACTTCATAGACCTTGAGGCCGGCCTCGCCCTGTAGACCGCCGATCGCAGCCTGAACTGTGCCGCGCTCCAGCGCGGGATAGACGTCGGTAACCTGGATGGTTGATGGGGCGCCGCCGAGCGTCTGCACGATCTGTGAGGTCAGACGATCGTAAACGCGCACCGTCTTTCCGCGGAAATCTCCCGGTCCGTTGATCGGCGCACGCGAGACGACCACTGGCGCGCCATTGTCGATCGTGCCGAGTAGCACGCCGCTGCGCTTGGCGAGATCGTCGGCCAGCATGCCGTAGAGTTTTGTGCCCGGCCCGATCAGGGTGGCGAAGCCGGCGTCGGTCGGCGAGAAGAGGATGGAGTTGAGCAACGCGGCGGTCGGTGCGGTCGAGGCCCAGCTACCGATCGTTGACAACGAGATATCTACCACGCCGGCCTGGATCGCGGACGCCACGTCCTGCTCCTTCACCAACGATCCAGCAGGAAAATGCTGGACCGCGATCCGACCCTGGCTGCCTTCCGAGACCCGCTTGGTGAACTCCGGAACGTAGACCGAAACCTGCGGCACGCCCGGCGCGCCCCAGCTTGATAAGCGTAGTGTGTAGATTGCATCGGTCGCGTGCGCGCGCAGCGACCTCGTCGCAGCCAACGCGGCTGCGGCGGCGCCGGCGTGAAGGATCTTTCGCCGGGACAGCGCCGCGGCGTTGGTCGGTGAGTCGCGCATTGAAAGTCCTCCCCAAATGGTCGTTGTTGAAGCGTCGCGACTAGGCCATACCGACCGGTTCCGGCAACGCTGACCGCGCGTCGTTCGGCCGACTCCCGATCATCTCCGTGAGTTCCCGGCGCATCGCACGATAGGCCGGGTCGTCGAAAACGTTGCGCATCTCGAACGGATCCTCGGCGAGGTCATACATCTCGCCAGCACCGCTACCCAGTTCGAGCGTCAGCTTGCTGGTTGGCGTCCGCACGGTGCGCAGTTGCAAGGCGACGCCGCAGCGCGAGGCGTGCACGTCCCATTCGTTGTACGCAAAGTCGCGCGAGACGCCTGGTCGCCCTTCGATCAGGGGGCGCAGGCTGCGGCTGTGGATCTCGCGGTCCGGTTGACTCCCCGCATAGTCGTAGAAGGTGGCCGGCAGGTCCAAGGTGGAAACCGGGTCGTGCACCACCCGACCGGCAGGCACGCCGGGCCCGCGCCAAATGCTGCCAATGCGCAGCAGCCCTTCGTACATTATCGGCCCCTTGAGGATAATGCCGTGGTCGCCGAGCCAGTCGCCGTGATCGGTCGTGTAGACGACGACCGTTCGGTCGGCGAGCTCGAGTTCGTCGAGCGCGATCAGGATGCGGCCGACATTGTGGTCGATCAGCGAAATCATCCCGTAGTAGTTCGCGATCAAATGTTTCAGCTGCTCATCAGTCTGCGGCGGAGTGCGCGATTGCTTGGCGCGGAAGGCGCGTAGCTGCGGGTCGGCGAGCTGCGGTTCAGATTCGAGACTGGCCTTGTGCCACCAGGGACGCCGCTCGAGGTCGAGTTCGCGGAAGCGCGGCAGGTCGACGTCGTCCGGATGGTGCAGGCGGCTCCAGGGCTCCGGGCAGTCGAACGGGTGATGCGGGTCTGGAAACGATGCCCACAGCACGAACGGCTCGTTCCGGTGACGACGAAGGTAATCAATGGTGCGGTCGCCGGTCCAGGTCGAGTTGTGCCAGGCCGGCGGCAGCGCCGAATGCCAGGTCTGCGCTGCACCGACGTCGGGCGGGCGACGCGTAGCGTAGAGTGCGTTCTTCGCCTCACCCTGGCCGTCGGCGTAGTACCAACGCTCGTAATGCTGGCCGTCGGGCGGATGCTGCGGCAGGTACATGTTGTGGCCGCCGACCATCAGCTCGACGTGTTCGAAACCCATGTACGGGCCGAACCAGTCCGCGCCATAGAGATGGGTACTCGCGCGATTCTCCGGCTTACCGGTCGGCTTGAAGGTGTGGAAGGTCGAGAAGTGCGCCTTGCCGATGAAGCCCGATCGATAACCCGACCGCGCAAGCTTGCCGGCGAACCCGGCGGCGCCCACCGCATCCTCAAGGTCGACGCCGTTGTCCCATACGCCGTGCGTGCGCGGCAGCAATCCGGTCAGGATGCTGGCGCGCGAAGGTTGGCACACGACGTTGGGCGTGATGCAGGCGGCAAATCGAGTCCCCTGACGCGCGAGGCCGTCGAGATGCGGCGTGCTGACGCGACGGCCTTCGAACCCGAAACAGTCGCCGCGCTGCTGATCGGATGTGATCAGAAGAATGTTGGGCCTATCCGCCACCACTTCTCTCCCATCATTTGTGTCTGGCCGCATGTCAGCGCGCCGCCCGAAGCGAGCGCGTGATCGGCAGCTTGCCGCGTACCGTGAGCGAGAATTCGTAGGCCTCGGCCCGCGCATAGTAGGCGGAGTGCTCGCGGGGGATGCCGTTGCCGTCGTACGAGACTCGTTCGAACAGCATCAGGGGAGCGCCGCGCGGTAGCTGGAGGACGTGTGCCAGCGACGTGTTGGCCCGGGTATAGCTGATCGATACGTCGGCCCGGCTGATCTGCTCGCGGATGATTTCTTCGAGAATTCGATAAGTTGGATTGCGATCGACCTGCCGGCGATCGAGGCGTATGCGGCCGGTCTCGAGATATACGTCGGCGACGGCGAATGGGCGGCCGCGCACCTCGTAGAGACGTCGCCAATGTAGCAACTTGCGCTGCCCTGTGCCGAGACGTTGGGCGATTCGTCCCGGCGGCGTCGCTTGCGCGAAAGTGAGAAGCTTGGTCTGAGGATCATGGCCTTGGGCGACCAAGCCATCGTAGATGCCGCGTAGCGCAAGCAGGTCGTAGTGTACCGTCGGGACGGCGACGAACGTGCCCTTGCCCTGCTTGCGGATCACCAGCCCTTCGCGCGCCAGGGCATCGACCGCCTGCCTGGCAGTGATCCGTGACACGCCGAAACGTTGGATCAACTGCAGTTCGGCTGGGATCCTATCGCCGATCTTATAGGCGCCGCGTGCGATCGCCTCACGGAGCTGGTTGGCGAGTTGGCGGTGCATCGCGACTGGACCGTCGCGTGTGAGGGGAACGACTTTCGTGCTGCGGGCCATGCCGTCCTTACTGCGTTAGATATCGATGCGCTCGCCAGTCGTGCGATCGAAAACGTGGAGCTTCTGAGGATCGAAGCCCACGCGCACGCTGGTCCCCTCCTCGATGCGGCTCCGCCCGGGTACTCGGACGCGGATCAGTTCGCCGCCGAGGTCGAGGTCTACGATCACGTCCTCGCCCAGGAGCTCGAATAGCGTGACAGTCGCCTCCACGTCCCCGGTCCCCAGGATGATCTCCGACGGTCGGATGCCGAGCAGGACCTCGCGCTCGCCGAGCGGTCTCAGCCGCGGCGCGTCGAACCGCGCGTTGCCGACCAACAGCTGGCCGCCGGATAGCCGCACCGGCAGCACGTTCATCGGCGGGTTACCGAGGAAACCGGCCACCCGCGACGTCGCCGGCCGCGTATAGACGTCCTCGGGCGTCCCGACCTGGACGATGCGGCCATCCATGAAAATGGCGAGGCGGTCGGACATGGACATCGCCTCCTCCTGATCATGCGTGACGTAGATCGCGGTCACATCGAGGGTGCGTTGCAGGCGCCGCAGCTCGACCCGCGTCTCGATCCGCAGCTTGGCGTCGAGGTTGGAGAGTGGCTCGTCGAGCAGGAAAAGGGTCGGCTTTCGGACAATGGCACGCGCCAGCGCGCAGCGCTGCTGCTGGCCGCCCGACAGCTGCCCTGGCTTGCGCGTGAGCAGGTGGTCGATGCGGACGCGCGCCGCTGCGTCCCGCACCGCGGTCCCGATCTCGCTCGCGGGCGTCCGGACCATCTTTAGCGGAAACGCGATGTTGTCGAACACCGTCATGTGCGGATAAAGCGCGTAGCTCTGGAAGACCATCGCGACGTCGCGATCGCCGGGCGGCAGTAATGTCACGTCGTTACCGTCCATATAGACGCTGCCCTGGGTCGCGACCTCGAGACCGGCGATGATGCGCAAGGTGGTGGTCTTGCCGGACCCCGAAGGGCCCAGCAGCGAGAAGAACTCTCCCGGCGCGATCTCGAGATCGACGTTCTGGAGCACGGTGGTCGAGCCGAAAGACTTTCCGACCCCGGCGAGTTTGACCGATCCGCGCTTGCTCATCGACGCGTCACGCCCTTGACGGAGCCTGCGGAGAGGCCACTCACGATGTGGCGTTGCGCGGCGATGCCGAGGGCAATCACGGGCAGCATCGCGATCAGGGCGGCTGCCGCCAACTGCGCCCACTGGGTCTGCTCGGTATTGATGTAGTTGTACATGGCCACGGTGACCGGGCTGACGTTGGAGCCGCCGAGCACGACCGCGAACAGGAACTCGTTCCACGCATTCAGGAAGACGAAGATGACCGTCACACCGATAGCCCCGCGGGCCTGCGGTAGCACCACGTGCCAGAAAGCCTGCAGTCGGCTCGCCCGATCGATCAGCGCCGCTTCCTCCATCTCGCGCGGAATGTCCTCGAAGTAGGACACGAGCAGCCATATAGCGAAGGGAAGCGAGAAGGTGAGGTAAATGAGCACCAAACCCTTGTAGCTGTCTAACCAGCCGACCCGATTGAGGATCAGGTAGTACGGAATGATGAGGCCGATGGGCGGCACCAGCTGGGTGGCGAGCACGTAGAAGCTCATCGGTTTCTTGGCCGGTAGTTTGAGCCGCGCGAAGGAGTAAGCCGCTGGCACGGCCAGGAGCACGGTAAGCACCGTCGTCGATGTGGCTAGAACGATGCTGCTCGTCAGATAGGATACGATGTTGGTCGGGCCGAATAGGACCTCATGGAAGTTGTGCAGCGTAGGTGTGAAGATCACGGTGGGCGGATAGGCTAGTACTTCCTTCTCGTTCTTGAGCGAGGTGATGATCGCCCACAGGATTGGCACCACCCAGATGGAGAGCAGCATCGCGGCCACTACCATCAGGGCCGTGTTGCGTGCGGTGTTGCGGCCTCGACGCCGGGTCACAGGGCACGCCGCAAGCGGAACAGCAGCGCGGCGACCACCATCGTAACGACGAGGAGCACCACTGCCACCGCAGCGCCGTAGCCCAGTGAGAGTTCGGCAAACGATACGCGATAAGCCAAGAGATTGATGATTTCGGTCGCGGTGCCAGGTCCACCGCCGGTCGCCGCATAGATCGCCGCGAAAGCCGAGAGCGCCACGGTCATGCGCAGGATCACGACCATCACGATGGCGGGGCGGATCAGGGGCAGGGTGATGTTGGTGAACCGGCGCCAGGCGTTAGCGCGATCGATGCGTGCCGCCTCGTAGAGGTCGGCCGGCAAGGTCGACAGCGCCGCGAGCAGGTAGAGGAATACGAACGGCGTCCACTGCCAGGTATGAATTGCGGTCACGGAGATGCGCGCCAGCAGCGGGTCGCCCAACCAATTGTGCGAGCCCAATCCCAGCGCGCGGGACGCGAAATCGACGATGCCGAAGTCCGGCGTCAGCAGCAACGTGCGCCAGAAAAGCCCGACCACGACAGGCGAAAGCACGATCGGCAGAATGGCGACGGTGCGGAATGCCCACTGGGCGCGCGGGATCTGCAGGATGAGCAATGCCAGAGCGAGGCCGAGGACGAGTTGCAGCCCGACCGTCGATCCCGTGTAGATGATCGTGAAACCGAAGGCGTCCCAGAAACGCCCGTCGTGCCAGAGGCGTAGATAGTTCTCTGCGCCGACGAAGTGGTCCATCCCTGGCATCGCGAGGTTGGTGCTGCGCAGGCTCTGCCAGACGAGATAGACCAGCGGCAGTGTCGTACTGGCGATCAGAACGGCTACGCTCGGCGCAGCCATCGCGAAGGCAAAGCGTCGTTCGGATCGCTCCGCGAGCTGAACGCGCTCGGTCGAGGTCAAGAGGGCTTGCACGTGGCGGTGCGTCAGGCCCCGCTCATAATGCGTTCGACCTGTTGTTGCGCGTCGTCGAGGGCCTGCTTCGGCTTCACTTGCCCGACTAGCGCCGACTGGATGATCTTGCCCATGGTCTCGCCGATCGCCGGCCACTGTGGAACACGCGGGCGCCAGTCGACATCAGTGTCGAGGTCCAGGCTGTCCAGCGACGCCTTCACGAAATTGGAACCCGCGTTCTTCATGGTCTCGAGATAGTCGGGCAGCTTCCACATCGACAGGCGATTGAGGTCGAAGCGCTTGCCGGGCCCCTTGAATTTGTAGGACGTCCGGGCCTGGGTCTCCTCGCAGGCGGCCCATTGGATGAACAGCCACGTCGCGTGACGGGCCTTCTCTGGCATGGCGGCGTTGATCGGCATCGCCCAGTTCCAGATCGAACTGACGCGCTTTCCGCCCGGGCCCTTGGGCCAGCGCGCGAAGCCGATCTTGCCCATCACCTTGGAGCGCTCGGGATTGGCGATGACGGTCACCGCCGAGTGCCCGTCGATGTAGCAGCCGATGGTGCCCTGCGCGAACGCGTCGGCGATATCGGGCCAGTTCCAGTTCTGCGCCGCCTGAGGGGCGTAAGTGTTGTTTGTGGTCACGTACCACTCGAGCGCAGCAAGGGCCTCGGGGCTGTTGACCTTGATCTTGCCGGCCGCATCGAACCACTTGGCGCCGAATGCGCCGGATATCGACGGATAGATGTACATGTTCTGGCCGGCGCCCGGCATGCCGCGCAGACAGAAGCCCCACAGCCGCTCAGCGGGATTGTGGATCGCCTTGGCGTTGCTGACGATCTCGTCGAAGGTTTCGGCCGCCTTCAGCCCTTTGGCGTCGTAAAGATCTTTGCGATAGGTCTGGATCGTCATCTCGCCGTTGTATGGTATGGCATAGGTCTTACCATCGATCATGTCGGCCTTGCGCCATGCCTCGAAGATATCTTCGTAGCGGAACCAGCCCTTGTCGGTCAGCTGAGGATCGTTGAGGTAGGGTTCGAGAACCTCGGTCCACTTGTTCGCTGCGTAGAGCGGCAGGTACATGGGGTCGCCGGCATGCGTGCTGATGTTGCCGGTCTTCGACGACAGGTCGAGCACGACTTTCTGACGGATCTGTCCCGGTGGCACCTTGTCGTAGCGCACCTTGATGCCGGTGAGGGCCTCGAACTCGGGCGTCACCGCGATCAGGTTGTCGAAATAGCTCGCCGGAATCACGGCGACGTTGATGCTCTGACCCTCGGCAATCCGCCAGTTGATTTTCGCGCTCTGATAGGCGCCGAGATCGAATGATTGGGCGTGGACGTATCGTGCGATCCACGGCGCGCCCGCGATCGCGGAGCCGAATGCCGCGGCTTGCTGCAGAACACGGCGCCGCGTCGGGCCGGTGGCTCGAGAATTCTTCTTCATAGCGCTGTGTCCTCCCTATAACATTATAGGATGACTGGCCCCCAAAGCGCTGTCAACGCGGCCCAGAGCGCAACCGGGAGCTTGGCCGGGCGCACTGCAGTCGTCACCGGGGCGACCCGCGGCATAGGCCGCGCGATCGCCGCCCGCATGCTGGCGGCGGGGGCGCGCGTGCTCGGCACCGGCCGGGCCGCAGGTGGATCGGTGCCTGATGGCTGCCACTTCCGGAGCGTCGATCTGACGCACGAGGCCGCAACCCTGGGATTCGTAGAAGAGTTGCAGACGCTCGCGCCCGATATCCTGGTGAACAACGCTGGCCTGAACCGGCTTGCGCCCTTCGCAGAGACGACGACGCAATCATTCCAACTTCTGCACTCCATCAACGTCCTCGCGCCCATGATGCTGTGCCGCGCGGTCGTGCCTGGCATGCGCGCGCGCAAATGGGGGCGCATCGTCAACGTCGCTTCGGTCTGGAGCCTGCGTAGCCTGACCGGTCGAGCCGCTTATTCGGCTAGCAAGTTTGGGCTCGACGGTTTGACCGCCGCGTTGGCCGCCGAGGTTGCCGTCGACAATGTGCTCGCCAATTGCGTGTCACCTGGCTTCGTCGGCACCGAGATGCTGAAATCGGCGATCGGCGAGGCGGGCATCCGCGAGATGGTTGCGCACGTGCCGATGGGTCGGCTCGGCACGCCCGAGGAGATCGCGGCCTTCGTCGCCTGGCTGGCCGGGCCAGAGAACACCTTCATCAGCGGCCAGAACATCGCAATCGACGGCGGGTATACACGCACATGAAACCCGGTCCGGTGAGCTACGACTATGTGATCGTCGGTGGCGGCTCCGCGGGCTGTGTGCTCGCCAATCGCCTGACGGAGGATGCGCGCACCAGCGTGCTCCTGCTCGAGGCCGGCCCCCCCGACACTTATCCCTGGATCCACGTCCCGATCGGGTACGGCAAGACGATGTTTCACCCGGTCTTGAATTGGGGCTTCGAGAGCGAGCCGGAACCCAACCTCAACGGGCGTCGGATCTACACACCGCGCGGCCGCACGCTCGGCGGCTCGAGCGCGATCAACGGCCTGATCCAGATCCGCGGTCAGGCCGAGGATTTCGACCAGTGGGAGACGCTCGGCGCCGAAGGCTGGAACCGCCAGGAGGCCTTGCGCTATTTCATCAAGTCGGAGCGCAACGCGCGCGGGGCCGGCCCCTATCACGGGGCCGACGGGCCGCTCTGGGTCAGCGACATCAATCAACGTCACGAGCTGGCCGACGCCTTCATCGCCGGCGCGCGCGATCTCGGCATCCCGCCGACCGACGATTTCAATGGCCCAAGCCAGGAAGGTGCGGGCTATCTTCAGCTCACGACGCGCAACGGTTTCCGCTGCTCCGCCGCAGTCGCGTATCTCAGGCCGGCGCGCCGCCGGCGGAACCTGCGGGTCGTCACAGGCGCGCACGTCCTGCGGGTCCTGCTCGATGGCCGGCGTGCCATCGGCGTCGAGTACCGCAAAGACGGAGGGTCGACGCAGCAGGTCGGTGCGTCCCGCGAGGTCCTGCTGAGCGCCGGCGCGCTGCAGTCGCCGCAGCTCTTGCAGCTCTCCGGCATCGGGCCGGCGGACCTCCTGTCCTCACTCGGCATCCCCGTGCTGCACGATGCGCCCGGCGTCGGCGAGAACCTGCAGGATCACTTGCTACTCCGCTTCCTCTACAAGTGCACCAAGCCGATTACCACCAACGACGATTTGCGCAGCCCCCTGAAGAAGCTGCAAACCGCCCTGCGTTACGCCATGTTCCGCAAGGGGCCGATGGCGATCGGCGTAATGATCGCGAGCCTGATAACCCGCGTCATGCCGGATGCCACGTCGCCGGACATGCAGATCTTCCTCAGCACGGTCAGTGCCGACGATCGTGGTAAGAAGCCTCACGCGTTCTCCGGCTTCACGATGACGTACTATCCGCTGCGCCCGTCGAGCCGCGGCAGTGTTCGTATCAAGTCGCCCGATCCGATGGCACCGCCTGCGATGGTGTTCAATTATCTGTCGACGAACTACGACCGTGCCATCATGGTCGCGGGCGCGCGCCTGACCCGGCGGCTGGCTGCGACACGGTCGTTCGCGCCCTACATTTTCGAGGAATATCGGCCGGGTTCCGCCGTGGAGACCGACGCCGACATCGTGGGGGCCGTGCGCGATGCCGGTACCACTGGCTTCCACCCCGTTGGGACTTGTCGGATGGGGCGGGACGAGCGATCGGTCGTCGATCCGCGGTTGCGCGTGCGTGGTGTCGCCGGTCTGAGGGTTATCGACGCGTCAGTGATGCCGACCTTGGTTTCCGGCAACACCAACGCCGGCACGATCATGATCGCGGAGAAGGCTGCCGACATGATTCGTGAGGATGCCGCGAAGGACAACCCGGTCACCGTCGACAGCGCGCGCGTCGCCGTGGCGTCGGCGCGCTGATCGTGAGGCCGAACAGGCGAGGGTGGCAATGAGCAAACGGCCCAACATTCTCTTGATCACGTCAGACCAACAGCGCGCCGACTGTTTTGGCTTCGTCAATCCGGCGGTTCAGACGCCGCACCTCGATCGACTGGCGGCGTCCGGCACGCGTTTCAATGCCTGCATTACGCCCAACCTGGT
>DATJNS010000462.1:0-16557 GCA_035507915.1 Candidatus Sulfotelmatobacter sp.
AGATCGCCGACATGATCGCGTTCCTGGCGTCCGAGCGCGCGAGCTACGTGACCGGCACCGCGATCCAGGTCGACGGCGGCGCCGTCCAGGGCGTGTTCTAGCGGGGCTGGTCCAGCGACACGAGCACCCCCTGCTCATGTCACGTCGGATCTGCGATAGCGGTCCTCATGGCCGCACGGATTTTCGCCGGGGAAGGGCCTCCATCCGGCCTGCTGCGCAGGAATGGAGCGCGGAGCCGTGCGCTCAAGCGACCCGCGTCGTCACGCCGCCCAGGCCCTCGAAGACGGTCTCGACCGCGTCGCCGGCGGCGAGCGGAAACTGGCGCGTGAACGAGCCCGACATGATGACGTCGCCGGCGCGCAGCGTCTCACCGAACTGGGCGAGCTTGCCGGCCAGCCAGGCGACCGAATTGTACGGATGGCCGAGCACGGCGTCGCCGGTGCCGCGCGCCACCTCGGTGCCGTTGATGCGCACGCGCGCGATCACCGTCGTGAGATCGGCGATCTCGGCCGCGCGCACCGGCTTGCCGACCACGAACGCCTTCTGCTGGGCGTTGTCGGCGAGCGCCAGCGCGAGCTGGCGCGTGAAGTCGCCGCGCGTCTCGATGATCTCGAGCGCCGGCGCCAGGGTCGCGACCGCCGCCGTGACGGCCGCGCGATCGGCGCCCGGCGGCACGTCGCGCCCAAGCTCGATCAGCACCTCGTTCTCGAAGCCCGGCTGGATCAGCTCGGCGGCGCGGAACACGTGGCCCGACGGCTTGCGGCCTTCGGCGAGCAGGCAGCCGAACACCGGCTCGTGCACGCCGAACTGCTCCTGGATCGCCTTGGCGGTCAACCCGACCTTCCAGCCGACGCGGCGCTGCCCCGACTGGTCGCGCCGGCGCCCGATGCGCGCCAGCTGCAGCCGGAACGCCTCGTCGAGGCTCAGGCGATCGAACCACGCGACCGGAAAATATTCGCCGCGGTCGCGCGCCGCGTCGAACGCGCGCACCGCTTCCTCGAGATCGATCACGACGTCCCCTCCCCCTTTTGTGCGGTCGCCGACAGCTCGAGCGTCAGCCGATTGCCCGGCGCCAAGGCCTCCCAGCGCACGCTCGACGCCAAGCCCATCACCAGCGCGATGCCGGCCCGTCCGACAGGGCGGTCGGCGACGTCGCCCGTCAGGTCCGGCTTGGCGTTCCACGCCGTCGGATCGAACGCCGGCGCGGCGTCCTCGAGCACCAGGCGCAGCGGGTCGCCGCCGGCGAGCACGACGCGGATGCGCGCGCCGACCGCGTCGCGATAGCCGTATTTCATCGTGTTGGTGAAAATTTCCTCAAATACTGTCAGGGTTCGGGCGACCGCCGATGTCGGCAGGTCGGCCGCCGCGCAGTGGCGCTCGATCGCGGCGAGCCCGCTCCGCAACCCGTCGACGGTCGCGGGCAGGTCAAGAGCGAGCGGACGCGCGAGGGAGGCCGCCATGAGGTCCGACGCGTTGCAGACGACGGCGCGAGTGTACTCCGGACGGGCGCTGCGCTCGACCCTGCTCGCGATCGCGCTGCTCGGCGCGGTCCTGGGCGTGCCGGGCACGGCCGCGCGCGCCGCCGATGCGATCGGTCAGATCAAGACCGCCCAGGGCACGGTGTCGATCGAGCGCGAGGGCACGCGCCACCCGGCCGCCGCCGGCGACCGCGTGATGCAATCCGACGTCGTGACCACGGGCGCCGACGGCACGGTCGGCATCACGTTCCAGGACAACAGCATGATGTCGCTCGGCCCGGACAGCACGCTGGCGCTCGACCGCTTCCGCTTCGACACCACGACCCACGACGGCGAGTTCGAGTCGTCGCTCAAGCGCGGCACGCTCGCGGTCAAGTCGGGCTACATCGTCGAGCAAGGACCGCAGGCGATGCGCGTGCGCACGCCCGCCGCCATCCTGGGGGTGCGCGGCACCGAGTTCGTCGTGCGCGCCGAGGCCGGACGATGAGGCGCGGCATCCGGCGCGTCGCCAGCCGCGCGCTCGGCGTGCTGGGCCTGGCGGCGCTGCTCGCCGCCTGCGCGGGCGGCATCAAGGACAACCTCGTGGTCGTGGTGCCCGAGGCCGACGGCCACGTCGGCGCCGTCACGGTGACGGACGCGCACGGCCAGACCGTGCTCGACCAGGCTTACGCCGGCGCTACCGCGGGGCGCGGCGAGCATGCGGTCGAGCGCGTCCAGGTCGGCGCCGACCAGGTCTCGCAGATCTTCGGCCCGGCGCTCGCCGCGCAGCCCAAGCCGCCGGTGTCCTTCCGGCTCTATTTCGTCAGCGACAGCGACGAGCTGACGCCGGAATCGCGCGCCGCCTTCGAGGGCGTGTTCCGCGAGATCGCCAGCCGGGCCGCCGCCGACGTCGTGGTGACCGGCCACACCGACACGATGAGCACCGACGCCTACAACGACGCGCTGTCGCTGGCGCGCGCCAAGACGGTGCGCGCCATGCTGGTCGCGCGCGGCCTCAAGCCCGACTC
Organism: Candidatus Sulfotelmatobacter sp.; assembly: GCA_035507915.1. Lineage (GTDB taxonomy): Bacteria > Pseudomonadota > Alphaproteobacteria > Elsterales > Elsteraceae > JACQAI01. The sequence goes on from DATJNS010000462.1 coordinate 2,486, forward strand.
GATCACGGTGGCCGGGCGCGGCAAGCGCGAGCTCCTGGTCAAGACGCCCGATCAGGTCCACGAGCCGCGCAATCGCCGCGTCGAGATCACGGTGCGGTGAGCTTCTGAACTAGGCCGGTCCGTTCCAGCGCACGGTGAGCGTGGTCAGGTCGTCGGACGGCTCGGCGCCGTCGACGAAACGCGTCACGGTGGCGCGCACGGCCGCCAACGCCGCACGCGCGTCGGCGCCGGGCGCCAATGTCGCCAGGCAGTCGCGCACCGGCGCGTGGCCGAGCAGCGCGCCGCCGCGGTCCATCGCCTCGGTGACGCCGTCGGTGACCAGGCACAGGAGCTCGCCCGGGCGCAGCTGGCAGGTTCCGCCCTCGTAGGGGAACTCGTCGATCACGCAGAGCGGCGGCCCGCCGCTGGTCTCGATCAGCCGCGGCGCCTCGCCGGGCAGCACCGTGACGGGCAGCTCATGGCCGGCGTTGCAGTAGTCGAGCCGTCCGGTGTCGAGCTCGAGGATGCCGGCGAACAAGGTGATGAACAGCATCTCGGGGTTGTCGCGCGAGATCTCCCGGTTGGCGACCGCCATGATGGCAGCGGGATCGCGCGTGCCGCGCAGCGCGCAGCTCTTGTAGAGCGACTTGCCGAGCGCCATGAACAGGCTCGCCGGCACGCCCTTGCCGGTGACGTCGCCGACCGCGACGAACAGGTGGCCGGGGTCGACCAGGAAGAAGTCGTAGAGGTCGCCGCCGATCTCGCGCGCTGGCTCGAGCACGGCGTCGAGATCGAAGCGCGCGTCGGGCGTGAGCGCCTCCGGCCGCGGCAGGATGCCCATCTGGATGCGCCGCGCCGCCTCGAGCTCGCCCGCGACGCGCGCGGCGGCGAGACGCTGCGCCTCGAGCTCGCGGCGCAGTCGGCGGCGCTGCGCGTCGGCCTCGGCGAGCCCGCCGCCGATCAGCGCGACCAGCACGGCGCCGGCGCCGAGGCTCGGCAGCGCGGCGTCGATCAGCCACAACCGCATCATCCAGCCCGCCAAGGCGAGGCCGCCGAAGACGATCGGCAGCGCGATCGCGGCCGGTGCGTACCAGACCAGCCGGCGCCCCGGCAGCCCGACGATCAACGCGAGGCCGACGAGCGCGAGCGAGGCGGCCTCGGCGCCGCCCGCCCAGCGCGGCCGCGACGCCAGCGCGCCCTCGATCACGTCCTCGAGCAGCTGGGCGTGGATCTCGACGCCGTCCATCGGGCCGAGCGGCGTGGTCGCCCGATCGACCAGCCCGAGCCCGGTCACGCCGAGCAGCACCAGGCGGTTCTCGAACGTGCCCGGCGCGACCCGATGCTCGAGCACGTCGGCCGCCGAGACGAAGCGCCGCGGATCGCTCGGCGAGAAGGCCAGCCGGATCGTGCCGTCCGGCGCGGTCGGCAGCGCGAGCCGGCCGGCCGCCACGCCGACCATCGCGCCGTCCTTCACGTAGGCGTCGATGCGCTGGGCGCCGGCGGCGACGCGCAGCATCTCGAGGGTGAGCGACGGCACCGGCACGCCGCTCACCGCCGCCAAGGTGGGGAGGCGCCGCACCGCGCCGTCGGCATCCTTGTCGACCGACAGGAGGCCGTGGCCGGCAGCGGCGCGATCGATCTCCGGGATGCTGCGCACCAGCACGGTGTGCGCCGGCAGGGCCGGCGCCGGATCGCCGCCGTGCGCGATCACCGGGGTGAGCGGCCCCGACATGCCGGCGCCCGTTCGCAGCGCCGCCATGCCGAGCACGCTCGGACCGGCGGCCAGCGCCTCGGCCAGGCTCGCGTCGTGATCGGGCAGCGCGGCCAACCGCTCGACCAGGTCGGGCGGCAGGTCGCGCTCCATGCGCGCCCAGCGCAGCGGCGACAGGCGATCCGGCTCGGGCCACAGGATGTCGACCCCGAGCACGCGCGGATGATCGGCCTGAATGCGCGCGACCAGCTCGGCGATCAGATGTCGCGGCCACGGCCACTGGCCGTAACGCTGCAGGCTCGCGTCGTCGATCGCGACGATCGGCGCCGGCGTGCCCTGCGGCGCGCGCGGCAGCACGCGCTGGATCAGATCGAAGCCGAACTGCCGGAGATCGCCGAGCGCGCCGTCGCCGGCGGCCAACAGCAGGACGATCGCGAGGGCCAATGTCGCCAGGCCGGCGGCGCGGCCGGGCGCCGCCGCGCGCACGGCGACGCGGGCGAACAGCGAGCGCCGCGCCGGCTCAGACGTCGATGACGAGTCCGTCATAGGCGGCCGAGATCCTCACCGGGTGGTCGCGCCGCGTGATCTCCTCGAGCCGGACGGTCTCCTGGAAGATCTGGTGGATCTGGTGATCGTCGAACACGGGCTCGTGATGGAACAGCACGAGATGCCGCGCGCGGGCGAGCTGGCACAGCTCGAGGCCGACGACGTTGCTCGAATGGCCCCAGTCCTCCTTGACCGACATCGTGTCGGCCAGCGAGTACATCGCGTCGAACACGACGAGATCGGCGTCGCGGAAGAACGCGACGACGCGCTCGATCTCGCCGCGGCCGTCGAGCTTGTGCTCGGAATCGGTCGTGTAGACGACGGCCTTGCCGTCGCGCTCGAGCCGGTAGCCGTATGAATCGCCGCCGTGGTTCTGCAAGGTCGGCGTCACGCGGAAACCGGCGATCTCGGTCGGCCGGTCGGGCTCCAGGACGACGAACTCGATGCTCGCGCGCAGCGCGGCGAAATCGATCGGGAAGGACGGCGCGCAGTGCTGCGCGCGGTACGCCTGCTCGAGCTCGCGATGGCAGCCGTAGATGCGGATGCGGTTGCCCGGGATGTAGACCGGCGTGAAGAACGGGAACCCCATGATGTGGTCCCAGTGCAGATGGGACATCAGCACGTGATAGGTCTGCGGCGCGCCCGGACCGTGGCGGGCGAGCGCCTGGACGGCGAGCTCGCGCGCGCCCGAGCCCATGTCGCAGATCAGGTAGTCGGGCCCGGCGGTCTCGACCTGCACGCACGACGAGTTGCCGCCGTAGGTCGCGCCCTCGGGGAAGCTGAGCTCGCGCTCGACGAAGGCGCGCGCGGCCTCCGACGAGCCGAGATCGCGCCCGGCGGCGCGGATCAGCGCGATCGCGATCTTGTCGCGCACCGCGGCGGCGGACAGCACGGCGGGGATCGAGCCGCGCGTGCCCCAGAAGGTGACTTTCACGGCAGGCCCGCGAGATGCTCGACCGCGCCCGGATCGAGCGTGCCGAACGCGTCGCGCACCGTCTCGAAACTGGCGATCACGAGATCGAACCGGCTGATCGCGAAGATCTCGCGCACCACCGGCTGCAGCGCGGCGACGCCGAGGCCGAGGCCGCGGCCTTTGGCCTCCTTGGCGGCGACCATGACGGCGCGCAACCCGGCGCTGCTGACGTAATCGAGATGTGCGCAGTCGATCACGACCGCCGCCGGCGGCGCGGCGAGGTCGCCGAGCGCGGCGAGGAGCTGGGCCCGGAAGGGCTCCGCCGTGGTCATGTCGATGCGACCGACCGGCTTCAGCACCACGCTGCCACCGACCTGCTTCCTGACGACTTCCATCGTCACCACCCGCCCTGCACCGTCCCTATAGCATCGAGAACGCTCGACGGGCTAGGTCCGGCGCATCGGCGGGCCGCCTCAGCCGATCAACGAGACATGCGCGGCGACGATGCGCCAGCCTTCGGGCATGCGCACCCAGGTCTGGCTCTGGCGGCCGCCGCGCGCGACGTTGACGCGGCGGAACTCGGTGTTGGCGGTCGCGAAGTCGCGGCCGTAGGTCGTGATCACGGTGTTGCTGGTCGTGCGCGCCAGCCCCGCGGGCGAGCGCGCCGCGCGGAACCCGGCGATCGCCGCGTGGCCGTAGAGGTTCTCGTTCATGCCGTAGCGCAAGGTCAGCGCGTCGTTCCAGAACAGCGCGTTCAAGGTGTCGATGTCGTTGGTCACCAGCGCGGTCTCGTAGCGCTGGAACTGTGCCGTCACCTCGGCGACGATCTCGGGCAGGTTGATGTCCATCGATAGGGCTCCGCGGGGCAGTCCGCCGACCTTACGGGCGTTGCGCGCGGCCGGGAAGCCGTCCCGGGTTGACCCCCGCGTCGGCTTTCCTGTCCAATGACGCGATGCCGGCGCCGCTCACCCTGTTCGAGAAGATCTGGCGCGACCACGTGGTGGTGACGCGCGACGAGGCGGCGCTGCTCTATGTCGACCGCAACTTCGTCCACGAAGGCTCGTTCCACGCCTTCGCGAACCTGTGGCACGCCGGCCGCACGGTGCGGCGGCCGCACCAGACCTTCGGCTTCGCCGACCACTACGTGCCGACCAAGGACCGCGACCGGCCGATCGCCGATCCAGAGATGCGCAACATGGTCGAGCTGTTCGACGCCAACACCGCGCGCGCCGGCATCGAGGCGTACGATCTCGCCGACTCGCGCCAGGGCATCGTGCACGTCGTCGGACCCGAGCTCGGCCTGACCCAGCCCGGGCTCGTGATCGTGTGCGGCGACAGCCACACCTCGACCCACGGCGCGCTGGGCGCGCTCGCCTTCGGCATCGGCGCGTCGGAGCTCGAGCACGTGCTGAGCACCCAGACGGTCTGGCAGAAGCGCCCCAGGACGATGCGCATCGCGGTCGACGGCACGCTCGGTCCGCACGTCACGGCCAAGGACGTGATCCTCGGCATCATCGCCAAGATCGGCGCCGGCGGCGCGGTCGGGCACGTCATCGAGTACGCCGGCGCGGCGATCCGCGCGCTGTCGGTCGAGGCGCGGCTGACCGTGTGCAACATGTCGATCGAGGCCGGCGCGCGCGCCGGCATGATCGCGCCCGACGACACGACCTACGCGTTCCTGCACGGCCGCCCGCGCGCGCCGCAGGGCAAGGACTGGGACGCCGCCTTGGCGCTGTGGCGCGCCTTGCCGTCGGATCCCGACGCGCGCTTCGACCGCGAGGTTTCGCTCGACGCCGCCGCGCTCGCGCCCACCGTGACTTGGGGCACCAGTCCCGAGGACGCGTTGCCGATCACGGCGCGCGTGCCCGACCCGGCGTCGGCGCCCGATGCGGCCAAACGCGCCGGCATCGAGCGCGCGCTCGCCTACATGGGGCTGACGCCCGGCATGGCGCTGAGCGACGTGACCGTCGACCGCGTGTTCATCGGCTCGTGCACCAACAGCCGGCTCGACGATTTGCGCGCCGCTGCCGCGGTCGCGCGCGGCCGCAAGGCGGTGGTGACCGCGCTGGTGGTGCCGGGCTCGAAGCAGATCAAGCGCGACGCCGAGGCCGAGGGGCTCGACCGCGTGTTCATCGACGCCGGCTTCGAATGGCGCGAGCCCGGTTGCTCGATGTGCGTCGGCATGAACGGCGACCTGGTCGGCGCCGGCGAGCGCTGTGCGTCGACCTCGAACCGCAATTTCGAGGGCCGCCAGGGCAAGGGCGCGCGTACCCACCTGATGAGCCCCGCGATGGCCGCCGCCGCCGCGGTCACCGGCAAGCTGACCGACGTGCGTGCGCTCGGGTGAGACGATGGAGCCATTCCGCAGCCTGACCGCGGTCGCCGCGCCGCTCGACATGGTCAACGTCAACACCGACCAGATCATCCCGGCGCGTTTCCTGCGCAAGCCGCGCAGCGCCGGCTACGGCAACTTCCTGTTCAACGACCTGCGCGCGCGGGCCGACGGCGCGCCCAACCCCGACTTCGTGCTCAACCGCGCGCCCTACCAGCCGGCGCGCATCCTGGTGGCCGGGCGCAATTTCGGCTGCGGATCGAGCCGCGAGGGCGCGGTCTACGCGCTGCACGACGCCGGCTTCCGCGCCGTGATCGCGCCCAGCTTCGGCGACATCTTCTTCAACAACTGCGCCAAGAACGGCGTGGTCGCCGCGGTGCTGCCCGACGACGCGGTCGGCGGCCTGCTGCGCCAGCTCGCGGCGACGCCCGGTGCCCCAGTCACGGTCGACCTCGAGCACGACACCGTGATCGCGCCCGACGGCGCGCGTCACGGCTTCCAGCTCGAGGCGTCGCGCAAGCACTGCCTGCTCGAAGGGCTCGACGACATCACGCTGACCTTGCAGCACGAGGCCGCGATCGCCGGCTTCGAGCAGCAGCGCTACGCCGCACTGACCTGGCTCGCCTGACGCCCTCGTCGCGTCAGGCCTGCTTCTCGCGCACCCGTCGGGCGATCTGCTCGACCGCCACGTGGGCCGACAGCACCGCGCCTTCCTGCCAACCGGTGACGTAGGACATGTGCTCGCCGGCGAACAGGAACGGGCCGTCGCCCGCGAGCAGCAGCGGGTAGGCGTCGCGGCGCGCTTCGCGGGTCCATTCGGCCCACCCGGCGCCGCTGAACGGGATCTTCGCCCAGGCGATCGACACGCCCTTGGTCAGCGCGGCGCCGTAGCCCGGATGAACGCGCTCGCCGTCGGCCAACGCGTCGGTCAGGCGCTGCGCCGGCGATTTGGCGGCGAACGCTTCGCCGAGCCGATCGGTCCAGATATAGGCGCCGACCAGAATGCCCTTGGGCCGATGCAAGCCGGTCGAGGGGTACCAGATCTGCGTGATGTCGCGGCTGGTCCACGAGATGCCGCCGTAGATCTGATCATCGAGCTCCCAGAAGCGGCGCTCGGCCTGGAATGCCACCTTGGCCGCCGGAACGTAGGGGAGCGCGGCGATCGCGCGCTTGATCTCGGGCGCGAAGTCGGCATCGAGCGTGCGCAAAATCGGAAACGGGATCGTGCAGATCACGTAGGCGGCATCGAGCGCGCTGCCGGCGCCGGTCTTGCGGTCGCGCCACACGATGCGGGCGCCGATGCCGGCCCGGCGCAGCTCGATCACCTCGGCGTCGTAGGTGATCACCCGGCCGAGCCGGCGCCCGAAGGCCTCGCCGATGCGGCCCATGCCGCCGACCGGCTGCAGCATGGTGGCCGCCTGGGTGAACGCCTCGCCGAACTGCGTCTTCGCCTCCCAGAAGTCGGACATCAGCAGCTGGCCGAGGTCGAGCGGCTGGGCGACGGTGCCCTGCTCGGTGCCGGCGCCCGGCGCGACCGCGAAGCCGGCGCGCGACGAGCCGCGATAGCGCAGCGATGGGTCGAGCGCGCCGAACGCGCGCAGCCAGGCGCGCAGCCTCTCCTTGTCCTCGACCGACACCGGCTCGTCGAGCCGGTCGCGATCGAGCGCCTTGGCGGCGAGCTCGGCGACGAACCCACGCATGTCGTTGATCACGGCACGCGCGCGCTGCGGCTTGCCGTCGAACGCGGCATCGTCCTGAAGAAGGGCCGCCCGATTGTCGTTGATCATCACCTCGAGCGGCACGCCGAGCTCGCGGCAATAGCCGAGAATGCCCTGGTGGTGCCCCGGCAGGCGGGCCGGCCCGGGATTGACGTACAGATGTTCGTCGCGATCCCAGACGACGCTCTGAGTCGAGTCGATCTCCTCGATCGTGTCGCCCGCGCGCAGGCTCCAGTTGCGGCCACCCGGGCGCCGGCGCGCCTCGAGCAGCCGGCACGCGTAGCCTGCCTTGCCGAGCTCGTACGCCGCGACCATGCCGGCGATGCCGGCGCCCAGGATCACGACCGTCTGACCGCGGCCCGATCCGGGCGGCAGCGCGGGCGGACCGGCATATCCGGCCGGAACCGGCAGCAGCCCCATCGCCGCCATGGTGCGGTAGGCCGCTGCGGCGCCGCCGGCGCGACCGACCAGATGAATGAAGCGGCGGCGCGACAGCGCCATCGCGGACTAGCGGCTCGGCATCTGGTCGGCGTTGGCCGACGTGACGCCCTTCCCCTCGGCATCGATCAGCGCATGGATCGACCACTTGGCGATGTCGCACAACGCGTCATCGTGGTGGCGCACCGCCGGACCGAGCGGCGTCACTGACAGCATGGCGTTCTCCTTCCGGCAGGGCGGACGCCACTATAGGACGCGGGCGCACCGCTGACGCGGCGATTCCGCTGCGCTAGACTTCGCGCGACCCGACAAGGAGGCGGCCGATGGCGGATATCCTCGGTCTCGGCGTGACCCACTATCCCGGCCTGATGGCGCCCGAGGGCGAGATGCACGCGGTGCTGACGCGCGCGCTCGACTCGAGCCGCGTGCCCGCCGAACTCAAGGATCCGGCGCGCTGGCCGGCGCCGATGCGCCGCGAGTGGGAGGCCAATCGCGACGCCGGCGCGGCGCGCGAGCATCGGCGCCGCCTGGTCGCCGGCTTCCGTGCCGTGCGCCAGGCGCTCGACGCCTTCAAGCCCGACCTCGTCGTGGTGTGGGGCGACGACCAATACGAGAATTTCCGCGAGGACGGCGTGCCGGCGTTCTGCGTGTTCGCGCTCGACGCGATCGAGTCGCGGCCCTTCGAGCGGAAGGGCTTCTACCGCGCCGACAACGTCTGGGGCGAGCCGCGCGACACCGTGCTCCGCACGGTCGGGCATCCGGCGGGCGCGTCGCTGATCGCCGCGCAGCTGCTGCGGCGCGGCTTCGACGTCGCCTACGCCTACCGCATGCGCTATGAGCTCGGCCTGCCGCACGCGTTCATCAACACGCTGCTCTATCTCGACTACGACCGCACCGGCTTCCCCTATCCGGTCGTGCCGTTCCACGTGAACTGCTACGGCTCGTCGGTGATCTCCAAGCGCGGCGCGGCGGCGCATTTCGACGGCCAGGGCGCCGCGCCATTCGATCCGCCGAGCCCGAGCCCGGGCCGCTGCTTCGCGCTCGGCGCCGAGGTGGCGCGCATCCTTCAGGCCAGCCCGTGGCGGGTCGCGCTGATCAGCTCGTCGAGCTGGTCGCACGCCTTCCTGACCGAGAAGAACCACTGGCTCTATCCCGACACCGTGGCCGACCGCGCGCGCTTCGAGGAGCTCGAGGGCGGACGGTTCGCGCGCTGGGGCGAGCTCACAACGGACGAGATCGAGGCCGCCGGTCAGCACGAGTTCCTCAACTGGGTCTGCCTGGCGGGCGCGATGAGCGCGCTCGAGCGCCGTGCCGAGATCGTCGACTACGTCGAGTCGTTCATCTTCAACTCGGACAAGTGCTTCGCGGTGTTCCGCCCGGCGGCGTAGGACCGGCGGGCCCGGCGAGGCGCGTCGGCGCGAGCTTGCGCGCGATCGCCTCGAGCAGCTCGCCGACCCGATAGGGCTTGAGGAGGAAGGCGTCGGCCGCCGGCAACTCGGCGTCGCGCGGCGGCATGCCGCTGGTCAGGATCACGCGCAGGCTCGGATTGTCGCGGCGCGCTTCGCGGACCATCGCGAGGCCGTCGAGACGACCCGGCAGGCCGAGGTCGACGATCGCCAGGTCGACCGCACGCTCGCGCAGCAGCGCCAGGCCCTCGACGCCGCTGGCGGCCGCCGTGACCTCGTAGCCCGCATCGCCCACCGCGGTGGCGAGCGCCATGCGCAACAGCGGCTCGTCCTCGATCAACGCGATGGTCGGCCGCTTCGCCTTCAACGCGGACACGCGGGTCCTCGACCTGTCACACGCCCCAACCATCGAGGAACGCGCGAGGATAGGCGCGCGGTTCACGGCTAGAGCATATGGCCTAGCCGTAACGCCTTGGGTCAGCCGGTCGGCCCCGGCGCGAGAAGCGCGAGCACGCTCGCATCGTCGGGGCCGATCGGCCGCACCACCAGCTCGTCGACGCCGGCGTCTTGCCACGCCGCGAGGTCGGCCTGGTCGCGCAACACGAGGCCGAGCGCTGCCGTCTCGTCGAGGTTGTCGGGATCGAGCCCCTGCAGCTCGAGCGACTTTCGATAGACCGCGAGCCGCCGATAGAAGGTCAGGTTGTCGGCCAGCGCGGCCACGGCGGCGGCGCGCGTGCCCGCGAACCCGCGCACGAAGCAGGCGATCGGAAAGGCCGGCCCGACGCGGCGGCGCACCTCGCGCACGTAGTCCGGGGTCGCCCAGTTGAGCACCACGCCGTCGGCGACGCGCGCGGCGAGATCGATCATCCTGGGACGCAGCGCGGCGAACCAGATCGGCGGCGCCGGTTGGCTCACGTCGGGGACCAGCCGGCCGCGCCAATGATCGCGCACCGCCGCCGTGACGCGCTCCATCGCGGCGAGCGGCGACGCCGGCTGCGGCACCTCGGGATTGTTGCCGATGCCGAGCCCGAGACGGAAGCGGCCGCGCGACAGCTCCTGCACCGTGATCGCCGCACGCGCGAGCGCGCCGGGGTCGCGCGTGACCGCCGAGACGATGCCGGTGGCGAGCGCCAGCCGGCTGGTCCGCGCGGCCCACAGCGCGCACACCGTGAAGGCGTCCCACGCCACGCCCTCGGCGCGCCACAGGCCGTGATAGCCGTGCGCTTCGGCCAGCGGCGCCAGCGCGGCCAGCGCCTCGAGCGGCCGCGTGACGCCGGGGGTCAGCGAGAGCTTCACGCCGCGAGCTTGCGGCGGGCCGGCTTTCGCGCGGACGGTTTCCTCGGTGCCGGTTTCCGCGCCGCGGGCTTGCGGCGCGGCGCCGCGCGCCGAGCGACGCACACCCAGTCGTACGGCAGGCCGACGCCGCGCTTGCGTGGCGTCGACAGCCCTTCCTCCGACCACGGGTAGTAGAGCGGGGCGATGCGTTCGACGATCATCCCGTGCTCGGCCAGCACGGCGGCCAGCTCCGCGCGCGCGAAGTGCTTCTGCACCGCGCCGCTACGCGCCAGCAGGCCGGTCGCCTGGGCGCGCCTGGTCGCGGGCCGCCCGTGCTCGACGACGTGGACCATGCAGGCCGACTCGATCGACGGCAGCACCAACAGGACGTAGCCGCGCGGCTTGGCGACCGCGGCGAGCGCCGACCACAGGCCGTTGCGCCGCGCCGTCGATGGCGAGGTGATGACGTTCATGCACACCGCGAGGTCGGCGCAGGGGCCGAACGCCTCGCCGGCGCGCGCCATGTCCATCGCCTTCCAGGTGACGCCGGGCAGCTCGGGGCAGCGGGCTTGCGCGCGCTCGACCATGCGCGGCGCGAAGTCGATGCCGATGACGCGGCGGAAGCGCTCGCCGTACTGCTTGATGAAAGTGCCGAGCCCGCAACCGAGATCGAGCAGCACCGGATTGGCCTTCGGCAGGCGCAACGCGTTCACGAGCCGCTCGACCTGCTTCTTCTTGTCGGTGCGCGTGACGTCGCAGACTTGCGTTTCGAACTCGTCGGCGAGTCGGTTCCATTCAGCTCGCTTCAACACGCACCTTGAATGCCGTGATCGTTGCACGGGAGTCTAGGGAACCACGCGCGCGACCTCAACACTCAATGCGCGTCGATTCGCGAATCGAGTCGCGAGCGATGCGTCGGTGATGCATGCTGAACGTCGAGGGTGAATGCGATGCGATTCGGATTGTTCGGCAGCGCGCAGGCGCCGCGCGGCGCCCCCGACAGCGCCCGCGGCTACCAGGAGTTCGTCGAGTGGAACGTCGAGGCCGAGGCGCTCGGCTATCACGCGAGCTTCCTGGTCGAGCATCACTTCACCGGCATCGGGCAGGTCTCGGCCAGCCTCACGCTGCTGACCTGGGTCGCGGCGCGCACGCGCAGCTTGCGGATCGGCACCGCCGTCCTCGTGCTGCCGTGGCACAATCCGGTCCTGCTCGCCGAGCAGGCCGCGACCCTCGACCTGCTGTCGGGCGGCCGGCTCGACTTCGGCGTCGGCAAGGGCTATCGGCGCAACGAGTTCGACGGCTTCTGCATGGCGATCGAGGAGGCCGACGCGCGCTTCGAGGAGGCGCTCGACGTGATCGCCAAGGCGTGGTCCTCGAACGCGCGATTCTCCCACCGCGGCGCCTATTGGCGCTTCGACGACATCGTCGTCGAGCCGCCGCCGGCGCAGACGCCGCATCCGCCGATCTGGATCGCCGCCGGCAGCGCGCCCTCGGTCGCCCGCGTCGCGCGGCGCGGCGCGTGCCTGCTGCTCGATCAATTCGCGCTGCCCGAGACGATCGGCGAGCGCGTCGCGCAGTACCACGCGGAACGCGCGGCGGCCGGCCATCCGTCTCGGCCGCTATCGGTCGCGGTGGCGCGCGACGTCTACGTCGCGAACGGTCGCGCCGATCTCGAGCTGGCGCTCGCGCAACAGGCGCGCGCGCATCGCCAGATGGTCGAGCTGTCGCAATTCCCCGACGACCGTCATCGCTCGCACATTCTCAGCTACGTCGATCGACCCGGCGGCACGCAGGCGAGCGGCTTGTTCGGCACGCCCGACCAGGTGGCACGCGGGCTCGAGGCATTGCGCGCGCAAGGGGTCGACTACGTGCTGATCAACGGCGGGCGCGCGCAGCGCGAGACGCTGCGCCGCTTCGGCCGTCACGTCATGCCGGATTTCGTGTGAGGCTGCGGGGCGGCGTCAGGGCGCCGGGCCGGCGGCGTCGCTCAGGAGCGTCGCGGACGACGAACGTCGAGCCCGACCAGCGGGCTTTCCTGATCGAACCGGACGTGCAGGCCGGACGGCGTCGACTGGATGATGCGCGCGGCGCGCGGCGCGCCGATATGGGCGCTGGCGATCTGGAACACCTCGCCGGGACGGGCGATGAACCGGGTCGGATGGCGCAGCCGGGCGCCGCCGGGCGACAGATCGAGCGTATCGGTCGACACGTGGACGTCGGGCAGCGCCGTGCCTTTCCAGCCCACCACGATGGTGGCCTGCTCGACGATGTCGTGGCGGGCAAAGCGCCGCCGTTCCGATCCCGCGCTCAAACCCCGTCATCCTCCCGGCTGGTCGGCCGCCCCTTGGATCGGGGTACCCTGCGGCTGCCGGCGCGATTTGTAGGACATTCTATCTTTACTTGAAGTTAATGCGGTGCCGGTTTGTTCGCCGGCCCGGCGGCCGGGTGCTGGCCGCACGGGGCTCAGCGCCGCTTGACCGAGGCGGTCGCCAGGCGCTTGCGCAGCGCCTTGTCGGTCTGGGTGAACTTGAGGCTGAGCAGCTCCGGGGTCTGGGCCGTCACGGTCGCCGAGAAGCTGCCGATGAACTGAACGCCTTCGAGAATCGTGCCGCCGGTCGACGCGTTGCCCGCAAAGCGCTGCTTGATGCCGCGTACGTCGAGCCCGTCCTCGCCCCACGACGCGGTCTTGCCCGACTCGGCGTTGTCGAGGACGACGTTGAAGATCGGCGTCTTGTGGCGTGCGGGCGGCGCGGCCGCCGGCGCTCCACCCGGCTTCGGCGACGCATTCTCGACGGCGACCTCGTCGAACAGGAAGTCGAATAGGCGCTTGGCCATGGCCGCCTCCCTCGTCCCCTTCACCCGCGCGGGCGACCGTGCAGGATTTGCCGGTGCCCGACAGTGATGGCGATCACACTACGGATTGACGACCCCGACCAGCTCCCATTCGCGGAAGTTGGGCGGGCGGTCGCCCTTGAGCATCTCGAGCTGGTGCTTGACGATGAAGCCGACCGCCGGCGCGTACCATTCGCGGAAGCGGCCGACCCAGTTGGCGCGCTCGACCGTGATCTCGACCACGAAGCAGTCGAAACGCCCGGCCGGCACGGTGACGGCCTCGATGGCGGCGACGTGCAGGGCGAAACGCTGGTGTCCGCCCTTGGGCCCGGTCACTACGGTCGACACCGTCTTGCCGACCTCGAGCGGCCAGATCGACTCGAACGCGGCGCGGTCGTAGCGCATCTCGGGGCCAGCCCGGTAGAACAGGCCGACCATCGGCGGCTCCACATCGCCCCGCAGATTGGTGACCTCGAGCGTCTTGCCGTCCGCCTTGGCGACCCGCACGCCGCCGCCCGTGCTCATGAACAGCTTGGTGCCCGGCTTGGGCGCCACGAACGCGCCCGACAGCGTCTTGGACGGACTCGTGAGCCCGGCCGCCGACGGCGCCGCCGCCGCTGCCGCGGCGACTTGGGGCGCGCCGGTCGTGGGCGCGGGCGTCGGGGTTCCGGGCGAGGCGCCGCGCGCCACGGACGCCGTCGACACGGCGACGCGGTTGCGCGCCAGGGCCGCGAAGCTGCCGTTCGGGTATTGCTGGAGATAGGCGCGGAAGTCGGCCGGCCAGCAGACGCCATGGGAGAGCTCATCGCTGACCGGCGACTTCTATTTCCACGCGCCGACGGCCGCAGGCGCGCCGCCCGCGACCGTCGTTGCGGCGGCGGCGCCGAGCCAGCCGAGCACCGAGACGCTGTTCTGGGAGACC
>DATJNS010000463.1:0-9624 GCA_035507915.1 Candidatus Sulfotelmatobacter sp.
ACTTGTGCCAGATGGGCATGGATCGGCGCGCCCGAGGGCGGGCTGCCAGTGACCGCGCCGGCCAGCGCCGCGACCAGACGCGTCCCGGTGCGCGTCACGGCGGCGGCCGACGTGTCGACCGCCGCGACGTCCTCCGCCGCCAACGCGACCAGTGCGGCACGCGCCCGTTCGATCGGCGCGCTCGCCGGCGACAGGGCGCGCGGCCACGTCGCGCGTGCCGGCGACCGCCGACCATCGGCGAACGGGTCGCGCGCCGGCTCGACGCCCCAGAGCAGCCGCGCCACCGTCTCCAGGCTCGCGTGCTCGGCGAGGCCGCAGGCGTCGATGCCGCGGTAGTAGAGCCGGCCGGCCTCGACCAGGCACAGCGCGGAGTCGAGCACCGGCGCATAGACGTCGAACGGCGCCGGCGGTGCGCCGCCGCGCCGCCCGGTGCGCCGCGCACGTCTCAGCCGCTCGATGTCCTCGGCGTGGTAGCGGCGCTCGCGCGCGCCCGCGACGGCCGCCGAGCGCACCAGCCCCCGGCTCACGTAGGCGTAGAGCGTTGCCGGCTTGACCCCGAGACGGCGCACCGCTTCGCGCGCGGTGATCAGCATGGCGACCTTCAGATTAATCAATACAATCAATATTGACACTCTTCGAACCGGCTCGTCTAGTCGGCACTCGCGTCCGAGCCAGGGAGGCACCCCATGGACCAGCCCCGCAACGATGCCGCGGCGCTCGAGCTGCCCGATGCGCGCGCGAGCCTGCCGATCCTCCGCCCGACGATCGGCCCCGAGATGCTCGACGTGCGCTCGCTCCACGCCGCGACCGGCCGCTACGCGTTCGATCCGGGCCTGACCGCGACCGGCATCTGCCGCTCCTCGATCACCTACGTCGACGGCGACCAGGGCGTCCTGCTCTATCGCGGCTACCCGATCGACGGCCTGGTCGAGCACTGCGATTTTCTCGAAGTCGCGTGGCTGCTGCTCAACGCCGAGCTGCCCACCCCGGCGCAGAAGGCGCGCTTCGCCGACAGCATCACGCACCACACCATGGTGCACGAGCAGCTGCACGCGTTCTACCGCGGGTTCCGGCGCGACGCCCATCCGATGGCGGTGATGTGCGGCGTGGTCGGCGCGCTGTCGGCGTTCTATCACGACCATCTCGACATCTTCGATCCGCAGCATCGGACGATCGCGGCGCACCGTCTGATCGCCAAGATGCCGACGATCGCCGCGATGGCGCACAAGTACGCGCTCGGCCAACCGTTCGTCTATCCGCGCAACGATCTCGGTTACGCCGAGAACTTCCTCCACATGATGTTCGCCGTGCCGTGCGAACCCTACGCGCCGCCGGCAGCGGCCGTGCGCGCCATCCAGGCGCTCCTGATCGTGCAGGCCGATCACGAGCAGAACGCCTCGACCTCGACCGTGCGCGCGGTCGGATCGAGCCGCGCCAACCCCTACGCCTGCATGGCCGCCGGGATCGCCTCGCTATGGGGCCCGCTGCATGGTGGCGCCAACGAGGGCGTGCTCCAAACGCTCGAGGAGATCGGCCGGGTCGAGCGAATTCCCGAGATCCTGAAGCGCGCCAAGGACAAGAACGATCCCTACCGGCTCATGGGCTTCGGCCACCGGGTCTACAAGAGCTACGACCCGCGCGCCAAGGTCCTGCGCCAGTTCTGCCACGAGGTGCTCGACGCCTACGGAAGGCGCGACGATCCGCTGCTCGCGATCGCGATGGAGCTCGAGCGCATCGCGCTCGAGGACGAGTATTTCGTCAGTCGCAAGCTCTATCCGAACGTCGACTTCTATTCGGGCATCATCCTGCGCACGATCGGGCTGCCGCTCGCCATGTTCACGCCGCTGTTCGCGGTCGCCCGGACGGTCGGCTGGGTCGCCCATTGGAACGAGATGATGGCCGATGCCGACATGAAGCTCGTGCGGCCGCGCCAGCTCTATGTCGGATCTCCAGCGCGCGCGTTCGTGCCGCCCGAGGCGCGCCGCGAGCATCCGCCGCTCGTCGGCTGACGGCGCGCTACCGCGGGAAGAACCGGTTCGCCGGCCGCGGCAGGCCGAGGTTCTCGCGCAGCGTCTTGCCCTCGTATTCGCGCCGAAAGATGCCGCGGCGCTGCAGCTCGGGCACCACGCGGTCGACGAAATCGTCGAGCCCCTCGGGCAAGAACGGAAACATCACGTTGAAGCCGTCGCTGCCGCGCGCCTCCAGCCACTCCTCCATCTGGTCGGCGATCATACCGGGCGTGCCGACCATGGACAGACCGCCGAAGCCGCCGAGCCGCTGGGCGAGCTGGCGCACCGTCAGGTTCTCGCGCTTGGCGAGCGCGATCGCGCGCTCGCGGCCGCTCTTGCTGGCGTTGCTCTCCGGGATCTCGGGCAGCGGCCCGTCCGGATCGAACGCGGCGGCATCGCAGCCGAGCGCGATCGAGAGCGCCGCGATCGCGCTGTCGTAGTGCACCAGGCTGTCGAGCCGCAGGCGCTTCTCGCGCGCCTGGTCGGCCGTGTCGCCGACCACCACGAAGCAGCCGGGCAGCATCTTGATGTGATCGGGATTGCGCCCAGCCTTCTCGGCGCGGCCCTTGATGTCGGCATAGAGACGCTGGCCGTCGGCGAGCGTGCCGGCACCGGCGAACACCGCCTCGGCGGTCTCGGCGGCGAGCTGGCGCCCGGCGTCCGAGGCGCCGGCCTGCACGATCACGGGCCACCCCTGGATCGGCCGCGCGACGTTGAGCGGCCCCCGCACCGAGAAGTGCTCGCCCTTGTGGTCGAGCACGTGCAGCCTGGCGGGGTCGAAATAGGTGCCGGCCGCGACGTCGCGCACGAAGGCGTCGTCGGCCCAGCTGTCCCACAGGCCGGTGACGACGTCGTAGAACTCGCGGCCGCGGCGGTAGCGCTCGCCGTGCTCGACATGCTCCTCGAGGCCGAAATTGAGCGCCGCGTCGGGGTTCGAGGTCGTCACCACGTTCCAGCCGGCGCGCCCGCCGCTCAGATGGTCGAGCGCGGCGAACCGGCGCGCCACGTGGTAGGGCTGCTCGAACGTGGTCGACGCGGTGGCGATCAGGCCGAGATGCTCGGTCACCACGGCGAGCGCCGGCAGCAGGGTCGGTGGATCGAACGACGTCACCGTCGCGCTGCGCTTGAGCGCGTCCATCGGCATGTTGAGCACGGCCAGGTGATCGGCCATGAAGAAGGCGTCGAAGCGGCCGCGCTCGAGCGTCTGCGCGAAGCGCTTGAGATGCGCGAAGTTGAAGTTGGCGTCGGAGAACGCGCCTGGATAGCGCCACGCCGCGGTGTGGATGCTGACCGGCCGCATGAATGCGCCGAGGCGCAGCTGGCGTTTGCGCGTCATGGGCGCGTCCCCGTCACGACATTGGGCGCGCGGCCGATCACGCTGCCGGGCGAACCTGGTTGAGACCGTCGGCGTCGGTCGCCGAGATCGTCGTGCGCACCATGTGGCGCGCCTGGTCGTCGGGCCACGGTCGGCCGCGATGGATGGTCGCGCGGTTGTCCCACATCACGACGTCACCCGGCTTCCAGTGATGCAGATAGGTGTATTCGGGCCGGGTCGCCTCCTCGATCAGCGCGGCGAGCAGCGCCTGCGCTGCTTCCGTCGCCATGCCGTCGATCGCGAAGGCGTGCGACGCGATGTAGAGCGACCGCCGGCCGTTCGCCGGATTGGGCCAGCTCAAGCGCCAGCGCACCGGGGGCAGCGCCGCCTGCTCGACCGCCGTCGCCAGGTTCGGATCGATCTTGCCGCGCGAATGGGCGTAGGCGTGCGACGCGACGGCCTGCTCCAACTGGGCCCGCCGCTCGGCGGAGAGGCGCTGCCAGGCGAGCCGGGTCGAGGCGAACTGGGTCTCTCCTCCGTCGGCCGGAATGGTGCGCGCCGACAGGACCGAGGCGAGCGCCGGGATCGCCTTGAAGGTGCTGTCGGTGTGCCACAGCTGGTTGGCGCGCGCCGTCAGGGTTTCGCGGTGCCCGGGCGGCACCAGGCTGCCGTCGGGCGCGACGTTGCTCAGGATCGAGTAATGCGTGCCCTCGCCGGGCGACGCGACCTTGGTGAGCTCGAGCGGCCCGAAGCAGGCCGAGAACGCCACCTGGTCCTCGTCGGTGTAGCGCTGGCCGCGGAACACCAGGACGGAATGCTCCTCGAACGCCGCGCGTACCTCTCGGTAGAGCGCGCGCGCCGCCGCCACGTCGGCGATCTGCACGCCGCGCAGCTCGGCGGCGAACCCTGGCCCGAGCGGAACGATCTCCATGATGCCTTCCTCCTCGGGGTCGCAGCCTACCGCCGCCGCGGGGTCGGGAGCAAATGCGGTCATTCGAATACGCGACGAATTTTTTGCTTAACGAATGTCGCGCGATTCTCTTTTCACGCCCGCGAAATCAAGGTCGAACGCGGATTAAATTTCGGCAACCCGGGAACGCGTGCGATCGCGCTCCCCTATCACTTGACCGATGCAACCCATGACCGCGACGCGACCGTCCCCCTCCTCCGGAACCTTCCGGGGCGGCGGCGACGCGCGCGCTCGTCGAGTGCGAGGAACCCCATGACCAGCCCGCCCCGCGCCGTGCTGAGCGTCGTCAGCCTGTCACTCGTCGCCGTCGCCGGACTCGTCGCGCTCGCGCTCCCGTGCCGGGCCGGCGAATATCACCTCACCGTGCTCCACGTGAGCGATCTGCTGTCGCGCCTCGCGCCGGTCACCGCCGCGGGCGCGACCTGCACGGAGGCCGAAGCACCGCGCTGCTACGGCGGCGCGGCGCGGCTCGCCGCGCGCATCAGGGCCGAGCGCGCCGCCGACGGCAATGTCGTCGTGGTCAACGCCGGCAACGCGCTGACCGGCTCGGCTTTCTACGACCAGTACAAGGAGCGGGCGATCTCCGACACCCTCAATTTGATCGGCTTCGACGCCATGACGGTCGGCGATCGCGACTTCGTCGACGGCACCCAGATGTTGGCGCAGTTCCAGCAGACCGCGCGCTTCCCGTTGCTCGGCGCCAACGTCGACGTCCAGCGCGACCCCTACATGCGCGACCGCATCTATCCCTTCCTCGCCACCGTGGTGGGCGGCGAGCAGATCGCCCTGCTCGGCTATTCCAGCGAGCAGCTGATCGAGCAGGCCCGGCCGACCGGCATCGTCCAGATCCAGCCGATCGAGACCGCGCTGCATCGCTGGATGGAGCAGCTGCACATGATGGGCATCAACAAGGTGATCGCCATCAGCCACGCCGGACGCGAGCGCGATCGCGAAGTGGCCGAGCGGGTCGACGGTCTCGCGGTGATCGTCGGCGACGCCCCCGATCCCGCGGGCGGCTTGGTCGCGCGCTACCTCACGGTCCACAAGGGCCCGTCCGGCAATCCGGTCCTGATGGTGCAGTCCGACGCGTACGGCCGCTCGCTCGGTCGTCTCGCGGTCACGTTCGACGGCAAGGGCGTGCCCAAGAGCTGGCGCGGCGACACGGTGCAGATCACGGCCGCCGACGGCGAGGATCCGGCGGTCAAGGCCGAGGTGGCGGCGCTCGCAGCCCCGCTCGCGACCGGTGTCCTCGCCGACCGCCGCGTTCAGCCGGCGCGCTGATCACGCACGGCGCGCGCCTGCGCGAGACGCTGGGCGAGGTCGCCGGCGAGCGCACCGCGCGCGTCGATCGACGCGCCGAGACGGTCCACCGCTTGGCGCAGCTGCGCCGGGCTGAGCAGCGCCTCGGGTGGGCTCGGATTCGGACGGATGTGGCGTGAACTGAACAGCGTGATGCTGTCCCACACGTCCGGCGTGCCGGCCGTTTCGGCCGCATGGTCGTGAAGCCGCGCGGTGAAGCGCGCCACGTTGTCTTTGCCGAAGCGCTCGGCCACCGCGACGGCATCCACCGCACAGATTGCAACGCCGAGATGCTGCGCGATGGCCGCGATGGCGTCCGCCGGGCGCTGCGTGATCTGGTCGTAGGGGATGAACAGCACGTCGGGCGCTGCAGCCTGGAACTCGAGTAGGGCGAGCGCGTCGACGGCGAGGGCCAGGATCTGATCGAACGGCGCGCCGAACGCTTCCATGTAGGAGACGATGCACTCCAGCACGTTGCGGTACGTGCAGATGGTCCGGCACGCGCCGGCTCGAATCAGTGCCAGTCCAACCGGATCGGGATGGTGCGTCTTGATCAGGTGGTGCTCGATCGCAGCATCGCGCGAATCGAGCGCCGCGCCGACGTCGTCGCGGTATTCGCCGCAGACCGCCGGCGAACGCGTCAGCAGCAGGACCCGGGCGACGTTGTAGGCCCAGGTCGAGCCGCTGCGGAACATGCCGGTGAACAGCACGACCATGCGGCAATTCTAAAGTCGGCGCATGGTCGATGCACGCGATCTATCCTGATACCGCCCGCGCGCTTCGCGACGGGGCGCGCTCAGGCGGCGCTGCGGCGCGCCTGCTCCGCCTTGTAGAGCGCGAGCTCCTCTGCCATCGCCTTGGCGACGCTTGGGCGCTGCTGCAGACCCTCGAAGTAGCTCTGCACCGCCGGCCAACGCGCAAGCTCGATCCCGGCGAAGCGCGCCCAGTTCAGCACCGTCACGAGGTAGCAGTCGGCGATCGAGAAGCGATCGAGCACGAACGCGCGCCCGGCGAGCTGCGCGTCGAGATACGCGAACCGCTGCTCCGCCTTGTCGCGCGCATACGCCTTGGCGCCGTCGTTGCTGCGCGGATCGAGCAACGGGTTGAACACCAGCTTGTGGAGCTCCGAGGTGATGAAGTTGAGCCACTGCTGCAGGCGATAACGCTCGGACCCCGCCGGCGGCGCGAGATGCGCCTGCGGATAGGTGTCCGCGACGACCTGCAGCACCACGGGATTCTCGGTGACGAGGTCGCCCGCGTCGGTGCGCAGCGCCGGGACCTGCCCCATCGGATTGACGGCGCGGAAGTCGGCGCCGTCGTCGAGACGCTTGGCCCTGAGATCGACCGCATGGAACACGGCGTCGGCACCGGCTTCGTAGAGCGCGATGCGGGTCGCCATCGAGCAGGCGAGCGGGGCGAAATACAGCTCCATGACAGATCTCCTTTGAGGGGTGGCGGGGGCCGGTTGATTTTCATACCGTTTCGCATAAAATAGAGATCCGGTCAAAGGTTTTATTGCGAGATGGTACAAAAACCGACGGCGAAACGTGGACGGCCGCGCGCCTACGACCCCGACACCGCGCTCGCGCGCGCGATGGGCGTGTTCTGGGATCAGGGCTACGCCGCGACTTCGCTCGACGACATCAGCGCCGCCACCGGCATGAACCGGCCTAGCCTCTACGGCGCGTTCGGCGACAAGCACACGCTCTACCGCGAGACCATCGAGCGCTACCGGGCGGGCGCACGCGCCGCGATGACGGCGGCGCTCGCCGAGGACCGTCCGCTGGCCGAAGGACTCGAGCGCGTCTACCAGACGGCACTGTCGTACTACTTCCCGGAAGGCGGCACGCCGCGCGGTTGCTTCATGATCGGCACCGCGGTCACCGAGGCGGTGCGCGACGACGCGGTGCGGACCGCGCTGGCCGCCGGGCTGGTGGAAATCGACCGCGCGTTCGAGACGCGCATGCGCCTTGCCCGCGAGCGTGGCGAGCTGCCGCGCGGCGCCGATCCTGTCCAGCTCGCGCGCCTCGCGTCCGCGGTGCTCTATTTCCTCGCGGTCCGCTCGCGCGCCGGCGACAAGCGCGCCGCGCTCGAGGCGACGGTACGCGTCGGCATCGCGCTGATCTGCGGGCCGCCGCCGCGCGGCCGGCGCCGGGCGGCCGACGCCCTTATTTCTTCTTCGACTGCCAGAGCCCGAGCATCGCGCCGGTCGGGTCGGCGATGATCGAGAACGCCCCCTCGTCCATCACGTCGGTGACGTCGCGCACCACCGTGGCGCCCAACGTCCTGGCCTTGGCGGTCGCCGCCTTGACGTCGTCGACGTTGACGTAGGCGAGCCACATCGACGGCGCGCCCGGCATCGGATGCTTCATCATGCCGCCGCCGGTGCCCTCGCCGACGCGGATCAACGTGTACGTCATGCCGCCGCCCATCTCGACGTCGTTCAGAGTCCAGTCGAACAGGGACTGGTAGAAGCCCTTCGCCTTGGCGACGTCGGTGGTCGCCAGCTCGACATGCACGAACGGATTGCCCATGACCGTCCTCCTCGCTCTTCATCGCGACAACGCCGCGTTTCTAGCGAAGGTTCGCGACCCTATTGTGACCGGCGGACCAGCCCCATTGTCCGGGCCGCCGCGCCTCCCTATCATCGGATAGACGCGGCAGGAGAGCCCCATGGCGCAGACCCTCGATGCGACCGCCGTCGAGACGATCGAGGCGACGGTCAATTATCTCCTGAACACCGGCGACACGCCGTTCACCTATACGGGCGGGCCGGGCTCGACCGAGGTGCGGACCGGCGGCACGACCGATCCGCGGCGCGTCACGATCCACAACGGACGGCTCGCCGCCGACCGCTTCGCGCTCGAGCGCGACGGTTTTTGCTTCGTGCGTCACGACACCAAGATCGCCGACTTCTTCGACGAGGCGGCGGTGCGCTCGATCTATTACGCCGAGATGGAAGCGCTGGTGAAACGGGAGAGCGGCGCCCGGCGCGTGGTGGTGTTCGACCACACCCTGCGTACTGCCGACGATGCCGACCGTGAAGCCCGCAAGATCCGCGAGGTCGTGCGCCGCGTCCACAACGACTACACCGAATGGTCTGGCCCGCAGCGTGTGCGCGACATCCTGCCGGACGAGGCAGACGCGCTGCTCGCCGGCCGTTTCGCGATCATCCAGGTGTGGCGGCCGATCCGCCATCCGGTCGAGAGCTTCCCGCTGGCGATCT
Source organism: Candidatus Sulfotelmatobacter sp. (assembly GCA_035507915.1). Lineage (GTDB taxonomy): Bacteria > Pseudomonadota > Alphaproteobacteria > Elsterales > Elsteraceae > JACQAI01. Next base: position 8,820 of record DATJNS010000463.1, read on the forward strand.
GCGACGCGCGCAGCATTCCGTTCTCCGACTTCGTGATCTCCGAGCGGCGCTACCCCGGGCGCGTCGGGCAGACCTACGCGGTCGCCTTCAATCCCGAGCATCGCTGGTACTGGTTCCCGCGCATGCGGCGCGACGAGGCCCTGGTCTTCAAGGTCTACGACTCGCTCAAGGACGGCCGCGCGCGCTGGACCGCGCACACCGCGTTCGACGACCCGACCGCCCCGCCCGGCGCGCGGCCGCGCGAGAGCATCGAGATCCGCACGCTGGCGTTCTTCTGATTTGCCTTTTGCCGGCGCGCCCTGGGCGTGCGATCATCCGCCGTTCCCCCATTTCCTCGTGAGGTCGCCATGGCGAAATACATGCTGGTCAGCTTCAAGACCTGCCCCTGGGTGCAGCGCTCCGCGATCCTGCTCCGCGAGAAGAACACGCCGTTCGAGTTCCGCCACATCGAGCCGGACAACCGGCCCGACTGGTTCCTCGCCATCTCGCCGCACAAGAAGGTTCCGGTGCTGCGCATCGACGACAAGGTCTCGTTGTTCGAGTCGAGCGCGATCAACGAGTATCTCGATGAGACCATCGAGCCGCGGCTGCATCCCGCCGATCCGATCGAGCGCGCGATCAACCGCGCCTGGACCGACTACGTGCCGACCTTCGCATCGGCCGTGACCGGCACGGGCTACGCCGCCACCGAGGCCGACTACGACAAGGCCGCCGAGGGCATCACGGTGCCGTTCGAGCGGCTCGAGAAGGCGCTCGAGAAGCAGGGCAGCGGACCGTTCTTCAACGGCGCCAAGTACTCGCTGGT
>DATJNS010000464.1:0-2244 GCA_035507915.1 Candidatus Sulfotelmatobacter sp.
ACCAGCGCCTGCGCCAATGCCCGAAATGCGGCCAGGCCGCCCTGATCCGCCAGGAAGGCTGCGACACCTGCACGAGCTGCGACTACTCGAAGTGCGGCTGACCGCCTGTAGTCGCTCGCGCGGGTAAGGACTGAAGCGTCGTCATGCTCGGGCTTGTCCCACTGCTGTCCGGCTAAGCATAGGCGAGGCTGAGTTGGGCGGCGTGGAGCGGTCCGGGGCTTGGGGTTGGTGGTCGGAGCAGACCGGCGAGCGGGCGACGGGTGAGCAGGGTTGCCGGCATGAGACGGGCGATTGCCTGGAGGCCGGTGGCGCCGGAATGGCGCAGGGAGGCAATCCTGAGCAGCAGATAGCCGATCAGAGCCGCCATGATCTGGATGGTGACGGCATTTTGGCTGGTGCCCATGAAGTGGCTGATCGCGAGGTTCTGCTTGAGCCACTTGAAGAACAGCTCGACCTGCCAGCGCTCCTTGTAGAGCGCGGCAATCTGCTCGGCAGGGGCATCGAGGTCGTTGGTCACAAGCGTGAGCTCCTGACCGGTGTCGATTTTGACGCCGACCAGACGGACCTCGCCGTCGTAGGGGTTGCGGCGTTGGCCGCACAGCCGTTCGGACAGCCGGACGATGCGATCGAACCGGATGTTGTCGCTGAACAGATCGCATTCCCGGACGAGGCGGGTCGGCGAGTTCTTCTTGAGCCGGGTGACGAAGCGGCACTGCGCCGCGGCAAGCCGCGCCCAGAAGCCAAAATCGTAATAGCCCTTGTCGAAGACGTAGGTCGCACCGGCTTCGATCGGCATGCTCTTGGCCGCCACGATGTCGTTGACCCGCTCCGAGGTCACGGCAAAGCAGGTCGGCCGCTGGTTCTCCGGATCGAACGTCACGTGGAGCTTGATGCCGCCGCCGCTCCACGCCTCGACCCGCCGGCCGGCAAAGATCCGCGTCGCGTCGATCAACCGCACCGCGTCTCGCCGCGAGCTCCGAGCCCCGACAAGAGTCGCCAACTTGCCGGCAACGTCCTCGAACAGCCCGCTCGGACGCTCCGCGTTGGCGTCTGCGAGCGTCGTCCGCGCCACCTGCGCCAACCCCAAGTGCGTCAGAACCCCGCGGTGATGCGCCATCATCCGTTCGAGATCCCGCAAGCTGCCTGCACCCGACAGCTGGCTCATCACCATCGTCACCAGATGGCCCCACGGCTGCAGCGTCCGCTTGGCACGCCCGCTGTGGTGCCGCTGCGCCGCGCGCTCGAACCAGCCTCGCGGCACCGCTTTCAGCAACTCGCCGAACACCGTAGATTGGTAGCGCATGGCTTGGGGCTCTCCGAGCTTCATTCATCTGGGTCTTCGCAAAACACAGATGAATCCAAGCCATGCACTTCGTCCACCGCTTCCTTAGCCGGACACCAGTGGGACAAGCCCGAGCATGACGGGCGAGAGGCGCACGCCTTGGGTGTGCGCCTCGCCTACACCGGATAGATCAGCGCGGTGTCGATGATCAGCGAGTCGTAGACGCAGTGCCGCTCGCGCAGCAGCAGGCCGCCGTCGCGGCGCACGAAGCGATCGTAGTAGCGGCCGACCTGCTGCAGGGTGGTGCGTGCGTCGACCAGGGTCTCGTACAGCGCGTAGTTCGCGGTCGCCGCGATCGCGTCGTCGGCGAGCGCCAGCACGCGCACGTTGGTGACCTGATGCAGGAGGTAGCGCGGCGCGAACATCATGGTGCGTGCGATCGCGAGCGCGCGGTCCTCGATCATGGCCTTGCCCTCGCAGTACACCAGGCCGACCGGCAGATCGGCATCGGCGTTGTCGCGGCCGGTGATGCGGTAGAGCGCGTCGCTGGTGAAGAAGCGCGGCCAGGCGTCGACCTGGCCGGCATCGAGCACCGCGGCGTACTCGGCGTTGAACGCCTCGATCTCGGCGCGCGCGTCGCGGGCCGCGCCCATCGGCACCGCGGTCGCCTCGAAGCCCTTCAACATGCTCAGAGGTCCATGACCTCGCGATAGTGGCGGTACATCGAGCGGATCGCCGCCTCGCTGATCAGATGGTGCGTCGTGCCCTCTTCGGCGCCGCCGAGGCCGACATACGAGGCCCCAGGATCCGAGCGCGTCACGCCCTCCTGGACGAAGCGCAGCGCCTCGTTGTCCTCGAGGCCGAGGAAGCCCGACGGCCCCATCAGGTTGCCCTGGCGCAGCCGGTGGCGCGTCATCTCGGCGCTGTCGCCCGCGTAGCCGAACATGGTCCAGACCATCAGG
>DATJNS010000465.1:0-6623 GCA_035507915.1 Candidatus Sulfotelmatobacter sp.
TGCGCGACCTCGCGGCGGTCTCGCTGCTGTCGTTCCAGTCGATCGTCATGACGGCGACGCCGAGCCTGGAGGCGTCCGACGTGCCCTCCCTGGTGGCGCTGGCCAAGCGCACGCCGGGCGGTCTCGCCTATGCGTCGCCCGGGGTCGGCACGATGACGCATCTCGCCGGCGAGCTGTTCGCGCGCGCCGCCGGGATCCAGCTCACCCACGTGCCCTACAACGGCGGCGCGCCCGCCACGACCGACGTGATGTCCGGGCGCGTGCCCACCATGTTCGACATCTGGTACGGCGCGCGGCCGACCGTCGAGGCCGGCAGGCTGAAGGTGATCGGCGTGCTCGATCACGTGCGCATGGCCGAGCGGCCAGACATCATGACGTTCGCCGAGGTGTATCCCGGCCTGGAGGTCAAGTCCTCGCTCGGCTTGATCATGCGCAGCACGACGCCGCGCCCGCTGATCGAGCAGGTCGCGGCAGCGGCCGGCGCGGCGGTGCACGCGCCCGATTTCGCGCGACGGATGCGCGAGCTCGGGCTCGAGCCGGTCGGCTCGACGCCGGCGGAGTACGACGCCTTCATCCGGCGCGAGATACCGCGCTGGAAGGAGATCATCGATGCCAAGGGCATCAAGGCCGACTAGGTCGCGTACTCCTGAATCGGAGAGGCCGCGATGTCCGCTTCTCTAAAATGACGGCTGGGTGCGATGCCGCCTTATCGAAGCGCGCGCTCGCAGTTCGGCACGAACATATAGCCGGCGCCACGCATCGTGCGGATTACGCTCGGCAGGCTGGTGTCGCGATCGAGCTTGCGTCGCAGATTGCTGATGTGGACGTCGATGCTGCGGTCGTGCAGATGCAGCGGCCGGCCGGCGACGACGGCGAGCTGGTCGCGCGTGACGACGCGCCGCGGGTTGCGCGCCAGCAGGATTAGGATGCGGTACTCTACCTCCGTGAGATGCTCGAGAGCGCCGTCCTCGCTTCGCAACTGCATGCTGTCCGGCAGGATCACCCAGCCGTCGAACCAGATCGGCGGCTCTTCCGGCGCCGGCGACCTCCCGTTGCCCATGACGCCCGCTCCCGAGGGTTGCTTTGCGCACGAGTATGGCGCGGCGCCGCCGCGTGTATATTGATTGCGTTTCCCCCAAATGGGGGAAGGCGACGGTCGCACATGAGGGTGCGATGGGCGCGCTGGGCGAAACGCCCGGGTGGTCGCGCAACCGGAAGGTTCGGTTTGTAAGGGAGCTTTCTTGGATCAGGGCATTCACCTGGCGTCGCTGGTCCACGACGCGGCGCTCGACGGGGAAGCCTGGCCCGGCGCGCTGAGCGCTATCGCCGAGGCCTGCGGCGCCGTCGGTGCGGCTTACCTTGTCTACGACAAGCGCGCGGAACGAATCGATCGGATCAGTCTCGCGGGCGCCAGCGTAGGGCTCGAGAGCGCCTATATCGCTCACTTTGCGCCGCTCGACCCCTTCCGCCCGATCCTCTCGGCGGCCAAGACCGATGGCGAGTGGGTCTGGCTGTCGGAGTGCCTGCCCGACGTCGTTGGACGCGGCGACCCGTGGTACGACGATTTCCTCGGGCGCGCGCGCATCGGCAACGTCCTGGGCACGCGGGTGCTCGACAGTCCGACCCACGTCGCCATCGTCGGGATCCACCGCGAGACCGGACACGCGCCGCGCATCGACCTCGATGCGGCCGCGCTCCACGCGCTTACCGGGACGCTGTGCCGAGCCGCGGCGCTGGAGCAGGATTTGCGCGCGCTCGGCCAGGAACGCTCGATCGGTCTGCTGGCGCTCGACGGCATTCCAGCCGGCGTGATCGTGATCGACGGCGACGGGCGCGTGCGCTGGCTGAACCGCGCGGCCGAGGATCTGCTGCAGCAGGACGACGGTCTGATGTCGCGCGACGGACGGCTGCAGGCGGCACGTCCGGCCGAGAGCGCCAAGCTCGCGCGGCTCATCGCGGGCGCGGTCGGCGGCGCCAAATCGCCGGCGTCGGCCGGCGGGATGCTGGTGGCGCGCCGGCGCGGCCGGCCGTGGCTCAGTCTGTCCGTGACGCCGCTCGGCCCGCGAACCTCAGGGCTCGACGAGCCGTTGGCGCTGATCTTGGTGAGCGACCCTGCGGCGCGCGTGCTGTCGGAGGCGGCGCTGGCCGAGCTATTCGGGCTGTCGCCGGCGGAACGCCGGCTCGCCGCAGCATTGATGAGCGGCCAGACGCTGACGCAGTGCGCGGTCGGTTTCGGCGTCGAGATCTCGACTGTGCGGACGCAACTGCGCGCGATCCTGGAGAAGGTCGGCGTATCGCGCCAGACCGATCTGCTGCGGGTCCTCGCCGGCGTCCAGATCGCCAGTCGGACCGCCACCCCAGCATGACGCCGGGCGCTCTCGTCAGCTCGTGTCCCGTAGCGGACTTGATTAGCCGCGCCTCGATCGAGTAGACCCCAAGCGACCGTCCCTAACCGGCGTAGGTCTTGCGCAGCTCGCGCTTGAGCAGCTTGCCGGCGGTGTTGCGCGGCAGGGCGTCGGTGAAGATCACCTTCTTGGGAACCTTGAAGGGCGCCAGACTGCGGCGCGCGTGGGCGACCAGCTCGTCCTCGGTCGCCGTCATGCCGGCGCGCACGACCACCACCGCGGTCACCGCCTCGATCCATTTCGGGTCGGGCAGCGCGATCACCGCGCACTCCGACACCGCCGGATGGGTGAACAGGACCTCCTCGACCTCGCGGCTCGCCACCACGACGCCGCCGGTGTTGATCACGTCCTTGATGCGGTCGACGACGTAGAGATAACCCGCCTCGTCGACATAGCCGACGTCGCCGGAGTGGAACCAGCCGCCGGCGAACGCCTCGGCGGTCTCGGCCGGCTTGTGCCAGTATTCGGCCAGAAGCTGCGGCGAACGGTGGACGATTTCGCCCTGGGTGCCGGGCGGCACGTCGCGCATCTCCGCGTCGACCACGCGGGTCTCGACGTTGAGCACCGGACGGCCGCACGAGGCGGGCCTCGCATCGTGCTCCTCGGGGCGCAACACGGTGGCGAGCGGCGCGATCTCGGTTTGACCGTAGCAATTGAACGCGCGCACCTTGGGCAAACGCGCGCGCAGCTCCTGCAGCACCGGCACCGGCATGATCGACGCGCCATAGTAGAGATTGACCAGCGACGACAGGTCGCGCCGATCGAAGTCCGGGTGGCGCAGCAGGCTGATCCACACGGTCGGCGGCGCGAAGAACGACGTGATGCGGTGCTGTTCGATCAGCGCCAGCACCGTCTCGGGCGCCGGCGCCTGGATCAGCACCGTGAAGGCGCCGATCAGGAGCTGCGGCATCGTGAAGGCGTGCATCTGGGCGGTGTGATAGAGCGGCAGCGCCGCCAGCGCGCGGTCGTCGCGCCGGAACTCGAGGTCGTGGATGCAGCTCTGGTACTGCACGAGGATGGCGCGGTGCGTGAGAGCGGCACCCTTGGGCGCCGCGGTCGTGCCCGAGGTGTAGAGGATCTGCGCGATGTCGGCGTCGTCGAGCGGCGCGTCGAGCGCGACCGGGCCGTCGGCGCGCGCAGCCGCCAGCACATCGATCGCCCCGCCGCCCTCGAAGCGCCCGAACGCGTGTACCGTGCCGAGCGCGCACACCGGATCGAGATTGGCCTCGAGCGCCGCGTCGACGACCAGCGCGCTGGCGCCCGACTGCTCGACGATGTAGGCGAGCTCGCCGCCCGTCAGCGCGTAGTTGATCGGCACGTGAACCAGGCCGGCGCGCACCGTGCCGAGCCAGAGCAGCAGGTAGGCGTCGGAGTTGCGGCCATAGGCGGCGACGCGATCACCGCGCTTCAACCCCAGGTCGAGCAGGCGCCGCGCCACCTTGTCGGCGGCAGCGTCGAGCTCCCGATAGCGCCACAGCCGGTCGCCGTAGGCGAGCGCCGGCTGGTCGCCGCAGCGCACCGCGACGCGATGCAGCGCGTCGCCGATGGTGTTGCGCCGCGCGCGCTCCTGGTCGCGCGCGACGTTCGGCCGGGTCACGTCAGGCGGGTCGCGTCAAGAAGCGGCGCGCCGGGGTGGCGGCGCCGAATGCATGCGGAGGTCGCGCGCGCTGGCGAGCTGCTCGAGGCCGTCGAGCGCCGCGAACAATGCCGCGCCGTCGGCGGCCGCGAGCTTGCCGGCCACGCAATCGTCGAACTTGGCGCGCAGCTCGGCGGCGCCCAGCGGTGCTTCGGTGCCGCCGCGCGCATAGCGCATCGGCGGACTCGTCAGGGTCTTGCCGCCGGCGAGCGTCACCGTCACCTGATCGAACGGCGAGAACGGCAGACCTTCCATCGTCTCCGCGATGGTCTCGCAATGCACCTTTTCGATCAGGCCTTGGACGTCGGGGCGGCGCACGAAATCGTCGGTCAGCTCGCCCAGGCCGGCGCGCCGCGCCGCCAGGCCCGAGGCGACCGCGAACTCGATGCTGAACTTGGCCTCGAGCCCCGTGGTCGGGCGATGGTTGCGCAGCATGCCGAGCGCCACCGCGCCGATCTTCACGTCGACCCGCTCGACCGCCTTCGGATCGATGTCGTGCTGCCGGGCGAGGTCGAGCACGCCGTCCATCACCCGGTGGGTGCAGTAGCACATCGGGTACTGCTTGACGTTGAGCCCCTGCTCGGCGATGCGCCACACCTTGCCGAGATCGGCGGTGGTGCGCTCGAGATCGAGCGCGCCCTTGGGCGAGGTCGCGACCAGGTAGCCGCTCGGATGCTCGAGCGCGTCGGCCGCCGCCGTCATGCCGGCGGCCGCGAGCCGCGCCGCGACGACACCCGACTGCGCGGCGCGTCCGACCTGCATCGGCTTCATCATGGTGCCGAAATTGGCGACCACGCCGCTCGCCTCCGAGGCCGCGATGCCCAGCGCAGTGGTGGTGCGCTCGGCGTCGAGCTTGCGCAGCGCGGCGCACGACGCCGCCGCCGCGACCGCGCCGAACACGCAGGTGGGATGCCAGCCCTTGGTGTGCAGATGGTCGATCTGGCGCGACAGCAGCTCGGCCCAAACCTCGTAGCCCGCGACGTAGGCGGCGATCATGTCGCGGCCCGACGCGCCCAGCGCCTCCGCCTCGGCGAGGATCGCGGGCACGAGCACGGCGCTCGGGTGGCCGTCGAGCGCCACGTCGTCGTAGTCGAAGGCGTGGCCCGCGGCGCCGTTGACCAGCGCGGCGTCGAGCGCCGAGACCTGGTCGCCCGACGGGATCAGGCGCGCCTCGCCCTGGTTGGCGCCCTTCGCGACCAGCACGTCGCGCGCGATCTCGACCACCGGCTCGCCGCTGCCGGCGATCATCACGGCGACGCAGTCGGTGAAGCCGAGCTTGGCGATCTTGACCGCCGCCGGCGGCAGCGTGTCGAAACGGATCCCGGCGACGAACTTGCCGAGCTCTTTGGTCAGCGGAAATGCCACGGTCGTCTCCTCCGGTCGAAAAACGTCAGGCGGCACGCGCGAAGTTCTTGGGCAGGCCGGCCTTGGCCAGGTTGCCATACATCTGCAGAGCGGGCAGCGCCGTCTGCACGATCTTGCGCACGGCGATCAGCTTGTCGAGGTCGACCCCGGTCCTGAGGCCCATCGTCTCGAGCAGGAAGACGAGGTCCTCCATCACGATGTTGCCGGTCGCGCCCGGCGCGTAGGGGCAGCCGCCGAAGCCGCCGAGCGAGGCGTCGAACGCGTGCACCCCGACCTCGACGGCGGCGTGCACGTTGGCGAGGCCGAGTCCCCTCGTGTCGTGGAAGTGCGCCGCGACCGGCAGCTTGCCGACCTCGGCGATCACCGCCTTGAAGACGCGCGCGACGGCGGCCGGGTTGCCGTAGCCGACCGTGTCGGCGACCACGATCTCGTCGGCGCCGGCGTCGACATACTCGGCGGCGAAACGGCGTACGCGCTCCTCGTCGACCTTGCCCTCGATCGTGCAGCCGAACGACGTGGCGAGACAGCCGACCACCATCGGTCGTTTCGGTCCCGCGCTGCGGCAGAGATCGACCACGCGCCGGAAATCCTCCATCGACTGGGCGCAGGTGCGCCGGACGTTGGAGAGGTTGTGGCCCTCGCTCACCGACATGACGTAGTTGAGCTTGTGGACGCCGGTCGCGATGCCGCGCTCCGCGCCCTTCAGGTTCGGGATCAGCGCGGCGACGGTCAGGCCCTTGATGCCGAGCGCGTGCGCGACGATCTCGCCGGCGTCGGCGAGCTGGGGCAGCAGCTTGGGCGGCACGAACGACGTGACCTCGATCTCCGGCATGCCGGCGGCCGCCTCGGCGGTGCACCAGGCCTTCTTGGTCTCGGTCGGCATGATGTCCGGGATGCTCTGCAGGCCGTCGCGCATGCCGACTTCTCGGACGATGACGTCGATGGTCATGGCTTTCTCCCTCCTGAGCCGGCGCGTGCCAGGCAAACCAACCAACCCGTCATGCTCTGGCTTGTCCCGAGCATCCACGTCTTTCGCGCCGATTGGAAAAAGGAAGGCGTGGATCCTCGGGACGAGCCCGAGGACGACGAAGATTATACTGCCAGCGCTCAGCGCCGCCCATAGATCCTCAGCGCCCAATGAAGTTGGGCTTGCGCTTCTCGTTGTAGGCGCGCACGCCCTCCAGCCGGTCCTGGGTCGGCACCAGCCGATTATAGGC
>DATJNS010000466.1:0-48601 GCA_035507915.1 Candidatus Sulfotelmatobacter sp.
ATCCGGCATTTCCGGCCGCTCATGGAGGAGCGCATCAAGGCTTACCGCGCCGGCCGCGCGCCGGCGCTGGCGGCGCAATAGCGGGGCAGGGGGGCGAGCGTACGCGATGCCGAAGCTGACCGTGAACGGCACCGAGGTCGAAGTTCCGGCAGGCACCACCGTGCTGTCGGCGTGCGAGCAGGCGGGCGCCGAGATTCCGCGCTTCTGCTACCACGAGCGCCTGTCGATCGCCGGCAACTGCCGGATGTGCCTGGTCGAGATGGAGAAGTCGCCGAAGCCGATCGCGTCGTGCGCGATGCCGGCGGCCGACGGCATGGTGATCCACACCGACTCGCCGATGGCCCGCAAGGCGCGCCGCGGCGTGATGGAATTCCTGCTGATCAACCACCCGCTCGACTGCCCGATCTGCGACCAGGGCGGCGAATGCGACCTGCAGGACCAGTCGATGTCGTACGGCTTCGACCGCGGCCGCTACCACGAGAACAAGCGCGCGGTGCCCGACCACAATTTCGGGCCGCTGATCAAGACCTTCATGAACCGCTGCATCCACTGCACGCGGTGCATCCGCTTCGTCACCGAGGTCGCCGGCGTGCCCGAGCTCGGCGCAACCGGCCGCGGCGAGCACATGGAGGTCGGCACCTACATCGAGAAGGCGCTGTCGTCCGAGCTGTCCGGCAACATCGTCGATCTCTGCCCGGTCGGCGCGCTGACCTCGAAGCCCTACGCCTTCGCGGCGCGGCCGTGGGAGCTCACCAAGACGGACTCGGTCGACGTGCTCGACGCGGTCGGCTGCAACATCCGGGTCGACGCGCGCGGTCCCGAGGTGTTGCGCGTGCTGCCGCGCCTGCACGAGGACATCAACGAGGAGTGGATCTCCGACAAGACCCGGCACGCCTGCGACGGGCTGCGCCGCCAGCGGCTCGATCGGCCCTACGTGCGACGCGACGGCAAGCTGCAGGCGGCGACGTGGCGCGAGGCGTTCGACGCCATCGCGGCACGTCTCAAGGGCCTGGCGCCCGCGCGCATCGCGGCGATCACGGGCGACCTCGTCGACGCCGAGGCGGTGCTCGCGCTCAAGGACCTGATGGGTGGGCTCGGCGTCGCCAATCTCGACTGCCGCCAGGACGGCGCCAAGATCGGCGGCGCGGCGCGGGCCGGCTATCTGTTCAACACCACGATCGCGGGCATCGAGCAGGCCGACGCTTGCCTGATCGTCGGCTCGAACCCGCGCCGCGAGGCGGCGCTGATCAACGCGCGGCTGCGCAAGCGCTACCTGACCGGCGGCCTCAAGATCGCCGTCGTCGGCCCGAAGGCCAACCTGGCCTACGAGCGCGAGCACCTGGGCGAGGGGCCCGAGACCCTGGCGCAGATCGCCGGCGGCCAGCATCCCTTCATGGCGACGCTCAAGGCCGCCAAGCATCCGATGGTGATCGTCGGCATGGGCGCGCTGGCGCGTCCCGACGGCGCGGCCGTGCTGGCGCTGGCGCGCCAGATCGCCGAAGCCGCCAACATGGTGCGCGACGACTGGAACGGCTTCAACGTGCTGCACACCGCGGCCGGCCGCGTCGGTGCGCTCGAGCTCGGCTTCCTGCCGGGCGCGGGTGGGCGCGACGTCGCTGGCATCCTCGCGGGCGCCGAGCGCGGCGAGATCGAGCTGGTCTACCTCCTGGGCGCCGACGAGCTCGACACGGGCCGCCTCGGCAAGGCGTTCGTGGTCTATCAGGGCCACCACGGCGATCGCGGCGCGCACCGCGCCGACGTGATCCTGCCGGGTGCGGCCTACACCGAGAAGCACGGCACCTACGTCAACACCGAGGGCCGCGTGCAGCGCGGCTTCCCGGGGGCCTTCCCGCCCGGCGACGCACGCGAGGATTGGAAGATCTTGCGCGCGCTGGCGCAGCACCTCGCCGTCGCGCTGCCCTACGATACCCTGGGTCAGCTGCGCGCACGCCTCGCGCAGGTCGCGCCCAGCTTCGCCAAGCTCGACGTCGCCCAGCCGGGCGCATGGGGCGCGTTCGGCCAGGCCGGTCCGACCGATCCGGCGCCGTTCGTCTCGCCGGTCGAGAACTTCTACATGACCGACCCGATCAGCCGGGCGTCCGAAACGATGGCGAAGTGCACCGAGCTCTTCGTCTACGGCCGCCAGCCGACGGACGAGCAGGAACGGACCGGCACCTATGGCTGAGTTCCTCGATATCTGCCTGGGCTTCGTGGGTATCCATCTCCCTCAGCCCGTCCTGATCGTCGGCGGCAGCGTCATCGGCATTGTCGTGATCATCGTGCCGCTCCTGCTCGCGGTCGCCTATCTGACCTACGCCGAGCGCAAGGTGCTGGCGCTGATGCAGCTGCGCAAGGGACCGAACGTCGTCGGCCCGTTCGGATTGCTGCAGCCGATCGCCGACGGCCTCAAGCTCCTGACCAAGGAGACCATCATCCCGGCGGGCGCCAACCGGGTGCTGTTCGTCGCCGCGCCGATGCTGACCTTCGTGCTCGCGATGATCGCCTGGGCCGTCATCCCGATCGATCCGGGCGTCGTGCTGTCGAACATCAATGTCGGCATCCTCTATCTGTTCGCGATCTCCTCGCTCGGGGTCTACGGCATCATCGTCGCCGGCTGGGCGTCGAACTCGAAATACGCCTTCCTGGGCGCGCTGCGCTCGGCGGCCCAGATGGTGTCCTACGAGGTCTCGATCGGCTTCGTGATCATCACCGTGCTGCTGTGCGTCGGCTCGCTCAATCTGCAGGACATCGTGCTGGCCCAGAGCCACGGCTGGTTCGGGATCCCGTGGCTGCCCGGCTGGTTCGTGTTCGGGCCGCTGCTGCCCATGTTCGTGATCTTCTTCATCTCGGGCCTGGCCGAGACCAACCGGTCGCCGTTCGACCTGGTCGAGGGCGAGTCGGAGCTGGTCGGCGGCTACTTCGTCGAGTACTCCTCGATGACGTTCGCGCTGTTCTATCTCGGCGAATACGCCAACATGATCCTGATCAGCGCGACCACCTCGATCCTGTTCCTGGGCGGCTGGCTGCCGCCGCTCAACATCCCGCCGTTCACCTGGGTTCCCGGCCCGATCTGGTTCGCGCTCAAGATCGCCGCGCTGCTGTTCGGGTTCCTGTGGGTCCGCGCGACCTTCCCGCGCTTCCGCTACGACCAGCTCATGCGCCTCGGTTGGAAGGTGTTCCTGCCGTTCTCGCTGCTGTGGGTCGTGGTGATCGCCGGCGGGCTGGTCGCGTTCGGCTGGCTGCCCGCACGGCCGGTCTAGCGAGAGGACATCGTCATGGCGTTTCTCGACCGCACCGCCCGAAGCCTGCTCCTGTACGAGCTGGTGTCAGGCATGGCGCTGACTTGGCGCTACATGTTTCGGCCCAAGGCGACGCTCAACTATCCCTACGAGAAGGGGCACCTGAGCCCGCGCTTCCGCGGCGAGCATGCGCTCCGGCGCTACCCGAACGGCGAGGAGCGCTGCATCGCCTGCAAGCTGTGCGAGGCGATCTGCCCCGCGCTCGCGATCACGATCGAGGCCGAACCGCGCGCCGACGGCAGCCGGCGCACGACGCGCTACGACATCGACATGACGAAGTGCATCTATTGCGGCTTCTGCCAGGAGGCGTGCCCGGTCGACGCGATCGTCGAGGGGCCGAACTTCGAGTTCGCCACCGAAACTCGGGAAGAGCTGTTCTACAACAAGGACAAGCTGCTCGAGAACGGCGACCGCTGGGAAGCCGAGATCGCCGGCAATCTGACGGCGGACGCACCGTACCGCTGACGTTGACGTGACGTTGTGAGCTTCAGGGGCATTCCGCTCGAACAACGAGAAACGGAAGAATGATCATCCAAGCGCTCGCCTTCTACGTCTTCGCTGCGGTGTGCATCGGCTCCGGCATCATGGTGATCTCGGCGCGCAACCCCGTGCACTCGGTCCTGTTCCTGATCCTCGCCTTCTTCAACGCGGCCGGCCTGTTCGTGCTGATGGGCGCCGAATTCCTGGCGATGATCCTCGTCGTCGTCTATGTCGGCGCGGTCGCGGTGCTGTTCCTGTTCGTCGTCATGATGCTCGACATCGACTTCCTCGAGCTGCGCCGCGGCGTGCTGCAGTACCTGCCGATCGGCGTCACGATCGGGCTCATCCTGCTAATCGAGCTGATCTTCTTCGCGGCGTCGATCTGGCAGATCGCGCCGGAGGCGGCGAATGCGCTCGGCGCGCCGACCCCGCCGACCGCCGAGGCGTCCAACACGGCGGCGCTCGGCCAGTTGATCTACACCGACTACATCCTGCTGTTCCAGACCGCCGGCCTGATCCTGCTGGTCGCCATGGTGGGCGCGATCGTGCTGACCCTGCGGGCGCGCGAGGGCGTGCGCCGCCAGGTGATCGGTCGGCAGATCGGGCGCCGCCGCGAGCTCAGCGTCGAGATCCGCAAGGTCCCGACGCGCGGAGGCGTGTGATGATGATCGGCCTCGGCCACTACCTGACGGTCGCCGCGATCCTGTTCACGCTGGGGATCTTCGGCATCTTCCTCAACCGCCGGAACGTCATCATCATCCTGATGTCGATCGAGCTGATCCTGCTCGCCGTCAACCTCAACTTCGTCGCCTTCTCGACCTTCCTGCACGACATGGTCGGCCAGCTGTTCGCCATGTTCGTGCTGACCGTCGCGGCGGCCGAGGCGGCGATCGGGCTCGCCATCCTGGTGGTCTACTTCCGGAACCGCGGCACCATCGCGGTCGAGGACATCAATCAGATGAAAGGTTGACGGCCGTGTACGCTGCGATCGTCTTTCTGCCGCTCGCCGGCGCGATCATCGCGGGCTTGTTCGGCCGCCTCATCGGCGACCGCGCCTCCCAGCTGGTGACCTGCGGCGCGATGGCGCTCGCGGCCGCGCTCGGCATCGTGCTCTTCGTCGACGTGGCGCTCGGCGGCGCCAACCGCACCGTCGACCTGTCGAACTGGATCTCGTCGGGCTCGTTCGAGGTCGCCTGGGCGCTGCGCTTCGACACGCTGTCGGCCGTGATGGTCTCGATGGTGGCGCTGGTCTCGGCCTGCATCCACGTCTACTCGATCGGCTACATGAGCCACGATCCGTCGATCCCGCGGTTCATGTCCTACCTCAGCCTGTTCACCTTCTCGATGCTGATGCTGGTGACGTCGGACAACTTCGTGCAGCTGTTCTTCGGCTGGGAAGGCGTCGGGCTGTGCTCCTACCTGCTGATCGGATTTTGGTACGATCGGCCGTCGGCCAACGCGGCGGCGATCAAGGCCTTCGTGGTCAACCGGATCGGCGATTTCAGCTTCGCGCTCGGCATCTTCTTCGTCTTCAAGCTCTACGACGCCGTCGGCTTCGACACCGTGTTCGCCGCGACGCCGGAGAAGGTCAACATCTACGACCACTTCCTCGGCTACGACGTCCACGCGCTCACCGCCGTCTGCATCCTCTTGTTCATCGGCGCGATGGGCAAATCGGCGCAGATCGGCCTGCACACCTGGCTGCCCGACGCCATGGAGGGCCCGACCCCGGTGTCGGCGCTGATCCACGCCGCCACCATGGTGACCGCGGGCGTCTTCATGGTGTGCCGCCTGTCGCCGATGTTCGAGTTCGCGCCGGACGCGCTCGCGGTCGTCACCGTGGTGGGCGCGACCACCGCGATCTTCGCCGCGACCATCGGCCTGGTGCAGCCCGACATCAAGCGCGTGATCGCGTACTCGACCTGCAGCCAGCTCGGCTACATGTTCTTCGCCGCCGGCGTGTCGGCTTACGGCGCGGCGATGTTCCACCTGATCACCCACGCCTTCTTCAAGGCGCTGCTGTTCCTCGGCTCGGGCTCGGTGATCCACGCCATGTCCGGCGAGCAGGACATGTTCAAGATGGGCGGGCTCGGGCGCCACATCAAAATCACCTACGTCGTGATGTGGATCGGCAGCCTGGCGCTCGGCGGCGTGCCGCCGTTCGCCGGCTTCTGGTCGAAGGACACCATGCTGGACGCCGCGCTGCTGTCCGGCAGCTCGGTCGGGCTCTACGCCTACTGGCTCGGCGTCGCGGCGGCGATCCTGACCGCGTTCTACTCCTGGCGCCTGCTGTTCCTGACCTTCCATGGCAAGCCGCGCGCCGACCACCACACGATGGAGCACGTGCACGAGTCGCCGCCCGTCATGATGGTGCCGCTCTACATCCTGTCGGTCGGCGCGATCGTCGCCGGAGGGCTCGGGTTTCACTATTTCGTGGGCGAGGGCCATACCGAGTTCTGGCGCGACTCGCTGTTCGTGCTGCCGGAGCACGACGTGCTCTCGAAGATGGGCGGCGAGTGGCCGGATTTCATCGGCCTGCCGACCATCGTCGCGGTGATCGGCATCGTCGCCGCCTACGTCGCCTATATCCGCCTGCCTGACCTGCCGAGCCGGTTCGCGGCGACCTTCCGCACGCTCTACCTGTTCCTGCTGAACAAGTGGTACTTCGACGAGATCTACGACGCCGTGTTCGTGCGGCCGGCGCTGTTCATCGGGCGCGGCCTGTGGCGCACCGGCGACGGCGCGATCATCGACGGGCTCGGACCCGACGGCATCGCGACCACCGCGCGCAACCTGGCGCGCTGGGTCAGCGCGCGGCAGACCGGCTACGTCTACCACTACGCCTTCGCGATGCTGATCGGCGTCGTCGTGATCATGAGCTGGTACCTCTACCGGCGGATCGGGTGAGCGCCATGGCCGACATTCCGATCCTCGCGATCGTCACCTTTCTGCCGCTGGTCGGCGCGCTCCTGATCGTGATCCAGCGCGGCGCCGCCGAGCTGGTCGCGCAGCAGGCGCGCATGATCGCGCTGTGGACCACCGGCATCACGTTCCTCGTGTCGCTGCTGCTGTGGCTCGACTTCGACAGCTCGACCGCGCATTTCCAGTTCGAGGAGCGCGTCGAGTGGATCCCGAGCTTCCACATCACCTATCACGCCGGCATCGACGGCATCTCGATGTTCTTCGTGCTGCTGTCGACCCTGCTGACGCCGATCTGCGTGCTGGCGAGCTGGGACGCCATCCACCACCGCGTCAAGGAGTACATGGTCGCCTTCCTGATCCTCGAGACCATGATGGTCGGCATGTTCTGCGCGCTCGATTTCATCACCTTCTACATCTTCTTCGAGGGCGTCCTGATCCCGATGTTCCTGATCATCGGGGTGTGGGGCCACGACCGGCGGGTGTACGCCGCGTTCAAGTTCTTCCTCTACACCTTGACGGGCTCGGTCCTGATGCTGCTCGCCATCCTGGCGATCTACCTGCAGGCCGGTGTGACCGACATCCCGACCCTGATGACCACCAAGCTGCCGCCCGAGCTGCAGCGCTGGCTGTGGCTCGCCTTCCTCGCTTCGTTCGCCGTCAAGGTGCCGATGTGGCCGGTGCACACCTGGCTGCCCGACGCCCACGTCGAGGCGCCGACGGCAGGCTCCGTGATCCTCGCCGGCGTGCTGTTGAAGATGGGCGGCTACGGCTTCCTGCGCTTCTCGATCCCGATGCTGCCCGACGCCAGCCAGTTCTTCACGCCGCTGATCTTCGCGCTGAGCGCCATCGCGATCATCTACACGTCCCTGGTCGCGCTCGCCCAGGACAACATGAAGAAGCTGATCGCCTACTCGTCGGTCGCCCACATGGGCATCGTCACGATGGGCACGTTCACCCTCAACCAGCAGGGCGTGCAGGGCGCGATCTTCCAGATGCTGAGCCACGGCATCGTGTCGGCCGCGCTGTTCCTGTGCGTCGGCGTGGTCTACGACCGCATGCACACCCTGATGATCGACCGCTACGGCGGCCTGGTGCACCGGATGCCGGTCTATGCCTTCGTCTTCCTGCTCTTCACGCTGGCGAGCATCGGCCTGCCGGGCACCAGCGGCTTCGTCGGCGAGCTGTTGTCGCTGGTCGGCGCGTTCCAGGTCAGCACCTGGGTGGCGTTCCTCGCCACCACCGGGGTCATCCTCGGCGCCGCCTACATGCTGTGGCTCTACCGCCGGGTGATCTACGGCGCGCTGGTCAAGGAGGACCTGAAGACGATCTTCGATCTCAGGCCGCGCGAGATCGCGGTGTTCGCGCCGCTGGTCGTGCTGGCGTTGTGGATGGGCATCTATCCGGCGTCGTTCCTCGGACCGATGAGCGCCTCGGTCGCCAACCTGGTCGAGCAGTACGAGAACGCGGTGAGCTCGCGCACCCTGCCGGCGCCGCCGGTCGCCGTGGCGGAGCGCTGAGCCATGCCGGGAACCTTCGCGCTCAATCTCAGCGTCGCCTTGCCGGAGCTCGTCCTGGCGGCGAGCGGCCTCGTCCTCCTGCTGCTCGGCGTGCTCATGGGCGAGCGTTCGTTCCGCCCGGTCAGCTGGGCGGCATTCGGCGCCCTCGGCCTGACATTCGTCATCGTCGTCTGGTGGGGCTACGGCGACTCGGTGATCGCGTTCGGCGGCCTGTTCCGCGCCGACGCCTTCGGCGTGTTCATGAAGGGGCTGGTGCTGATCGGCTCGATGACCGCGATCGTGCTCAGCCTCGACTATCTCGAGCGCGAGCACGTCGCCCGCTTCGAGTTCCCGGTGCTGGTCATGTTCGCCACGGTGGGCATGATGCTCATGGTCTCGGCGAACGACCTCATGACGCTCTATCTCGGCCTCGAGCTGCAGAGCCTCGCGCTCTACGTCGTCGCCGCGATCCGGCGTGACAGCACCAAGTCGACCGAGGCCGGCCTCAAGTACTTCGTTCTGGGCGCGCTGTCCTCCGGCATGCTGCTCTACGGCGCCTCGCTGCTCTACGGCTTCTCGGGCACCACCGATTTCGACGGCATCGCCCAGGCCTTCGGCCAGCAGCAGAGCCCGCCGGTCGGCGTGATCTTCGGCCTCGTGTTCCTGATCGCCGGGCTCGCCTTCAAGGTCGCGGCGGTGCCGTTCCACATGTGGACCCCCGATGTCTATGAGGGTTCGCCCACGCCGGTGACCGCGTTCTTCGCCGCGGCGCCCAAGGTGGCGGCGATCTCGCTGTTCATCCGGGTGCTGATCGGTCCGTTCGGCGACCTCGTCGCGCAATGGCAGCAGGTCATCGTGGTGATCTCGGTCGCCTCGATGCTGGTCGGCTCGCTGGCGGCGATCTGGCAGACCAGCTTCAAGCGGATGCTCGCCTACAGCTCGATCGGCCACATGGGCTACGCGCTGATCGGGCTCGCCACCGGCACCGAAGCCGGCGTCACCGGAATCGTGATCTACATGGCGATCTACGTGGTGATGAGCCTCGGCACGTTCGCCTGTGTCATCGCCATGCGCGAGCGCGGCGTCTCGGTCGAGACGATCGAGGAGCTCGCCGGGCTGGCGCAGACCCGGCCCGCGATGGCGCTGGCGCTCGCGGTCTTCATGTTCTCGATGGCGGGCATCCCGCCGCTCGCCGGCTTCTTCGGCAAGCTCTACGTCTTCCTCGCCGCCATCGACGCGCACCTCTACACCTTGGCCGTGATCGGCGTGCTGACCAGCGTGATCGGCGCCTACTACTACCTGCGGGTCGTCAAGGTGATGTATTTCGACCAGCCGTCGGTGAGCATCGATCCGATGAGCCGCGGCGTCGCGGTGGTGGCCGGGCTCACCACGGCGCTGATCCTGCTGTTCTTCATCTGGCCGTCGGCGGTGGTGTCCGGCGCGGCGGGCGCGGCGGCGGCGCTGTTCTCCGGCTGAGTGCCCGCATGAGCCAGGCTCCGCGTCTGCCGCCGGCGTTTCGGCTGGTCGTCCGCGACGCCGTCGGCAGCACCAACGACGTCGCCCGCGAGCTTGCCCACACCGGCGCCGAGGACCTGACGGTCGTGTGGGCGCAGCGCCAGACGGCCGGGCGCGGCCGCCTCGGCCGCATCTGGACGAGCCCGCCGGGCAATCTCTACGCCTCGTTCCTGCTGCGTCCTTCCGTCGCGCCGGCCGCGGCGCCGCTGCTGTCCTTCGTCGCCGCGGTCGCGCTGGCCGAGACGGTCGCCGCCGTGCTGCCGGCCGGCGTGCCCGTGACCCTGCGCTGGCCCAACGACCTGCTGGTCGGCGGCCGCAAGATCGCCGGCATCCTGCTCGAGGCCGCGACCACGCCGGCCGGCGCGCTGGATTTCGTCGTGCTCGGCATCGGCGTCAATGTCGCCAGTCATCCGACCGCCGACGTGCGCGTCGCGGCGACCGACTTGGCGACCGAGGGCGCCGACACCGGCGTGGCGGCGCTGCTCGAGCGGCTGGCCGACCGGCTCGGGCAATGGTACGGGCGCTGGCGGGTCGACGGCTTCGCGCCGGTGCGCGCGGCCTGGCGCGCACGGGCCGAGGGTCTCGGGCGGGCTATTGACGTTCGGGTCGGCGATGCCCTGATAAGCGGGAGCTTCACCGACCTGGACGAGGACGGGGCCATGATCGTGACGACCGCGGGCGGGCTGCGCCAACGGGTGACCGCCGGCGACGTTGCGCTGGCGGCGCCCGCCGGAACCCTGGCGTGACCGGCATGCTGCTCGCCATCGACGTCGGCAACACCAACACCAAGCTCGCGATCTTCGACGGCGAGACGCTGAAGGGCGCTTGGCGCGCCGCGACCGACACCACGCGCACCGCCGACGAGTACGCCGTCTGGCTGACCACGCTGATGGAGCTCCAGGGGCTGAAGCGCGACGACATCGGCGGCGCGATCATCGCCTCGGTGGTGCCCGAGACCACCTTCAATCTCGTGACCTTGTGCCGGCGCTACTTCAACGTGCAGCCGCTGGTCGTCGGCGATCCCGGCGTGAAGCTCGGCATCACGGCGAAGATCGAGCGGCCGGAGGAGGTCGGCGCCGACCGCCTGGTCGACGCGGTGGCCGCCCAGGCGCGCTACGGCGGCCCGCTCCTCATCGTCGATTTCGGAACCGCCACGACCTTCAATCTGATCGACGACGCCGGCAACTACGCCGGCGGCGTGATCGCGCCCGGCATCAACCTGTCCCTCAAGGCGCTCTACATGGCGGCCGCCAAGCTGCCGCGCGTCGACATCCGCCGGCCCCAGCGCGTGCTCGCGACCAACACGGTCCACGCCATGCAGTCCGGCATCTTCTGGGGCTATATCGGCCTGATCGAGGGCATCATCGGACGCCTGCGCGCCGAGGCGGAGGCCGAGCTCCCCGTCATCGCGACCGGCGGGCTGGCGCCGCTGTTCGCCGGCGCGACCAACGCGATCACGACGGTGGACGCCGACCTCACGTTGCGCGGCCTCTTGCTGATCTACGAGCGCAATCGCGCGTGAGCGGTTCCCAGCTCAGCACCGCGCTGTGGAGCCGCAACGAGCTCCTGTTCGTGCCGCTCGGCGGGGCCGGCGAGATCGGCATGAACCTCAATCTCTACGGCTATGACGGCAAATGGCTGATGGTCGACCTCGGCGTCACCTTCGGGGATGATTCCGTCCCCGGGATCGAGGTCGTGATGCCCGACCCGGCGTTCATCGTCGAGCGCAAGCGCGATTTGATCGGCCTCGTACTGACCCATGCGCACGAGGACCACATCGGCGCCGTGCCGTATCTGTGGCGCCGGCTCGGCTGCCCGGTCTACGCCACCGCCTTCACGGCGTCGGTGCTGCGCCGCAAGCTCGCCGAGGCCGGGCTCGAGCGTCAGGTGCGCATCACCGAGATTCCGCTGTCCGGACGTTTCACGCTGCCGCCCTTCGATATCGAGCTCATCACGCTCACCCACTCGATCCCCGAGCCCAACGCGCTGGCGATCCGCACACCGGCCGGCACCGTGTTGCATACCGGCGACTGGAAGTTCGACGCCGACCCGCTGGTCGGCCCGGTCTCCGACGAGGCGGCGCTGCGGCGCATCGGCGCCGAAGGCGTGCTGGCGCTGGTCGGCGACTCGACCAACGTGTTCCGGCCCGGCGAGGCGGGTTCCGAGGCGTCGGTGCGCGACAGCCTGGTCGATCTGGTCGGCCAGTTCGACCAGCGCGTCGCGATCGCCTGCTTCGCCAGCAACGTGGCGCGCCTGGAGAGCGTCGCGGTCGCCGCGGCGGCCAACGGCCGCCAGGTCGCGCTGGTCGGCCGGTCGCTCCGGCGCATGGACGAGGCGGCGCGCGAGAACGGCTACCTGGCCGACACGCCGCCGTTCCTCAGCGAGGAGGCCGCCGGCGACCTGCCGCGCGACAAGATCCTGCTGTTGTGCACCGGCAGCCAGGGCGAGCCGCGCGCCGCGCTCGCGCGCATCGTCCAGAACAATCATCCCAGCATCGCGCTGGAGGAGGGCGACGCGGCGATCTTCTCGTCGCGCATCATCCCCGGCAACGAGAAGGCGATCGGCCGCCTGCAGGACCAGCTCGTCCGGCTCGGCGTCCACGTGCTGACCGAGCAGAGCCACTTCGTCCACGTGTCGGGCCATCCGGCGCGCGACGAGCTGGCGCGCATGTACGCCCACGTGCGGCCGCGCGTGGCGATCCCGGTGCACGGCGAGTTGCGCCATCTGGTCGAGCACGCCGAGCTGGCGCGTGACTGCCAGGTGCCGGTGAGCCTGGTGGTCGAGAACGGCTCGGTGGTGCGTCTGGCGCCCGGCGAGCCCGCGGTGATCGATCAGGTGCCGGCCGGCCGACTCGGGGTCGACGGCAACCGCCTGGTTCCGCTCGGCGGCACGATCGTGCGCGAGCGCCGGCGCCTGGTCACCAACGGCTCTGCGGTCGCAACCGTGGTGCTCGACCGCAAGGGCCAGCTGGTCGCCGATCCGCTCGTCACCTTGCACGGTCTGCTCGATCCCGAGGCCGAGGACGGCGGCGCCATCGGCGCGATCATGTGCGACGCGTTGCGCGACGCCATCCAGCTGATGCCGCCCGGCGCGCGGCGCGACGACGGCGCGGTGCGCGAGGTCGCGCTGTCGGCGCTGCGCCGCGTCTTCAAGAGCGATCTCGGTCGGCGGCCGATGACCGACATCCACCTGGTGCGCGTGTGACGATCGGGCGCGGAGACCGGGGCAGGGGAGAGCACCCATGATCGGACGCTTGAACCACGTCGCCATCGTCGTGCCCGACCTGACCGCCGCGGGGGCGGTCTACCGCGATCTGCTGGGCGCCGAGGTCTCGGCAGCCGTCGACCTGCCCGAGCACGGCGTCACCACCGTGTTCGTGACCCTGCCGAACACCAAGATCGAGCTGCTGCATCCGCTGGGCGACGCCTCGCCGATCGCCGCGTTCCTGGCGCGCAATCCGGGCGGCGGCATGCATCACCTGTGCTACGAGGTCGACGACATCGCGGGCGCGCGCGACCGGCTGGTCGCCGGCGGAGCGCGCGTGCTGGGCGACGGCCAGCCGCGCATCGGCGCCCACGGCAAGCCGGTGCTGTTCCTGCACCCGAAGGACTTCTGCGGCACGCTGATCGAGATCGAGCAGGCATGAGCTGGGTTTCCGGCATCGTCCTCTACGCGATCCTGTGGTGCGTCGTGCTGTTCGCCGTGCTGCCATGGGGCGTCCGCCAGGCCGACCCGTCGGACCTCGGCTTTGCCGCCGGCGCGCCGGCCAATCCGCAGATCCCCAAGAAGCTGCTGTGGACCTCGGTGATCACCGCCGCGCTCTGGGTGGTGATCTTCCTGGTCGTCAAAGCCAACGTGATTTCGTTTCGCGACTGGGCGGCCGGCGGCAGCTTGCTGAAATTCTGAGGCGGCCCGTCCAAGGCGTCGGGGTACGCGGCTGGCGAAAATCGCGTGTCTAGTCGAAACCGTCGCGCGTCGCCGCGGCGTCAGGCACAAAAAAATACGGCAAGATGAACGCTTTCATCTTGCCATGCTGCATTGCACAATATTCAATTAGTGTATTGCCTGCCGAAAAACTTAACCGCCGTGTGGCGATTTCCTCCCTAAACTCGGGCCGCGCCGTTGTCGGCGCCTTTTCTTTATAATCCCGAACATTACGGGGTTTCATTCTCTTCGTCATCTACTTTTTGTGATGATGCCATCCCATCTAGACTCATGGGCCTGATGACCGGTCCGCGTGTGCGGACATTGTTGCACCGGGAGGTGCCGATCATGCGGATAGCCGTCCTCGGTTTGATGCTCGCGCTGCCGGTTGCGGCCGCGGCGCAGCCGGTCGTGCCGGGCCAGCCGCTCGGCCAACCCGGGCCAGGGCCGTCGATCGTCGGACCCCAGGACAGCGACATCCTGCGCCGCTCGTCGCGCAGTCTGCCCGGCGATGCTCCGGTCGTGCCGCCGCCTCCGGTCTCCCAGACCCAGCTTCCCCCGCGTGCCGCCGGCGCGCCGTCGAGCGGGCTCGGTTCGTTGGTTCAGCCCGACGGCCGCATCGTGATCACGCGCGACCTGTGCAATCAGGTGAACGTGCAATACCAGCCGTCACCCGACGTCAACTACCGACCCGGCGTCGACGTTTACGGCCGGCCGGTCGCGCCCGCCGATCTGCCCAACACCGGCAACACCTACGGCGGGCTCGGCACCACCAGCTCGACCGACCTCCTGGTCAGGCCGCAGGCCGGCGGCCTCAACAACCGCGGCGGGGTGATCGGCGAGACCTATGTCGGCCGCGTCACCGTCGACGCCGCCGGCCACGTTGCCATCAACGGCCAGCCGATCAACCAGGACCAGAGCGAGCTGCGCCAGCTCTGCGCCCGCGCCGGCTACTGACCCGCGCGCGTCGGGCCGCCGGATGGACAGGCCGGTTGGGCTTGCCTACAGTCGCGCGTTTCGCCGCGGAAGGGCGCTGAACTGATGCGCGTGTCCGAATTCTTCCTGCCGACCTCGAAGGAGACTCCGGCGGAGGCCCAGATCGTCTCGCACCGCCTGATGTTGCGCGCCGGCATGGTGCGCCAGCAGAGCGCCGGCATCTACGCGTGGCTGCCGCTCGGCTTCCGCGTGCTGAAGAAGATCGAGCGGATCGTGCGCGAGGAGCAGAACGCCGCCGGGGCGCTCGAGATGCTGATGCCGACCATCCAATCGGCGGAGCTGTGGCGCGAGAGCGGGCGCTACGACGATTACGGCAAGGAGATGCTGCGCATCCGCGACCGCCACGAGCGCGAGCTGCTCTACGGGCCGACCAACGAGGAGATGATCACCGACATCGTGCGGCACTACATCAAGTCGTATCGCGCGCTGCCGCTCAACATGTACCACATCCAATGGAAGTTTCGCGACGAGGTGCGGCCGCGTTTCGGCGTGATGCGCGGACGCGAATTCCTGATGAAGGACGCCTACTCGTTCGACCTCGACTTCGAAGGTGCCCGGCGCGCCTACAACAAGATGTTCGTCGCCTATCTGCGCACCTACGCGCGCATGGGCCTGAAGGCGATCCCGATGCGCGCCGACTCCGGCGCGATCGGCGGCGACTTGAGCCACGAGTTCATCATCCTCGCCGACACCGGCGAGTCCGCGGTGTACTGCCATCGCGACTGGCTCGGGCTCGATCTCCTGGGCGAACAGGCGACCGACGACGCCGGCCGCGCCGCCCTGGTCGATCGCCTGACCGGGCTCTACGCCGCGACCGACGAGAAGCATGACGCCCAGTCCTGTCCGATCCCGGCCGACCAGCTCGTGACCGCACGGGGCATCGAGGTCGGCCACATCTTCTATTTCGGCACCAAGTACTCAAAGCCGCTGGGCGCGATGGTCGCCGGGCCCAACGGCGAGAGCGTGCCGCTCGAGATGGGCAGCTACGGCATCGGCGTGAGCCGGCTGGTCGGCGCGATCATCGAGGCGAGCCACGACGACGCCGGCATCATCTGGCCCGAGCCGGTCGCGCCGTTCGACATCGCGCTCGTCAACCTGAAGCGCGGGGACAAGGCGTGCGACGCAGCATGCGAGAGCCTCTATGCCGGGCTCGCCAAGGCGGGCAAGGAGGTGCTGTACGACGACCGCGACGAGCGCGCGGGCGTCAAGCTGGCCGACATGGATCTGATCGGCATCCCCCATCAGGTCGTCGTCGGGCCGCGCGGCGCCGCCGCCGGCACCGCCGAGCACAAGACGCGGCGCGGCGGCGCCAAGCAGGACATGACCTTCGACGCCGTGCTGAACCGGCTCGCGGGGTAGCCCCATGGTGTTTTCCGCGTTCGAGCGCATGGTGGCGATGCGCTACCTGCGCGCGCGGCGCCAGGAAGGTTTCATCTCGGTGATCGCCGGGTTCTCGCTGCTCGGGATCGCGCTCGGGGTGGCGACGCTCATCATCGTGATGTCGGTGATGAACGGGTTCCGCGCCGAGCTGCTCGGGCGCATCCTCGGCCTCAACGCCCACATCGCGATCTATGGCCGCGCGAGCGGCCCGATTCCCGACTATGACGCCTTGGTCAACCGCCTGCGCGGCCTGCGGGACGTCGTCACCGCGGCGCCGCTGGTCGAGGGCCAGGTGCTGGCGACCGCGAACGGCGTCGCGAGCTTCGCCCAAATCAAGGGCATGCGCGTGCCGGACCTGCAGGCGCGCACCTTGCTGAGTTCCAACATCAAGCGCGGCTCGCTCGACGCGTTCACCGACGACAGCGTGCTGATCGGCACCCGCATGGCGGCGCGCATGGGCCTCGCGGTGGGCGATTTCATCACGCTGATAAACCCGCAGGGCACGGCGACGGCGGTCGGCACCATCCCGCGGGTCAAGGCCTACCGGGTGATCGGCCTGTTCGAGGTCGGCATGTACGAGTACGACAACAGCTACGTCTACATGCCGTACGAGACCGCGCAGGTGTTCTTCCGCGTGCCGAACGGCGCCAACGCCATCGAGGTCATGCTCGACAATCCCGACCGCGCGGGACAGCTCGCCTTCGTGATCGCCGGCCTCGTCGGCCCCGATCTGCGCGTGGTCGACTGGCAGCAGGCCTATGCCAGCTATTTCGGCGCGGTGCAGGTTGAGCGCAACGTCATGTTCCTGATCCTGACCCTCATCATCCTGGTCGCCGCGTTCAACATCATCTCGTCGATGATCATGCTGGTGAAGGACAAGGGCCGCGACATCGCGATCCTGCGCACCATGGGGGCGACGCGCGCCATGGTGCTGCGCATCTTCTTCATGAGCGGCGCCAGCATCGGCGTCATCGGCACGATCCTCGGGCTGATCCTCGGTGTCGTGTTCACGCTCAACATCGAGACGATCCGCCAGTGGCTCCAGTCGTTGAGCGGCGCCACGATCTTCCCGGCCGAGATCTACTTCCTCTCCCATCTGCCCGCGCAGCTCGACTGGACCGAGGTCACGCAGGTCGTCGTGATGGCGCTCGCGCTGTCCGTGCTGGCGACCATCTACCCGTCCTGGCGGGCGGCGCGCCTCGATCCGGTCGAGGCGCTGCGCTATGAGTAGCGCCGCGCTGGCGCTCGTCGGCGTCGAGCGCGCATTCGTGACGCAGGCGTCCAACCTGCGCGTGCTGCGCGGCGTCGATCTCGCGATCCGACCTGGCGAGATGGTGGGGCTGGTCGGGCCGTCAGGCGCCGGCAAGTCGACCCTGCTGCACATCGCGGGGTTGCTCGAGCGGCCCGACGCCGGCGAGGTGCTGATCGGCGGGGAGGCGTGCTCGAAGCTCTCCGACGTGCGGCGCACCGCGCTGCGTCGGCGCACCATCGGTTTCGTCTATCAGTTCCATCATCTGCTGCCGGAGTTCTCGGCGCTCGAGAACGTCGTGCTGCCGCAGATGATCGACGGCATCAGCCGCGGCACGGCGATCAAGCGGGCGAGCGATCTCCTGACCCAGGTCGGGCTGGCCGAGCGGCTGCATCACCGGCCGGCGCGGCTGTCGGGCGGCGAGCAGCAGCGCGTCGCCATCGTGCGCGCGACGGCCAACCGTCCGAAGCTGCTGCTGGCCGACGAGCCGACCGGCAACCTCGATCCGGGCACCGCGGCCGGCGTGTTCGAGATGCTGGCCCAGCTGATCGCGGCGAGCGGGCTGGCGGCCCTGGTTGCGACCCACAATCTCGAGATCGCGCGCCGCATGGACCGAATCGTGATGCTGAAGGACGGCGCCGTGGTCGAGATCGAGGCCGGCGCGGTCGCCTAGGGCTCGCGATTTCCGCACGGAGTCCGCCTCTCGGCACCGCCCTTGCTAGGGGTGTTGACGAATGTCCGTCGATCACCCATCAAACGCCATGCCCCACGCCGATTTCGTCCACCTGCGCGTGCACTCGGCCTACTCGCTGTCCGAGGGCGCGATCAAGGTCAAAGAGCTCGTCAAGCTGTGCGTCGGCCAGGCGATGCCGGCGGTGGCGATCGTCGACACTGGCAACCTGTTCGGCGCGCTCGAGTTCGCCGGCGCGGCCGCAGAGGCCGGCGTCCAGCCGATCATCGGCTGCCAGCTCGGGCTGCGCCGCACCGACGGCGGCGGGCGCCACAATTCGCTGCCAGGGGTCGCGCCGCCGCCCGACCAGCTCGTGCTCCTGGTCCAGAACGAGGCCGGCTATCGCAACCTCCTCGCGCTGGTGTCTCGGGCCTTCCTCGAGACCGAGAGCCACGAGTCGCCGCAGATCGCGCTCGACGACCTGGCGGACGCGACCGACGGCCTGATCGCGCTGACCGGCGGGCCGGCCGGGATGGTCGGCCGGCCGCTCGGCGAAGGCCAGCGCCCGGCCGCCGAGGCCGCGCTCGACCGGTTGGCGCAGCTGTTCCCCGGCCGGCTCTACATCGAGCTGATGCGCCACGGCCTCGCGGTCGAGGACCGCATCGAGGCGGCGCTGGTCGATCTGGCCTACGCGCGCGACCTGCCGCTGGTCGCGACCAACGACGTGTTCTTCGCCAACGCGGGCATGTACGAGGCGCACGACGTGCTGCTCTGCATCGCCGACGGCAAGACGCTGTCGGACGGCGAACGCCGGCGCCTGACGCCCGAGCACCGCTTCAAGTCGGCCGCAGAGATGCGCGCGCTGTTCGCCGACCTGCCCGAGGCGATCGACAACACGCTCGTCGTGGCGCGCCGCTGCGCCTACATGCCGGTCGCCCGCAAGCCGATCCTGCCGGCGTTCCGAACCGAGTCCGGGCGCGACGAGACCGCCGAGCTGCGCGAGGCCGCCGCCGCCGGCCTCGAACGACGCCTGGCGAGCCAGGTGTACCGCGAAGGCCAGGACGAAGCCGCGCGCGCCGAGGTGGCGGGGCCCTATCGCGAGCGGCTCGAGTACGAGCTCGGCGTCATCTCGAGCATGGGGTTCGCCGGCTACTTCCTGATCGTCGCCGACTTCATCCAGTGGGCGAAGGCGCAGGGCATCCCGGTCGGCCCGGGCCGCGGCTCGGGCGCTGGCTCGGTGGTCGCCTGGTCGCTCACCATCACGGATCTCGATCCGATCCGCTTCGGCCTGCTGTTCGAGCGGTTCCTCAATCCCGAGCGCATCTCGATGCCGGACTTCGACATCGACTTCTGCCAGGAGCGGCGCGACGAGGTGATCCGCTACGTGCAGCAGCGCTACGGCGCCGATCGGGTGGCCCAGATCATCACCTTCGGCAAGCTGCAGGCGCGCGCGGTGCTGCGCGATGTCGGGCGCGTGCTCGAGATGCCGTATGGCCAAGTCGACCGCATCTGCAAGCTGGTGCCCAACAACCCGGCCAATCCGGTCACGCTCGACAAGGCGATCGACGGCGAGCCGCAGCTGCAGCAGTGGCGCGACACCGACGAGGCCGTGGCGCGGCTGCTCAGCATCGGGCTCAAGCTCGAGGGGCTCTACCGCCACGCCTCGACCCATGCGGCGGGCCTGGTGATCGGCGACCGGCCGCTCGACGAGCTGGTGCCGCTCTATCGGGACCCGCGCTCGACCATGCCGGTCACCCAGTTCAACATGAAGTTCGTCGAGCTCGCCGGCCTGGTGAAGTTCGACTTCCTCGGCCTCAAGACGCTGACGGTGCTGGCGCGCGCGGAAGCCCTGATCCGCGCCAGCGGGCAGGCCATCGACGTCATGAACCCGCCGCTCGAGGATGCCGCGACCTACGAGATGCTGAGCCGCGGCGACGCGATGGGGGTGTTC
Source organism: Candidatus Sulfotelmatobacter sp. (assembly GCA_035507915.1). GTDB lineage: Bacteria > Pseudomonadota > Alphaproteobacteria > Elsterales > Elsteraceae > JACQAI01. The sequence goes on from DATJNS010000466.1 coordinate 19,883, forward strand.
CAGTTTGAAAGCTCGGGCATGCGCGACCTGCTGCGCGAGGCGAAACCCCAGAACATCGAGGACCTGATAGCGCTGGTCGCGCTCTATCGGCCGGGCCCGATGGAGAACATCCCGAAATACATCGCCTGCAAGCACGGGCGCGAGAAGCCGGAGTTCATGCACGAGACGATCGATCCCGTGGTCAAGGACACCTACGGGGTGATCATCTACCAGGAGCAGGTGCTGCAGATCGCCCAGGTGTTCGCCGGCTACACGCTGGGCGCCGCCGACCTCCTGCGCCGCGCCATGGGCAAGAAGATCAAGGAGGAGATGGAGGCGCAGCGCGACACCTTCGTCAAAGGCGCCATGGCGCGCGGCGTCAGCGCCGAGCGCGCGAGCTACGTCTTCGACCTGGTCGACAAATTCGCCGGCTACGGCTTCAACAAGGCGCACTCGGCCTGCTACGCGTTCATCGCCTACCAGACCGCGTGGCTCAAGGCCAACTATCCGGTCGAGTTCTTCGCGGCGTCGATGACGCTCGATCTCGGCAACACCGACAAGCTCAACGTCTTCCGCCAGGAGCTCCAGCGCCTCAAGGTCCCGCTGCTGCCGCCCGACATCAATCGCAGCGAGCCGCATTTCTCGGTCGAGACCTTGCCCGACGGCGGCAAGGCGGTGCGCTACGCGCTCGCCGCGGTCAAGAACGTCGGCGCCCACGCCATGGAGGTCGTGATCGCCGAGCGCCAAAGCGGCGGACCGTTCGCGTCGCTGTTCGATTTCGCGCGCCGCCTCGACACCCGCGTGGTCAACAAGCGCCAGCTCGAGAATCTCGCCGCAGCCGGTGCGTTCGACGGCCTGAACCCGCATCGCGCCCAGGTCTATGCCGCGGTCGAGATGCTGATCCGGCACGCCGGCTCGGCGGCCGCCGAACGCGAGAGCAACCAGGTCAACCTGTTCGGCGAGGTCTCGGTCGACGACATGCCCTTGCCGGTGGTCGCCGACTGGGAGCCCAATGATCGGCTGCGCCGCGAGTTCGAGGCGATCGGTTTCTATCTCTCGGCGCATCCGCTCGACGATTATGCGCGCGCGCTCGCCCGGCTGGGCGTGGTCAAGCAGGCCGAGCTGACCAACCGCGTCGTCGACGGGTCGACGCGCGCCAAGCTCGCCGGCATCGTGATCTCGAAACAGGAGCGCACCTCGGCGCGCGGCAATCGCTTCGCCTTCGTCCAGATGTCGGACACCAGCGGCGTGTTCGAGGTCACGCTGTTCGCCGAAGTGTTGGCCGCCTCGCGGCCGCTGCTCGAGAGCGGCAAACCGCTGCTGATCACCGCAGAGGTGCGCAGCGAGGGCGACGGCGTGCGCATCCTGGCGCAGTCGCTCACGCCGCTCGACGCAGCGGCCGCCGACGCCGCCGCCAGCCTGCGCATCTATCTCAAGGACGACGCGCCGATCGCCAGCCTGCGCAAGCTGTTCGACGGCGCGGCGGTGCCGCGCGCCAAGGGCCGCGTCAGCCTGATCGTCGACATCGATGATCGCGAGGTCGAGATCGCGCTGCCCGGGCATTTCCCGGTGTCGCCGCAAATGAAGGCGCGCGCCAAGGCCATCCCGGGCGTGGTCGACGTCCAGGAGCTGTGAGGTGGCAGCGCCGGACGCCGGCGGACACTTCGTCGACCTGCGCGGCGTCAGCCTGACCTACGGCGAGGGCGACAGCGAGACCCTGGCGCTCGAGAAGGCCGACCTCGCGATCGCCAAGGGCGAGTTCGCCGCGGTGGTCGGACCGAGCGGCTGCGGCAAGTCGACCTTGATGCGCCTCGTCTCGGGCCTCATGCCGCCGACCACTGGTGCGATCCACGTCGCCGGCAACCGGGTGGCCGGGCCGTTGTCGTGCGTCGGCATGGCGTTCCAGAACCCGACCCTGCTGCCGTGGCGAACCACGCTCGCCAACGTGATGCTGCCGCTCGAGATCGTCGAGCCGCACCGGCGCGCGCTGCGCCGCGAGCGCGAGAAGTACGTCCGGATGGCCGAAGATCTGCTGGCGTCGGTCGGGCTGAGCGGCTTCGGGGCGCGCTTCCCCTGGCAGCTGTCGGGTGGCATGCAGATGCGCGCGTCGCTGTGCCGGGCGCTGATCCACGCGCCCGAGCTCCTCATGCTCGACGAACCCTTCGCGGCGCTCGATGCCTTCACGCGCGAGGAGCTGTGGGCGGTGCTCCAGGCCGTCTGGATGGAGAAGCGCTTCACCGTCATCCACGTGACCCATGATTTGCGCGAGGCCGTGTTCCTGTCGGACACCATCTACGTGATCTCGAAACGGCCGGGCAGGGTGGTCGGCCGCACCGCGATCGAGCTCAAGCGTCCGCGCACGCTCGACGACACCTACGGCCACGACTTCAACGAGTACGTGCACGATTTGCGTCGGCGCATCGGCGAGGTGCGCGGCTGATGAAACCGAGCCGCGCGCTCGAGCTCATCATGCCCTGGATGGTCACCATCGGGATCTTCGTGCTGTGGGAGGTCGGCTGCCTCGCGTTCCAGGTGCCGGCTTTCGTCCTGCCGCGGCCCACCGTGTTCCTCGACGTGCTGGTCCAGCTGCACGCCGCGATCCTGCACCACGCGTTCGAGACGCTGCTCACCACCCTGATCGGCTTCGCGCTCGCCGTCGTGTTCGGGATCCTGATCGGGGTCGCGCTCGGTGCCTCGCCGCTCGTGTACGAAGGCGCCTATCCGCTGCTGATCGGCTTCAACTCGATCCCGAAGGTCGCCGTCGTGCCCGTCCTGGTGATCTGGTTCGGCATCGGCGCGGTGCCGGCGGTGCTGACCGCCTTCATGATCTCGGTGTTCCCCATCATCGTGAACGTCGCGACCGGCATCGCCACGGTCGAGCCCGAGCTGCGCGACGTGCTGCGCGCGCTGGGCGCCCGGCCGCATCAGATCCTGCTCAAGGTCGGCTTGCCGCGCTCTCTGCCGCTCTTGTTCGCCTCGCTCAAGATCGCCATCACGCTCGCCTTCATCGGCTCGGTGATCTCCGAGACCGTCGCCTCCAACGAGGGCATCGGCTATCTGATGGTCGCGGCGAGCTCGCGCTTCGAGGTGCCGCTGGTGTTCGCGGGGCTGATGGTGGTCGCGATCATGGGCGTGGTGATGTACGCGATCTTTGCGGTGATCGAGATGCGGTTTACCCGCTGGGCGATGCGCAGCGGGCCCGGCGCGTGAGGCGGCAGGGCCCCTAGAGACGCGCCCCGCGGTCAGACCGCGGTCCTGAGATAGAACGCGTCGCCGTAGCTGCTCTGATAGGGCGACATTGTCATGACGCGGACAAAACCGCGCGCAGCGAGAAAATCGTCGATATCCTCGATCTGCGCGCAATTCTCATAGAGCTCGGCGAAGTTGATCTCGACCAGCAGGCCTTCGAGCTGCTGCAGGAGACCCGTTGCGCCGCGCAGCGCGAGCAGCTCTGCCCCTTGGATGTCGATCACGGCGATGTTGAAGGCGTTCGCTGCGTACTGTCGCTCCGCAAGCAACCCGTCGAGGGTTTGCGCGGGCACCCGGATCTGCGCCGTCTCGCTGATGTCGGGAAAGACCTCGGCGTGACGTTTGATCGACAGGATCGAGCTGGACACCGTGGACGACGCCAGGTGCAGGTCCACCATGCCGTCGGCATCGGAGACCGCCCGCGCCGCGACCGCCACGCGCGGCTCACCCGCATATCGGTTGGCGAGATCGGCGGCCAACGTCGGGTGCGCCTCGACCAGAAGGATGCGCTCGAAGCCCAACGCCAAGTATGACGCGACCTCTTCGCCGGCGTGAGCGCCTACCTGAACAATGCCGCGTGGCGACAGCCCGTGATTCGCCATCAGGTCGCCGAGGTCCGGTTCCCGGTTGCCGCCGAGAATCGCGCCGACGAAGCGCCGATGAATCCCAAAAAAGGCCACGCCGACGCCGTTGAAACCGAACGGCGTCAAGAGCAGATCGTTCAACTTCTCGCTCGCCGGCAGCTGCAGGAACTCGAACGGCTCCAGCAGCGCGGCGGCCGCCGTCGTCACGGTCACCGCAGCATCTGCCTCGGCGATCTCGATGATGTCGATGCGGGCATGGCTCAACAAGCGTCGCGCGCCGAGCAACACGGGAATCGCCGCCGCCGGGTTCGCGATCCTCAGATAGTTGACATGCCGGACGCCGAGCTCGGCAACGACGCGGTCGAGCGGGCGGCCGCCGAGATAGTCGAGCCCACTCGCCGCCGCACCGGCGTAGGGGAGTTGATGCAGGTGCGTTTCCGGTCGGTCGGCAAGCACGCGCTCCGCCCAGGCGCGATCGACATAGGCGGCTTCTACGACGGTCAGACGATCGTCGATGGCGAGATACGAACTTGCCGATGAAATCATCGGCAAGACCTGGCTGCTCGTCGCATTGGGCGCCAGCTTAACGATCGTGCGGAGGGCGGACAACCCGCGTGCGAGGCGCATGCAGCAACCGAGACAGCTTGCGACCACGCCATCGATGCGATGTATTCTCCACGTCATGATCGAGCATCGCCTGCCGCGTCGGAGCATATGTTGCCGAAGCCGCGCGGCGCGGTCCCGTCATGGGCGCCGGGGTGCGCGTCGATGCTGACACGCGTCCTGTTCGATCAGCCTCGGCATCCTGTCTGCTTCAGCCTGTCGACCAAGGATCGCGTGGCCTACACGCTTGAAGCGATCGGCGGGCTCGCTCTCGATGGCGCGTTCGACCTGCTGTGGTTCGACGGCAGCACGAGCGAAGAGGGGCAGGCACTGCCCGACAGCCTGGCGCACGTCCTCGGTTGCCTGCGTGAGATCCACACCGGCGTGCGCGGCGGACCGGATTTCGCAATCTTCGCCGCGCTTCACCGCATGCTGGAGCTCGGCTACCCGTACTGTGGACTGATCGAGAACGACGTGAAAATGGCGCCCAATTGGTTCAGCGCCATCATGGCGACCTTCTCGGCAGGCACCGCGGACGGTTTGACGGTCGGCGGCGTGACCGGCCGCGCCTTCAATCGACGCCTGCTCTACCATCGCAAATCGTACGCCGTCACGATGCTGAGCGGCGCCGGCATGATCCTCCTCACGCGCGCGGCGGCTGAGATCATCCTGCGCAACTACCGGACGACCTCCAGCGCCGAGATCAACACCTGCATGCTGCGGGTCGCTGGCAGAGAGGAGAGGCCGGGTGCGTCGACCGCCGACACGCGGACGGCATCCGATCTGGTCTATGAGACGCACCTGCTGCGCCAGGGGCTGTGCATTCTTGCGACGGTCCCGACCTGCGGACACAACCTCGACGCGGTCGATCCAACAGGTTTGCTCGGCGGCTATGTCGGCGAAAGCCCCGGACCCACGGCCGACGACGAGCGCAGCTTCGCCGCATTCGTTGAGCGTTGCGCTGCCATCCGCGCGACGCAGGAGTGTGCCGCGCCGCCTTGTCTCGCGATCGCCTCGATGGGGTTCGACTGCCTGTTTCTCCACCACCTGCTGTTCACGCGCGACAGTCCAGCCACCATTCGCGGGCGCTGGAGAATCGTCTGGGACAAGTTCAACGGGCCGTTCGCGTTCGAGGCGGTCGAGGTCGGCTGCGAACTCGAGTTTCCGCTCGATTGCGACCTCAAGGGCATGTTCTGCTCGCGAACGGCCGATGGCGGCATCGTCGAGGTCCTTCGCGGCGAGACGATGGTGATCGAGGCGGACACTTACTTCGCACAGACCAGCCGGGATCAGTTTTTTCTGCCGCTCGAGGTGGCGCCTGCCGATGCCGCGTCGATCCGGCTGCGGATCGCCGACCGGAGCAATCCGGCCTCGGGCGGCTCCTTCGTCCGCATTTCCGGTCTCTGCTTCGCCCGGCCCCCCGGTTGGCTGCCGGCGCGGGCCGACCTCGATGGGAAGCGGCTGGCCGGCGTGCTCGAAACCCAGAGCCGCCACGGTCTCGTAACGTTCTGAGCGGCTCGCCAGGCTCGTCGGGAGGGCCGGGCGCCGGGCCACAATCCCTTGCAATCGCGGACCTTTGGCGCTATCTAGCCGCCCATCTCTCACGCGGGTATGCGGTCGCGCCTCGGCGCGCTCGCTCCGGTGTCCCTCCAGAGCCGCCCTCGGGCACTCGGGCGGGGGCGACACCCGCGGCGGACCAACCGGAAAAGGATCATGCGATGTCGGTTCCGACCTTCACGATGCGTCAGTTGCTCGAGGCTGGCGTGCATTTCGGCCATCACACGCGGCGCTGGAACCCCAAGATGGGGCCCTACATCTTCGGCGTGCGCAACGGCGTGCACATCATCGACCTGGAGCAGACCGTGCCGCTGCTCTACCGCGCCATGAACGCGGTGCGCGACACGGTCGCGGGGGGCGGGCGCGTCCTGTTCGTCGGCACCAAGCGCCAGGCGGCCGAGCGGGTCGCCGACGCCGCCAAGAAGTGCGGCCAGTACTTCGTCAACCACCGCTGGCTCGGCGGCATGCTGACCAACTTCAAGACCATCTCGCAGTCGATCAAACGGTTGCGCGAGCTCGAGGAGCAGTTGGGCCAGGAGCACACCGGGCTCACCAAGAAGGAGCTCCTCAACCTCACGCGCGAGCGCGAGAAGCTGGAGCGCGCGTTGGGCGGCATCAAGGAGATGGGCGGACTGCCCGACATCCTGTTCGTGATCGACACCAACAAGGAGGCGATCGCGGTCCAGGAGGCCGGCCGGCTCAATATTCCGGTGGTCGCCGTGCTCGACAGCAACTCCGACCCCGAGGGCGTCGCCTACCCGGTCCCGGGCAACGACGACGCGATCCGGGCGATCGAGCTCTACTGCGACATGATCTCGCGGGCGGTGGTCGCCGGCCTGCAGCAGGAGATGATCGCCGCCGGCGTCGACGTCGGCGAAGGCGAGGAGGTGCCGGCCGAGACGCTGCCCGAGGACGGCGCCGGCAAACCCGCGGCGGCCGAGGCGGAAGCTCAGCCGAGCGCGTGAGGGTGCCGCTGCGGGCGGCAGGCTGCGGTTTGCGGAGCAGGCGTCGGCACGGCGCCGTTGACGATTGAGGGTTGAGCGATGGCAGAGATCACCGCGGCGCTGGTCAAGGAGCTGCGTGAGAAGACGGGCGCCGGCATGATGGACTGCAAGAAGGCGCTCGCCGAGACCGCCGGCGACCTCGAAGGCGCGGTCGATTGGCTGCGCAAGAAGGGGCTGGCGGCCGCCGCCAAGAAGGCCGGCCGGGTCGCCGCCGAGGGTCTCGTGGGCGTCGCGGTCGACGGCGCGGTCGGCGCCTTGGTCGAGGTCAACTCCGAGACCGACTTCGTCGCGCGCAACGAGACCTTTCAAGGCTTCGTCGCCGCCGTCGCCAAGCTCGCGCTCACGGTCGGCACCGACGTCGAGGCCCTCAAGGCGGCGCCATGCCCGGGATCGAGCCGCAGCGTCGGGGACGAGTTGACGCATCTGGTCGCCACGATCGGCGAGAACATGTCGTTGCGTCGCGCGACCCGGCTCAGCGTTCCGTCCGGCGTGGTCGCGAGCTACGTCCACAATGCGCTCGCGCCGGGATTGGGCAAGATCGGCGTGCTGGTGGCGCTCGAGTCGAGCGCGCCGGCCGACAAGCTGGCGGCCTTCGGTCGTCAGCTCGCGATGCACGTCGCCGCCGCCAATCCGCAGTCGCTCGACATCGAAACGGTCGACCCGCGCGCGCTCGAGCGCGAGCGCGACGTGCTGCGCGAGCAGGCGCGTGGCAGCGGCAAGCCGGAGGCGATCATCGAAAAGATGGTCGAGGGGCGGCTGCGCAAGTTCTACGAGGAGGTCGTGCTGCTCGAGCAGGTCTACGTGATCGATGGCGAGAGCCGCGTGAAGGCCGCGGTCGCCGCCGCCGCCAAGGAGCTCGGCGCGCCGATCGCCGTCAAAGGCTTCGCGCGCTTCCAGCTGGGCGAGGGCATCCAGAAGGAGCAGGGCGATTTCGCCGCCGAGGTGGCAGCCCAGGCCGCCCGCTGAGCGTTCTAGCCGCCGGGCAGCCGACCAAGGAATTGCGTGAGAGGAGCCCTCGGATTGGCTAGGATTTCGGCGGAGCGGTTGGAAGGGGAGAATTCCCGTGGCTGCGCCTGACTTATCCGACATCAAGCGCCGCATGGACGGCGCACTGGAGACTCTTCGTAAGGAACTCGGCGGGCTGCGCACCGGCCGCGCCTCGGTCAACCTTCTCGACCCCGTGACCGTCGAGGCATACGGCACCAAGATGCCGCTGGCGCAGGTCGGCACCGTGTCGGTTCCCGAGCCGCGCATGATCACCGTCCAGGTCTGGGACAAAGGCCAGGTCAAGGCCGTCGAGAAGGCGATTCGCGAGGCCGGCCTCGGTCTCAATCCGATGAGTGACGGCACGCTCGTGCGCGTGCCCATCCCCGACCTGACGCAGGATCGCCGGCAGGAGCTCGTGAAGGTCGCCGCCAAGTACGCCGAGCAGGCGCGCGTCTCGGTACGCAACGTGCGACGCGACGGCATGGAGCACCTGAAGCAGCTCGAGAAGAAGCACGAGATCAGCCAGGACGAGCACCGCAAGTGGCACGACGAGGTCCAGACGCTGACCGATTCGCACATCAAGAAGGTCGACGAGGCGCTGGCGACCAAGGAAAAAGAGATCAAGCAGGTCTGACGATGGACGTCGCCCAGCCCGCCCGCGCGCTGGCGCCCCCCAGTCACGTCGCGATCATCATGGACGGCAACGGTCGTTGGGCGCGGGCCCGCGGCCTGCCGCGCGCCGCCGGCCACCGGCGCGGCGCCGACGCGGTGCGCCGCACGGTGCGCAGCGCCGGCGAGCTCGGCATCGAGTATCTGACGCTCTACGGCTTCTCGTCGGAGAACTGGAAGCGCCCGGCCGACGAGGTCGACGATCTCATGAAGCTGCTGCGCATCTACCTGCGCGGCGAGATCGCCGAGCTGCATCGCAATCAGGTGCGGCTGCGCGTCATCGGCAATCGACAGGGCCTGGCGCCCGACATCATCACGCTGATCGACCACGCCGAGCAGCAGACCGCCAGCAACCGCGGCCTCACCCTCGTGATCGCCCTGAACTATGGCGGGCGCGACGAGATCACGGCGGCGGTGCGCCGCCTGGCCGCGGACGTCGCGGCCGGCCGCCTCGCCAGCGAGGCGATCACCGAGGAGCGCATCGCCGCCTCGCTGACCACCGCGGGAATCCCGGACCCCGACCTCATCATTCGCACCAGTGGCGAAAAGCGCCTGAGCAACTTCCTGCTCTGGCAGTCGGCCTATTCGGAGCTGCTGTTCCTCGACGTGCTGTGGCCGGATTTCGCCAAGGCCGACCTCGAGCTGGCGATCACCGAGTTCCACCGCCGCGACCGCCGGTATGGCGCCGTTGCCGGCTGAGGCATCGGCGTCGACGCATCCCGGCCATCCGCTGCGCAACCGGATCCTGTCGGCCCTCGTATTGGCGCCGCCGGCGCTCGCCTTGGTGTGGTTCGCCGACCGCGGTCCGACATTGTTCCTCGTCTTCCAGCTGTGGATCGCCCTGGCGGCCGCCTGGATGGCCCATGAATGGACCCGGCTGACCGCGCGCGGCCGGTTCGGCGCCGCCGGCCTGCTGCTGACGGTCGGCGTCGCGGTGGCGGTCGGGGTCACCGGGCACGGCGTCACGCCGGGGCACAGCGCCGCCGGTCTGCTGGCGGTTGGGGTGGTCGTCTATGGACTTGCCCGAGGCGCCGGTGTAGACGCTCCCGGCTGGCTGGCGGCCGGCGCCCTGGCGATCGGCGTGCCCTGCGTGGCGTTCGCCTGGCTGCGCCAGCAGCCGGCGGAGGGCCGCACCGCGGTGGTTTGGCTGCTCGCCGTGGTGTGGGCGACGGATATCGGAGCCTACGCCGCGGGCAAGACGGTTGGCGGGCCGCGCCTGGCGCCACGGATCAGCCCGAACAAGACCTGGGCCGGTCTGCTGGGCGGCATCGTGTCGGCTGCGCTGGTCGGCGGGATCGTGAGCGTCGCTTTGGGGGATGGCCGGTTGACCGCGGGCGTACTGGCGAGTGGCGGATTGGCCCTGGTCGCGCAGGCGGGCGACCTCGGGGAATCGCTGGCCAAGCGCCGGTTCGGCGTCAAGGATACGGGCGGCCTGATCCCCGGGCATGGGGGCCTGCTCGACCGCGTCGACGGGCTGCTGGCGACCGCCCCGGTGGTCGCCCTGGTGGTCTGGCTGGAGGGTGGTGGCCTGCTCGGATGGACCTGACGGTGACGACGTGACGGCAAAGCCGCGCAGCCTGACGGTCCTCGGATCGACCGGATCGGTCGGCTGCAGCACGCTCGACCTGGTCATGCGGGCGCCCGGGCGGTTCGCGGTCGAGGCCCTGACCGCCGGCCGCAACGCCAAGTTGCTGGCCGAGCAGGCACGTGCGGTCGGCGCCAAGCTGGCCGTGATCGCCGACGAGGCGGCCTACGGCGAGCTCAAGGAACGCTTGACCGGCACCAACATTGCGGTTGCGGCCGGCGTCGCCGCGGTCGACGAGGCGGCGGCCCAGCCGGCCGAGCTCGTCATGTCGGCGATCGTCGGCGTGGCCGGGCTGTCGCCGACCTTGACCGCGATCCGCCGCGGCGCCTGCGTGGCGTTCGCGAGCAAGGAGTGCCTGGTTTCCGCCGGACCGCTGATGATGGCCGAGATCGCGCGCTGCGCGGCCACCCTGCTGCCGGTCGATTCCGAGCACAATGCGATCTTCCAGGTGTTCAACACCGCCCAGGCCGGGGCCGTCGAGCGCATCATCCTGACCGCATCGGGCGGCCCGTTCCGCACCAAGAGCCGCGAGCACATGCGGCGCGCCACGCCCGCCGAGGCGGTCGCCCACCCGAACTGGTCGATGGGTGCCAAGATTTCGGTCGATTCGGCCACCATGATGAACAAGGGCCTCGAGATCATCGAGGCGTTCCACCTGTTCGATCTGCCCGAGCCGCGGATCGAGGTATTGGTCCACCCGCAGTCGGTGATCCACAGCATGGTCGCCTATGTCGACGGCTCGGTCCTGGCCCAGCTCGGGCCGCCTGACATGCGCACCCCGATCGCGCACGCGCTGGCCTATCCGGAGCGCATGCCGACCCCTTCCGCCCGGCTCGACCTCGCGGCGCTCGGCCAGCTGACCTTCGAGCCGCCCGATCCCGAGCGCTTCCCGGCGCTCCGGCTGGCCCGCGAAGCCTTGCGCGCCGGCGGGTCGGCACCTACGATCCTGAACGCCGCCAACGAGGTCGCCGTGGCGGGATTTTTGGGCCAAAGGCTGGGGTTCTTGGATATCGTCCGGGTGGTCGAGGAAACGCTCAGCGCGATGCCGGCACGGGCGATCGACGACCTCGACGCCGTGCGTGAAATCGACGCGGCAGCCCGCCGCCACGCCGAGCATGCCATAGGCTCGAGCCGGCTGACGGCGTAAGGGCAGGGTAAGCCTAACCGCGCAAGCTTCGCCGGCTAATCATGAAGGGCCATTGGGTTTGTTCATGGGGATGATCATCGATTTCGCTCAACACCTGATGGCGCCGCTCGGCGAGCTGGCCCATTACGCGGTCTCCTTCATCGTCATGCTGACCTTGCTCGTATTCGTTCACGAGCTGGGTCACTACCTGATTGCCCGGCGCAACGGCGTGCGGGTCGACGTATTCTCGATCGGTTTCGGTCCCGAGCTGTTCGGCTGGACCTCGCGCGCCGGCACGCGCTGGAAGTTCAGCGCCATCCCGCTCGGCGGCTACGTCAAGATGTTCGGCGACAACGACGTCGCCAGCGCGACTGCGGCGGCCGAGCTGAGCCCCGAGGAGCGCGCGATGGCGTTTCCGCACAAGACCGTGGGACAGCGCGCGGCCATCGTGGTCGGCGGTCCGGCGGCCAATTTTCTGTTCGCTATCGTCGTGCTGGCCGGCCTCTACATGACCGTGGGCGAACCCTACACGCCGCCGATCATCGAGAACGTCGAGCCCGGGAGCGCCGCTGCCGAAGCCGGCTTCCAGCCGGGCGATCAGGTGCGCACGATCGACGGTCAGACGATCCAGCGCTTCGAGGACATGCAGCGCATCGTCCAAGCGCGTCCGGGCGAGCAGCTCTCGGTGACCTTCGAGCGCGACGGCAAGCCGATGTCCGTCACCGTGACACCCAAAATGCGGCAGTTCACCGATCGCTTCGGCAACGATCAGCGCATCGGCCTGCTCGGCGTGCGGACCAGCCAGTTGCGCGTGATCCGCCAGGATCCGCCGACCGCGCTCTGGCAGGCGGCGCGCGAGACCTGGAACCTGACCACCGGCACGCTGCATGCGGTCGGACAGATGATCGCGGGGACCCGTCCGGCGGACGAGATCGGCGGCCTGCCGCGCATCGCCAAGATGGCGGGCGACGTCACCCGCGAGGGCTTCGTGTACAGCGTGTGGTTCGTGGCGTTGCTGTCGATCAATCTCGGCCTGATCAACCTGTTCCCGATCCCCGTGCTCGATGGCGGCCACCTGCTGTTCTATGCGGCCGAGTTCGTGCGCGGCCGACCGCTCGGACGGCGCGCCCAGGAATACGGCTCGATGGCAGGGCTGGCCGCGGTGCTCGCCCTGATGATTTTCGCGACCTGGAACGACCTCGTGCATTTGGGCGTCGTGGCTCGGTTCCTGTCCCTGATAAGCTAGCCGACAATCAGGGGGGACCGCGGTTGCTTCGTCTGCTGATCTGGCTCGTCCTCGCGGGGACGTGCCTCGGCATGGTGGGCTTGGCCGCACCAGCGCGTGCGCAGGGCGCGATCGCGGCGCGCATCCAGCAGATCCGCATCGAGGGCAGCCAGCGCATCGAGCCGGAGACGATTCGCTCCTACCTGACGCTCAAGGTAGGCGACAATTTCGACGCCACAGAGATCGACAAATCGCTGAAGACGCTGTTCGCCACCGGGCTGTTCGCCGACGTCACCATCGGGCGTGACGGCGGCGACCTGGTCGTGCGCGTGGTCGAGAACCCCATCATCAACCGGATCGCCTTCGAGGGTAACAAGAAGCTCGAGGACAAGACGCTGCTCGACGAGGTCCAGCTCAGGCCGCGCGTCGTCTACACGCGCACCAAGGTGCAAACCGACGTCAAACGCATCCTCGATCTCTATCGGCGCAACGGTCGGTTCGCCGCCACGGTCGACCCCAAGGTCATCCAACTGCCGCAGAACCGCGTCGATCTCGTCTTCGAAATCAACGAAGGTCCGCGCACCGGCATCAGCCGGATCACGTTCATCGGCAACAAGCAATTCAGCGACGGCACGCTGCGCGGCGCGATCCAGACCGTGGAAACGCGGTGGTGGCGTTTCCTGACGAGCGACGACACCTACGATCCCGATCGCGTGACCTACGATCGCGAGCTGCTCAGACGCTTCTACCTGAAGAATGGCTACGCCGACTTCAAGGTGCTGTCGGCCGTCGCCGAGCTCGCGCCCGACCAGGGATCGTTCTACCTGACGTTCACGATCGACGAAGGCGAACGCTACAAGTTCGGCAAGATCGACGTCTCCACCACGTTGAAGAACCTCGACGTGTCGGTCCTGAAGGAGCAGCTGACGACCGCGGAAGGCGATTGGTACGACGCCGAAAAGGTCGACGACACCATCAAGAAGCTGACCGATCAGGTGGGAAATCTGGGCTACGCCTTCGTCGAGGTCGAAGCGGTCGTCAAGCGCGACCGCGAGAAGCGGACCATCGGGCTGACCTACGAGATCCGCGAAGGTCCCAAGGTCTACGTCGAGCGGATCGACATAACCGGCAACGTGCGTACGCTCGACAAGGTGATCCGGCGCGAGTTCCGCCTGGTCGAGGGCGACGCCTTCAACACGGCCAAGCTGCGACGCTCCCAGCAGCAGATCCGCAATCTCGGCTTCTTCAAGAAAGTCGACGTGAACAACATCCAGGGATCGTCGGCCGACAAGACCGTCATCACGGTCAACGTCACCGAGCAGTCGACCGGCGAGCTGACCGTGGGTGCAGGCTACTCCTCAACCGAGGCCGTGATCGGCGAAGTGACGCTGCGTGAGCGCAATCTGCTCGGCAAGGGCCAGGATCTGCGCGTATCGACGACCCTGTCCGCGGTGCGCCAGCAGTACGACCTGTCGTTCACCGAGCCCTACTTCATGGACAAGAACATCGCCGCCGGTCTCGACCTGTTCCATATCCAGCGCAACCTGATCACCATCAGCGACTACGAGTTCGCCACCACGGGCATTCGCCCGCGCATGGGCTATCAGCTGACCGAGCACCTGCGCCAGACGCTGTCCTATACCTTGCGCAACGACGAGGTCTACAACGTCCAGCCGGGCGCCTCGCAATTCATCGTCGACGAGGCGGGCAACTATACGACCTCGATGGTCAGCCAAGACCTGACCTACGATCAGCTCGACAACCGCATCGAGCCGACCGGCGGCTACTTCCTCAGCATCGGCACCGATTATGCGGGCGTCGGCGGCCAGGTCGAATACGCCAGGCTGCGCCCGCGAATGTCGTACTACTTCCCGATCGCGGCGCCCGACTACGTTTTCGCGGTCCGCGCCGAGGGGGGATACGTCAAGGGCCTCGGTCCGGATTACGGCTACATCCCGACCCAGAAGGTGCGCATCAGCGACCGCTTCTTCCCGGGCAGCGGCAACTTCCCGGGTTTCGCGCTGGGCGGTGTCGGGCCGCGCGATCCGCTCACCACCAACGCCCTCGGCGGCAACGAGTACTGGGTCGTGACGCTCGAGGAGACCGTACCGCTCGGCCTGCCGAAGGAGCTCGGGCTGACCGGGCGCGTCTTCACCGCCGCCGGCGTTTCGACCGATTCCGGGCTGCCCAAGTTCGGCGTCAACGCCGCCGGCATCGTGGGCCCATTGACCACCGATTGCGGCTGCATCCGCGCGGCGGCCGGCATCGGCTTCTCGTGGAAATCGCCGTTCGGTCCGATCCGGATCGACATCGCACAGCCATATCTCAAACAGCCCGGCGACAAGAGCGAGCTCTTCCGCTTCGGCTTTGGAGCCCAATTCTGACCATGCCCATATCCATGCGCGTTCGATTGCTTGCTCTCCTCGCCATCCTGGCGATCGCGATATCGCCGGCGCATGCGCAGACCGCGCAGCCGCCGCGGCCCGCCACGCGCGCCTCGATGCCGGTTCCCGCGATCGCCGTCGTCAACACGGTGCTGATCCAGGAGCAGGCGAGCGCCATGAAGAGCATCAAGGAGCAGATGCAGAAGGAAGAGGTCTCCTTGAAAGGCGAGCTCGACAAGCGCGAAAAGGACCTGCGCGCGGCCGATCAAGATTTGCAGCAACAGCGCACGCTCCTGTCGGCCGACGCCTTCGCGGAGCGCCGGCGCACCTTCGAGCAGCAGGTCAGCGAGTCGCAGCGTTACATGGCGGCGCGCAAGCACCAGCTCGACCTGGCGTTCGCCGACGGCATGCACCAGGTCGAGCTGTCGCTGAACGGCATCCTGAAGGAAATCGCCGCCGAGCGCGGCCTCAACATCATCATCCCCAAGAATCAGCTTCTGCTGGCGGACGAGGGGCTCGACATCACCGAGGATGTGAAGCAGCGGCTCGACAAGAAGCTGCCGCGCGTCACCATCAAGCTGCCGCCGATGCCGCCGCCGGACAAGAAATAGCGATGGCGGATCCCCGGTTCTTCGAGCGCCGTGGACCCTTCAGCCTGGAATTCTTGGCCCGCGCCGTGGATGGCGCGATCGAACCCGGCGGCGATCCGCAGATCACGATCGCCGACGTCGCGCCGCTCGAGCTTGCCGGACCCGATGAGATCAGCTTCTTCGAAGACAAGCGACGCGCCGAGCGCTTCGCGCAGACCAGGGCGGGCGCCTGCCTCGTCGGCCATGCGAGCGGGTTGACCGCGCCGTCGACGACCCGCCTGGTCCGCGTCGAGCAGCCCTATCCAGCCTACATTCGTCTCGCCAACCTGTTCCACCCCGAGCCGCCGCTGGAGGCCGCGATCGATCCGAGCGCCGCGATCGATCCGAGCGCGCGCCTCGGCGAGGGATGCCGGATCGATGCCGGCGCGCAGATCGGCGCGCGCGTCGAGCTCGGCGCTCGCTGTCATGTCGGCGCGCACGTCACGATCGCGCCCGGCTGCGTGCTGGGCGACGATTGCCGCATCGGCCCCGGCACCACGATCAGCCACGCGTTGATCGGCGCGCGCGTGCGGATATGGCCGGGTGTGCGCATCGGCCAGCCCGGCTTCGGGTTCGTGAACGCCAGCGGACGCCTGCAGCGGGTGCCCCAGCTGGGGCGCGTCGTCGTCCATGACGATGTCGATATCGGCGCAAATACCACGATCGATCGGGGCGCCGCCGGCGACACCGTCATCGGGGTCGGCTGCATCATCGACAATCTGGTGCAAATTGCGCACAACGTGACGCTCGGCCAGGGTTGCATCGTCGTCGCCCAGGTCGGCATCGCCGGTAGCACGGTGCTCGAGGACCACGTGGTGGTTGGCGGGCAGGCGGGCTTGAGTGATCATCTCAAAGTCGGTAAAGCTGCCCGGGTCGCGGCCAGGGGGGGCGTCATGCGCGACATCGAGCCGGGGGGCGAGGTCGGCGGCTCGCCGGCGGTCCCGATTCGCGACTGGCATCGACAAACCCTGGCGTTGGCGCGGCTTGCCCGAGGCAAGAGGAAGGGCGACTGACGGATGGACGGGGATACGCTCCAGGAGAGGGTGGCGGAGATCGACATCGGACGGGTGATGGAGATGATT
Source organism: Candidatus Sulfotelmatobacter sp. (assembly GCA_035507915.1). GTDB lineage: Bacteria > Pseudomonadota > Alphaproteobacteria > Elsterales > Elsteraceae > JACQAI01. The sequence goes on from DATJNS010000466.1 coordinate 36,546, forward strand.
CCCCATCGCTACCCGATGCTGATGATCGACAAGGTCGTCGACGTCGTCGCCAACGCCAGCGCGACCGGCATCAAGAACGTGTCGATCAACGAGCCATATTTCCAGGGCCACTTTCCCGCGCGCCCGGTGATGCCGGGCGTGCTGATCATCGAAGCGATGGCCCAGACCGCCGCGGTCCTGGTCGTCCACAGCCTCGGCCCGTCGGCGGAAGGCAAGCTGGTGTACTTCATGTCGGTTGACGACGCGCGCTTCCGCAAGCCGGTGGTGCCGGGCGACACCGTTCACATCCATGTTCAGAAGGAAAGGCAGCGCGGTCCCGTGTGGAAGTTCAAGGCCAGGGCTCTCGTCAAGGACACACTGGTCGCCGAAGCCACATATGCCGCAATGATCCTGACCGAATAACATGTCCGACATTCATCCCACGGCGATCGTCGAGCGCGGCGCCGAGCTCGGCGCCAGCGCCGTCGTCGGCCCCTTCTGCCACGTCGGACCACACGTCCAGCTCGCCGACGACGTGCGGCTGATCAGCCACGTCGTGGTCGCGGGCCACACGCGGATCGGTCCCGGCACGGTGATCTATCCCTTCGCGTCGATCGGCCAGCCGCCGCAGGTGCTGAAACCGGTCGGCGACCGCTCCGAGCTCGTGATCGGCGCGCGCAACACGATCCGCGAGCACGTCACGATGAATCCGGGCACCGGCTTCGGCAACATCGTCACGATGGTGGGCGACAACGGCCTCTTCATGGTCGGCGTCCATGTCGCTCACGACTGCCTCGTCGGCGACAACGTCGTGATGGCGAACAACGCGACGCTCGGTGGACACGTCCAGGTCGGGGACTTCGCGTACATCGGCGGCTTGGCTGCGGTCCATCAGTTCGTGCGCATCGGCCGTCACGCCATGATCGGCGGCATGTCGGGAGTCGAGAACGACGTGATTCCCTACGGGTCCGTGATGGGCGACCGGGCGCGGCTGTCCGGCCTGAACATCGTCGGCCTGAAGCGCCGCGGCTTCTCGCGCGAGCAGATCCATTCCCTGCGCAACGCCTACCGGCTGCTGTTCGCGCAGGAGGGCACCATGCAGGAGCGGCTGTCCGACGTCGCCGAGCTGTTCCAGGACACCGGCCCGGTGATCGACATCATCGACTTCATCCGCGCCGACTCCTCGCGCGCGATCTGCCAGCCCAAGTGACCGGCGGCGCCATGCCCGCGCCGCCGCGCCGGTCCTGATCGCATGACCGACGGCCCGCTCGGCATCCTGGCGGGCGGCGGAGAGCTGCCGCGGCGCCTCGTCGCGGCCTGTCGCAATCGGGCGCGCGCGTGTTTCGTCGTCGCTTTCGAAGGGCATGCCGACGCCGCCACGGTGGTCGACGTCGCGCACGCCTGGGCCTCATTGGGAGCGGCCGGACGCGTCTTCGATCTGCTGCGCGCCGCCGGGGTGAGCGACGTCGTGCTCGCCGGGTCGATCAAGCGGCCGTCGCTTTCGAGCCTGATGCCGGACGCGCGCGGCGCGGCTCTGCTCGCGCGCATCGGGTTGCGCGCGCTCGGCGACGACGGGCTGCTGCGCGCCGTGATCGCCGAGCTGGAACGCGAGGGCTTCCGCGTCGTCGGCGCCGACGACGTGCTGGGCGATCTGCCGGCACCCGCGGGCGTACTCGGGCGCATCGTCCCCGACGCGCAGGCGCGCACCGACATCGCACGCGGCGTGGCGGTCGCGCGCGCGCTCGGCGCGGTCGATGTCGGCCAGGCGGTCGTCGTCCAGCAGGGCGTCGTGCTCGGCGTCGAAGCCGCCGAGGGTACCGAGGCGCTGCTCGCGCGCGCCGGCGCTCTGCGACGAGACGGGCCGGGCGGCGTGCTCGTCAAGCTCGCCAAACCGGGGCAGGAGCGGCGCGTCGATTTGCCGACCGTCGGCGTCGCGACGGTCGGTCAGGCCGCCGCCGCCGGACTCGCCGGCATCGCGATCGAAGCCGGCGCCACGCTGATGCTCGATCTGCCTGGCGTGATCGCGGCGGCCGACGCGGCGGGCCTGTTCCTCGAGGGCCTCGCGTTCCAATGAGCGACGGGCCGCTGGTCTTCCTGATCGCCGGCGAGCCCTCCGGCGATCAGCTCGGCGGCAACCTGATGCGGAACCTGAGCGCGCTGACGGGCGGCCGTGCGCGCTTCGCCGGCATCGGCGGCGAGGCCATGCAGGCGGCCGGGCTCGAGAGCCTGTTTCCCATGGAGGAGCTCTCGCTGATGGGCGCGGCCGAGCTGATCCCGCACATCCCGCAGCTGATCGGCCGCATCCGGCTCACCCTGGCGACCATCCGCCGGCTGCATCCGGCTGCCGTGGTGACGATCGACGCCCCCGCGTTCTGCCTGCGCATCGGCCGGCGCATCGGCGGCCTGGGCTTTCCGCGCGTCCACTACGTGGCGCCCCAGGCGTGGGCCTGGCGGCCCGGACGGGCCAAGGAATACCGCCGTGCGTTCGACCGGCTGCTCGCGCTGCTGCCGTTCGAGCCGGCGTTCTTCGCCGCGTACGGCCTCGACTGCCGGTTCGTCGGTCATCCCGCGATCGACGGCGGCGCCGGCCGCGGCGACGGTGCGGCGTTCCGCGCCCGCCACGCGATCGCGCCGGACACCACGGTGCTGTGCGTGCTGCCGGGCAGCCGACGCGGCGAGGTCGCTCGCCTTTTGCCGATCTTCGGCGCCGCGACCAAGGCGCTTGCCAGCCGGCGCCGGCTGCTCGCCGTGCTGCCGACGGTCGCCGCGGTCGCGGATCAAGTCGTCGCCGGCGTGCGCGACTGGCCAGTGCCGACCCTGGTGGTGCGCGGACCCGCCGAGAAGTTCGACGCGTTCGCGGCCGCCGACGCCGCGCTTGCCGCGTCCGGCACGGTCGCGCTCGAACTCGCGCTCAGCCGGACGCCCAGCGTGATCGCCTATCGGCTCAATGCGCTGAGCGCGTTCCTGGCGCGCCCCTTGATCCGGATCCGGCACGTCGCCCTGCCGAACATCATCGCCGGGCGCACCGTGATGCCCGAGCTGGTGCAGGGGGATTGCCGGCCCGACCGGCTGGCTGCGGCGCTCGAGCGTCTGCTCGACGACCCGGTCGCGCGCCGCCAGCAACAGGCCGCATCGGAGGAGGTCGCCCGGCTGCTCGGGGCGGGCGGCGAGTCACCGGGCCGTCGGGCGGCCGCGGCGGTGCTCGACGCGATCGCGGCCCGGTCCGCCGCTTCGGCTCAGCAAAAGTAGAGGTAGAGCCCGACGGCGAGCGCCAGCCCGAGCCCGGTGCCGACCAGACAAAACAGGCGCCACGCAGGCGGGTGCGCATTGTCGTTGGCCGGCGCCGCCATGGCGCGGACGCGCGGCACGAACTCGATGACCCGCGCGACGACCGGCTCGCGCGCGTCGCCGCGCGCCGAGCCGGGAGTCGAGAACGGGCGGCTAGCCACGCTTGGAGAGCGGCACGTACGCGCGTTTGGTCGCGCCGGTATAGAGCTGGCGCGGCCGGCCGATCTTCTGGTTCGGATCCTCGATCATCTCCTTCCACTGCGCGATCCAGCCGACGGTGCGCGCCACCGCGAACAGCACGGTGAACATCGCGACCGGGAAGCCCATCGCGCGCAGGATGATGCCCGAGTAGAAGTCGACGTTCGGGTAGAGCTTGCGCTGGACGAAATAGTCGTCCTCGAGCGCGATGCGTTCGAGCTCCATCGCCAGGCCCAGCAGCTCGTCCTTGACGCCGAGGCCGGCCAGCACCTCGTGGCAGGTGCGCTGCATGATCTTGGCGCGCGGGTCGTAGTTCTTGTACACCCGATGGCCGAAGCCCATCAGCTTCACGCTGTCGTGCTTGTCCTTGACGCGCTTGATGAACTCGGGGATGCGGTCGCGCGAGCCGATCTGCCGCAGCATGGTGAGCACCGCCTCGTTGGCGCCGCCGTGCGCGGGCCCCCACAGCGACGCGATGCCGGCCGCGATGCAGGCGAACGGGTTGGCGCCCGACGATCCGGCGAGCCGCACGGTCGAGGTCGAGGCATTCTGCTCGTGGTCGGCGTGCAGCATGAAGATCAGATCCATCGCCTTGCTGCGAACCGGATCGCCCTTCCACGTCTCGCACGGCACCGAGAACATCATGTGCAGGAAGTTCTCGGAGTACTTCATGTCGTTCTTCGGGTACACGAACGGCTGCCCGACCGAGTACTTGTAGCACATGGCGGCGATCGTCGGCATTTTGGCGACCAGCCGGTGCGAGGCGATCTCGCGCTGCTTCGGATCATGGATGTCGGTCGAGTCGTGATAGAACGCCGCCATCGAGCTGACCACGCCGGCCATCACCGCCATCGGATGGGCGTCGCGACGGAACGCGCGGAACAGCTGGCTGATCTGCTCGTGCACCATCGTGTGATAGGTGATCGAGTGGACGAACTCCTCCTTCTCGGCCTTGTCGGGCAGACGGCCGTTGAGCAGGAGGTAGCAGACCTCCATGAAGTCGCTCTGCTCGGCGAGGTCCTCGATGGCGTAGCCGCGGTGCAGCAGCATGCCGACGTCGCCGTCGATGTACGTGATCGCCGACTCGGTCGACCCGGTCGCCATGTAGCCGGGGTCGAATGTAAAGTAGCCGAGCTTGTCGTGAAGCTTACGAACGTCGATCACCTTCGGGCCGATGGACCCCGAAAGCAGCGGGAAATCCGCCTTTTGGCCGGTCGTGTTGTCGACGATCGTGACGGTCTCGTTGACCGTCGCTGGATTGCTCCGGGCCGCGCCACTCATGAGATCGGTTCTCCCGCTTTGGAGGCCGCCCCGCGCGTGCTGCTCAGGCGAGGGGACCGGACCAGGCTTCGCTGTGGTGCAGCATAAAACCCGGGCAGGGGGGAATCAATCGCCGGTCTGATCGGCCAGGCGACCCAACGCCTCGTCCCGCCCGAGCGCCGCCATGACGTCGAAGATCGGCGGCGACACCAACGAGCCCGCCAGCGCGGCACGCAACGGCTGCGCAACGTCGCCCAGCTTCAGGCGGTTGGCATCGGCGAACGCCCGGACCGCGCTCTCGAGGGCGGGGGCTGCCCAGTCGGGCGTGGCGGCCAGCGCCGGCGCGAGCCGCCCGAGGGTGGCGCGCCCGCCGCCGGCCAGCAGCGCGGCCGCCTTGGCCTCGAGCGCCAACGGCCGCGCCTGAACATAGAACCTCGCCGCCTCGGCGAGCTCGACCAGGGTCTTCGCGCGGCCCTTCAGCCCGGCCATGGCGCGCCGCAAGCGGTCGGTCTCGGGTGCGCTCAAAGGCCGCGCCACCAGGGTCTCGAGCCGGGGCACGACCAGCGCGACCAGATCCGCGTCCGCGCGCTGGCGCAGATAGTGGCCGTTCAGGTTCTGCAGCTTGGCGAAATCGAAGCGCGCCGGCGAGCGCCCGACCGCGTCGAGGTCGAACCACGCGACCGCCTGCGCGGTCGAGATGATCTCGTCGTCGCCGTGGGCCCAACCCAACCGCATGAGATAGTTGCGCAGCGCCTCGGGCAGGTAGCCCATGTCGCGATAGGCCTCGACCCCGAGCGCGCCGTGGCGCTTCGACAGCTTGGCGCCGTCGGGACCGTGGATCAGCGGGATGTGCGCGAACGCCGGCGCGGTCCAGCCGCAGGCATCGTAGAGCTGGCGTTGGCGGAACGCGTTGGTCAGGTGATCGTCGCCGCGGATCACGTGGGTAATCGCCATGTCGTGGTCGTCGACTACGACCGAATGCATGTAGGTCGGCGTGCCGTCGCTGCGCAGCAGCACCATGTCGTCGAGCTGCGCGTTCTCGACCGTGACGTCGCCCTGGACCAGATCGGCGACGGTGGTCACGCCCGCGGTCGGCGCCTTCAGCCGGATCACATAGGGTGCGCCGGCCGGCGCTTCTGCCGGATCGCGATCGCGCCAGCGGCCATCGTAGCGCACCGGCCGGCCGGCGGCGCGCGCCGCCTGGCGCATCTCGTCCAACTCCTCGGGCGTGGCGAAGCACTTGTAGGCGCGACCGCGCTCGAGCAGCTCGCGCGCGACCGCGGCGTGGCGTTCGGCGCGCGCGAACTGGTGGACGACCTCGCCGTCCCACGTCAGCTCCAACCATGTCAGGCCGTCGAGGATGGCGGCGACCGCCTCGCGCGTCGAACGCACCCGGTCGGTGTCCTCGATGCGCAGCAAGAACGTGCCGCCGTGGTGCCGGCTGAACAGCCAGTTGAACAGCGCGGTGCGCGCGCCGCCAATGTGCAGGAAGCCGGTCGGCGAGGGGGCGAAGCGGGTGACGACGCTCATGACGGGCGATGTAGCGCGTCAGAACCGCGCCACCAAGGAGAAAAAGAATCGCGGGTCCTTGTTGCCTTCGGTCATGACGTCGCGCGTCAGCGGCTTGGCGATCTCGAGCGAGCCCGCGATCTGGTCGTTGACCACGACGCGCACGCCGGCGCCGGCGGCGGTCGCCGAGGCGGCGCCGAACTCGCCGGGGAGCGCCTGGTGGTTCCACACGCGGCCGGCGTCGTAGTACGTGTACAGCTGATAGCTCGCCAGGCCGAAGCCGGTCGGCTTCTCGCCGTATTGCAGCTCGAGCTTGCCCGCGATGCCGCTGTCGCCGGTCAACTCCGCAGGGTCGTAGGCGCGCACGTAGTTCACGCCGCCGAGGCCGAACTGCTCGGACGCCAACAGCGAGCAAAAGCCGTACTGCCCGGTGAGCGCGCCCAGGAGCGACCAGTGGCCGCCGAGCGACTGAACGCGCTGGGCATCGGCGATCAGCTTGGTGAAATCGCTGCGGCCATCCGCGCGCGACAGGTTGGGCGACCCGGGCGTGCGCGCCCCGAGCACGTCGAGCCCCTGGCTGAGCAGCAGATCGAGCAGATCGATGCCGCTATACCGGTCGGCGAGTTCGTAGACGGCGCCCCACTGCAGCGAGCGGATGCGGTCGCTGAGCAGGGTTGCCGTATCGTTGAACAAGTTGGTGTGCAGATCGGTCGCCGTGAAGGTGGTCTGCACCGACAGGGTCTCCGCACGCAAACGGATCAGGGGATGGCTCAGCATGGCGCTGGTCACCGTCGCGGCGCTGGTCACCTGCTCCGGCGTGAGGGTGAAGCCCGGATGTGCCCAAGCCTGATCGATCTCGACCGTCAGCATCGTGCCTTCGGTGTCGATCGGCACCGCCTCGCTCAAGTCGTAGGCGCGCAATTGGCCGATATCGAGCGGCGTGCCGATCAAGCGCAGCTGGGTGAGCTCATAGAACCCGAGCACGGAGTTGAGCCGCGCTCCCGCGCTTCCCTGGTACGGCCCGAGATAGCGGGTTCCGCGATTGTCCGCGGTGCCGAAGAAATCGACCTCCTTCTGGCTGAAGTTGATCGTGAGCTCGGAGGCGCCGGGCTCGCCCGCCAGCGGCGTCAACACCGACGACACCGTCGTGCCGGCCAGGTCGTCCATCAGCACCAGATAGCGCTCGAGATCGTGGACCTGGAGCGGCCGCATGGCCGTGATCTTGTCGGCATAGCCGCGCAGCAGGGACTCGCGGCTGACCTCGCCCTGAATCGTCACCCGGCCGACATAGCCTTCGATCACCTCCAGTCGGACCGCGCCGTTCTGGACGCGCTGCTGCGGCACGATCGCGCGCGACAGCACATAGCCATCATTGCGATATTTGCGCGTGATCGCGGCCGCCACGCCGTACAGCTGGCCGAGGCTGATCTCGTGCCCGATCAGGTCGTGCCACAACGGCTCCAGATCCGCCTGGGAATAGACGGTCGCATCGTCGACCGCGACGGTGGCGAGCGTGAAGCGGATGCTCTCGGATTCCGGGGGCGGCGGCGCCTGCTCCGGTTCCTCGAGCCGCATCACGGGTCCCGAGGGAGTGACGCGCGGCTGTGGCCGGACCTGCTGCAACATGCGCAGCGGGTCGGCGCTTTCGGGCAGCACGATCTGTGCGACCGCCCGCGGGATCGCGCCCAGCGCCAGCGCGCCGGGCAGCGCGACCGCAAGCATGAGGGCAAACCGCCGCACGCCCGACCGCCTGAGGCTCGGGCCGGCGTTCCGACACGTGGTCAAGCCATCACCGTGCGGCGCGTCCGTTCGGCCGGCGGCCGTTCGCGGTCAGCCCGCCCGCCCGGCGCCCCGAACCGACCATCTCGTTGCCGTCGACCGCGCGGTCGAATTGGTAAAATTGTTGAAACACCTGAACATTTTACAGGTAATTCGCTAAAGAAAAACCCGAGGCGGCCGTCGCAGGCCCGCGGTATTGCGAGGCGGCTCGCCCCGTCAATGTTGCGTGGTCAGACGGGCAAAATCGGGAAATCGTGAGGGCGCGCGGCGCGGACCGCCGCCGTATAACCCCCGATGACTGCAACCGACCACACGGCGGACGGCGCGACTCGCGTCGCTTCGTCGCGGCTGGGGCTGCGCGAGTGGGCGTTCGCGGAGCGTGATCGCTGGCCGCTCTGGCTGGCGGTGGCGTTCGGCGCTGGGGTCGGCGCCTATTTTCGATTGAACGCGGAGCCCTCGCTGTGGCTCGCGGAGGCGCCGGCGGGCATGCTGCTGATCGCCCTGATCGGGCTGCGCCGGCGCGGCGCGGTGACGGCGCTGCTCGCGGGTCTCCTCATGGTCGCCGCGGGTTTCGCCGCGGCCGCCCTGCGGAGCGACCGCGTCGCCGCACCGCTGCTCGAGCGACGGATCGGCCCGACGACGGTCGAGGGGCGCGTGCTCGGCGTCGACACCACGGCGAGCGGGCACCGCCTGCTGATCGATCGCATCGCGGTGAGCGGGCTGCCCGCGGACCAGACGCCGGATCGGCTGCGCATCTCGCTGCGCGGCACCGACACGGCCATCCTGGCGCCGGGCGAGCGGGTTCGGCTGCGCGCGCTGTTGCGCCCGGCCGGCGCGCCGTCGGCGCCCGGTGCCTTCGACTTTCAACGCTTCCTGTATTTCGCGGGCGTCGGCGGCACCGGCACCGGTTACGCTCCGATCGCGGTGTTGTCGTCGCCGTCGGACGACGGCTTCGACACGGCGATCTGGATCGCGCAGCTGCGCGCGACGATCACGGCGCGCGTGCTCGCCGTGCTGCCGGGCGACACGGGCGCGGTCGCCGCGGCGTTGATCGCAGGCGACGAGACGAAGATCTCGACGCCGATGCAGTACGCCTATCGCGACTCGGGGTTGGCGCATCTGCTGTCGATCTCGGGCCTGCACATCGCGATCGTGGCCGGTTTCGTGATGTATCTGATGCGCGCCGGCCTGGCGTTGTGCCCGCCGATCGCGCTGCGCTATCCGATCAAGAAGTGGGCCGCATTCGCCGCGCTCGCCGCCGCCGGCGCGTACGCGCTGCTGGCGGGCTGGACGGTGCCGACCCAACGCTCGTTCCTGATGAGCGGCTTGGTGCTGGTCGCGCTGATGATCGACCGCTCGGCGATCTCGTTGCGCGTCGTGGCATGGTCCGCGATCGTCGTGCTGGCCTTCATGCCCGAGGCGCTGCTCAACCCGAGCTTCCAGATGTCCTACGCCTCGGTGATCGCCTTGATCTCCGGTTACGAGGTGGCGCAGCCGGCGATCACGCGCTGGCGCGCCCGCGCCGGCTGGTGGGGCTTCCCCGTGATCTACGTGCTGGGGTTGGTGTTCTCCTCGCTGCTCGCGACGGCGGCGACGGCGCCGTTCTCCGCCTTCACCTTCAACCGCATCGCGCTGTTCGGGCTGGTCGCCAACATGATCGCTGTGCCGGTCTCGGGCGTGCTCGTGATGCCGGCGGGTCTGATCGGCGTGCTCCTGATGCCGTTCGGCGCCGAGGCGGTCGGACTGGTGCCGATGGGGTGGGGCATCGCGCTGATCAACTGGGTCGCGGTCGAGATCGCGGGTTGGCCCGCTGCGGTCATCCGGGTGCCGGCCTTCCCGATCGAGGCGCTCGTCGTGATCGTGCTCGGCGCGCTCTGGGTCTGTCTTTGGCGGACGCGCTGGCGCTGGTGGGGCGTCGGGTTGATCGGCGCCGGCTGTCTCGCCGCGGCACTGGCCCGGCCGCCGGATCTCCTGGTCTCGCCCGACGGCCGATTGATCGCCATCAATCCGAGCATCGGCCACCTGATGCTGTCGACCCTCAAGGGCCAGCGCTTCACCGCCCAGACCTGGCTCGGACGGTTCGCCGAGGACCAGCCCGCCGACTTCGCCGCCGCCGGCGCCGCGCTGCGCTGCGATCGGGCGAGCTGCCTCTATCGGACCGGCCGTCACGTCGTCGCGCTGGTCAGCGATCCACGCGCGCTCAGCGAGGATTGCCGCGTCGCCACCGTGGTGATCAGCGTCGTGCCGGTGCGCGGGCCGATGCGCCGTCACTGCGGCGCGGCCGAGCGGGTGATCGACCGCTTCGATTTGTGGCGTGCCGGCGCGCACGCGCTGTGGCTGAACGACGACGGCGTGCAGGTCGAGACGGTGCGCGACTATCGCGGCGTGCGGCCGTGGGCGCCCGCGCCCGAAGCGCGGCGCCGCCAAGAATGAACCGCCCGCGCGCCCTCTGCGGCGCGGGCGAGGCGAGGGGGGTCAGTAGCGGCGCAGCAGCCCGGTCAGGCGGCCCTGCACCTTGACGCGATCGGGACCGAAGATGCGGGTCTCATAGGTTTTGTTCGCCGGCTCGAGCGCGATCGAGGCGCCCTTGCGGCGCAGCCGCTTGAGCGTGACCTCCTGGTCGTCGATCAGCGCCACCACGATGCTGCCGTTCTCCGCGGTGTCGCAGCGCTGGATCAGGACGATGTCGCCGGACAGGATTCCGGCATCGACCATGGAGTCGCCGGACACCTCGAGGGCGTAGTGGTCGCCGCCGCGCAGCAGGGTGGCGGGCACGTCGATCGAATTCGAGTGGTCGCGCAACGCCTCGATGGGCGTGCCCGCCGCGATCCGACCGTAGAGCGGCAGCTGGATCGACTCGACCTCGCCGTCGGCCGAGGCGCCGACGAACGCCGACTTGAAGTCGCCCTTGATGACGGTCGGGGCGAAGCCGGGCCGGGTCGGCTCCTGGGTCGCCGCCCCCTCGGGCAGCCGCAGCACCTCGAGCGCGCGCGCCCGGTGGGCCAGGCGGCGTATGAAGCCGCGCTCCTCGAGCCCCGAGATCAACCGATGGATGCCCGACTTCGACTTCAGGCTCAGGGCGTCCTTCATCTCATCGAACGACGGGCAGATGCCGGTCGCGTTGAGGCGCTGGTTGATGAACAGCAGCAGCTGATGCTGTTTGCGGGTCAACATGCGTCACCTGCGGAGGCGGTGGAAAACCAGGGAACAAAAGCAAAACGTGCGACCCGCGTTCTAGTTTAGTTCTCGCCAGGCGTCAAGCCCGGGGAGTCCGCCGCTACGCCGCCACCGCGAGATCGGCCTCCGGCCGGTTTCCGCGTGCGTGCGGCGAATCGCTGGACCACTGTGAGGGACCCGTCGCCGTCGTCATCAGGGAGCCCGTCATGGCCGGCATCGTCGTCGAGACCCAAGGCAAGGTGGCCGTCGTCACGCTCGACATCCCGCCGGTCAATGCGCTCACCCTGGCCCGCTACCAGGAGCTGACCGAGACCTTCACGGCGCTCGGCCGGCGCGACGACGTGCACTGCGCGGTGCTGGCGGCGCGCGGCGCCAAGGCGTTCTGCGCGGGGCTCGATCTCAAGGAGTTCGCGACCGCGGCGGCCGACCGCGACCACGAGCGCGCCCAGATCGTGCGCGCGACGTTCGAGGCGGTGCGCACCTGCGCGATCCCGGTGATCGCCGCGGTCAACGGACCCGCGCTGGGCGCGGGCTGCGCGCTGACCGCGATGTGCGACATCCGCATCGCGTCGGAGCGTGCGACGTTCGCCCTGCCCGAGATCAATGTCGGGCGCTGCGGCGGCGGCGCGTTCCTCGGTCGGCTGATCCCGCAGGGCATGATGCGGCTGATGTTCTTCACCGGCGAGCCGATCAGCGCATGGGAGGCGCATCGCGTCGGCCTGGTCGAGCAGGTCGTGCCGCCGCGCCGGCTCGAGCCCACGGTGCGCGACCTCGCCGAGCTGATCGCCGCCAAGAGCCCGCTCGGCCTGCGCCTCGGCAAGCGTTCGCTCAACGAGTCGGAGGACCTGCCGGTCGCCGAGGGCTAC
>DATJNS010000467.1:0-3277 GCA_035507915.1 Candidatus Sulfotelmatobacter sp.
CACGAGCTCGCGCCGGCGATCGAGCGCGCGTTCGGCATGCGCCGCGCGGTCGCGGTCGCGCTGGTGATCAACTCGCCCGGGGGCTCGCCGGTCCAATCGGCATTGATCCATGCGCGCATCCGCCAGCTCGCCGAGGAGCGCAAGCTGCCGGTGCTCGCCTTCGTCGAGGACGTCGCGGCATCGGGCGGCTATTGGCTCGCGCTCGCCGCCGACGAGATCTTCGTCGACCCGAGCTCGATCGTCGGCTCGATCGGCGTGATCAGCTCGGCCTTCGGCTTCGATCGCGCGATCGAGCGCCTCGGCGTGCAGCGTCGGCTCTATACGGCGGGCGAGCGCAAGTCGCTGCTCGACAGCTTCCTGCCCGAGCGGCCCGAGGACGTCGCCCGGCTCAAACGCCTGCTCGCCGACATGCACGACAATTTCAAGGCGCTGGTGCGCGCGCGTCGCGGCGCGCGCCTGAAGGCGCCCGAGGACGAGCTGTTCAGCGGTGAGTTCTGGCTCGGCCAGCGCGCGCTCGAGCTCGGCCTGGTCGACGGCATCGGCGAGGTGCGCGCGACGCTGCGCGCGCGCTACGGCGAGCGCGTCCGGCTGCGGCCGATCGCCACCCAACGACGCACCTGGCGCCGTCGCCTCGGGCTGTTCGGCGCGCCGGCGCTGTCGGGCGATCTCGCGAGCGAGCTGATCGCCGGTCTCGAGGAGCGTCAACACTGGGCCCGCTTCGGGCTCTAGCCGACGCATCATGAGCAACGTCGAGCTGGTGCTGCTCCTCCTGGTCGCCACCACGCTGCTGGCGGTGGTGGCGCGGCACCTCAACGTCGCCTATCCGATCGTGCTGGTGCTGGGCGGGCTCGTGCTGGGGTTGACGCCCGGGCTGCCGCGCGTCGCGCTCGACCCCGATCTCGTGTTCGAGCTGTTCCTGCCGCCGCTCTTGTTCGCCGCGGCGTTCTTCCTGCCGTGGCGCGACTTCAGGGAGAATCTGCGGCCCATCCTCATGCTCGCGGTCGTCCTGGTCGGCGCCACCGCGGCCGCGGTGGCCTACGCGGCCTGGGCGACCCTGGGCTTGCCGCTCGGCGTCGGCCTCGTGCTGGGCGCCATCGTGGCGCCGTCCGATCCGGTGGCGGCGACCGCGATCGCCGACCGGCTGCGTTTGCCGCACCGGCTGGTCGTCGTGCTCGAGGGCGAGAGCCTGATCAACGACGCGGCCGCCCTGGTGCTGTTCCATTTCGCCGTGCTGGCGGTCGCGGCGGGCGCGTGGTCGTTCTCCGGCGCGCTGCTCGACTTCGCCAAGCTGGCCGTCGGCGGCGTCGCGCTCGGGCTCGCGGTGGCGTGGCTCGCGCTGCAGCTGTTCCGCCGGCTCGACGACCCGACGGTCATCACCGTGATGACCGTGCTCGGACCCTTCGCCGCCTATCTGCCCGCCGAGCTCCTGGGCTTCTCGGGCGTGCTCGCCACCGTGGCGGCCGGCATCTATGTCGGTTGGCACGCGCCGACGACCTTCACGCCGCCGACGCGGGTGCGCGCCAACGCCGTCTGGAACGTGCTCGTGTTCCTGCTCAACGGCCTCGCGTTCATTCTGATCGGGCTCCAGCTGCCGTTCATCGCGTCGGACATTGCGCGCGAGACGCCGGGGTTCCTGCTGATGGCCGCGCTCGCGATCGTCGGCACCGTGATGCTGGTCCGCTTCGTGTGGATCTTCGGATCGAACGCGCTGGCCTGCCTGATCGCGCCGGGCTGGCGCCGCCGCGATCCGGCGCTGCCCTGGCAGCAGCTCGCCGTGCTGTCCTGGGCCGGCATGCGGGGCATCGTTTCGCTCGCCGCGGCGCTCTCCTTGCCCGAAGCGATGGCATCGAGCGCGCCGTTCCCGCATCGCGGCCTGATCCTGTTCCTGGCGTTCGCGGTCACGCTCGGCACCCTGGTGCTGCAGGGCCTGACCCTGCCGACGCTGGTGCAGGCGCTCGGGATCGGCGGCGCCGACGATGCCGAGGAGCGCACGGAGGCGCAGCGCTTCGCGCTCGAAGGCGCGCTGAGCCGGCTCGAAGAGCTGATCGCGCGCGGCGATCTGCCGGCCGACGGCCTCGCCCACATGCGCCTGCGCTACGAGCACGTGCTGCGCGTGCTCGACGAGACCGATCTCGCCGTCGGCGACGCCGGGACCTATCGCACCATCCAGCTGGATCTGATCGAGGCCGAGCGCAGGGTGCTGCTCGACATGCGACGCCACGGCGCGATCTCCGAGGAGGTCTTCCGCGATCTCGAGCGCGCCCTCGACATGCGCGCGACCTGGCTCGACTGAGCGCGGGCGTTCCGGGCGCCGTGCGGCCTGTGGCATAGTCATCGGGCCCCGACCCAACCGGATACGCTCGACGCCCTTGACCGACCCCGTCGCGAACACCGCGTCCATCGAGCTGACGGCTGTCATCGCCGCCGTGACGGACGAGGAGGCGCGCGTCCTCACCATCGCGGACGGCACGATGTTGCCGTCCGGCCCGTTCGAGTCGGGCCATCGGACGCTCCAGGCCGGGCTGCGGTCCTGGGTCCAGCTGCAATGTCATCATCCGCTCGGCTACGTCGAGCAGCTCTACACGTTCGCCGATCGCGACCGCATGCACGAGCGCGGCCGCGTCATCTCGATCAGCTATCTCGGGCTGACGCGCGAGGCCGCCGCGCCGCGCGAGCGGGAGACCGCCTGGTACGGCTGGTATCGCTACTTCCCGTGGGAAGACTGGCGCGGCGGTCGCCCGCCGGTGGTCGCGCGCGCGATCTTGCCGCGGCTGCGCCGCTGGGCGGGCGCGGCGCCCGATGCGGCGACGCGACGCGCGCGGATGCAACGCATCGCGGTCGACTTCGGCGCGAACGAGCACGCCTGGAACGAGGAGCTGGTACTGCAGCGCTACGAGCTGCTCTACGAGGCCGGCCTGGTGCCCGAAGGCGGTCTCCCGGGCGCGGTCGATGCGCCGGTGCCCGGCGAGCCGATGGCGCACGATCACCGTCGCATCCTGGCGACCGGAATGGCGCGGCTGCGCGCCAAGATCAAATACCGCCCGGTGGTGTTCGAGCTGATGCCACCCGATTTCACCCTGCTGCAGCTCCAGCGCGCGGTCGAGGCGCTCGCCGGGCGCCGGCTCCACAAGCAGAACTTCCGCCGTCTGATCGATCAGCAGGGCCTGGTCGAGGAGACCGGCGCGCTGTCGAGCGAGACCGGCGGCCGGCCGGCCAAGCTGTTCCGCTTCCGGCGCGCGGTCGTGCTCGAACGCGCGTTCGCCGGCACCAAGCTGCC
>DATJNS010000468.1:0-14776 GCA_035507915.1 Candidatus Sulfotelmatobacter sp.
TAAATCGCGATGAGCTGTCCAAAGTGCTGGATCCGGATTTCGAATGGCACATGCACTACGCAACGAGCCAGGATGAACGACCAACCGGACGAATCGTCCATGGGGTCGACGGAATGGTTGAGGTCCTCGAATGGCGCAAGGCGCATTGGAAACAGCTGAAGACGAGCAACCTCGTCGAGCGTCCAGCCGGGGACGTCATCCTCCAGATGTTCACCACCCAGGGGATCGACGAGGCCGGGCGGCAACCCGGACAAGGCTACCTATTCCGTGCCAGCGTTAGGTTCGATTCCGCATTTCGTCGGCTTCGAGCTTTCGAAGATGCTCAAGGTCGAGTTGGTCGCGGCTCCTTATCGAGGCTCGGCAGCTGCGCTTATCGACATTATCTCCGGGCAACTGCCGCTTGGGATGATGCCCTTGTCCGATGCGCTGGAGAAACACAAGGCTGGCCTTGTTCGCATCATTGCGACGATGAGTTCGACGCGCTCTCCTTTCGTTCCAGACGTCGAGACGCTGATCGAAGCCGGTTTCCGAATTGAAGCCGATGCCTGGTTCGGGTTATGGGCACCCGCCAAGACGCCGCCCGAGATAATCGAGCCAATCCACAAGGCGGTGGTCGCGGCGCTTGCGACGCCAGAGGCACACGAGCGCTTCATGAAATTAGGCTTGATCCTGACAGGTACGGATGGCCCTACGCTGGCACGGCTAGGTCAGAATATGGTGAATCAATGGGCAACGACGATCAAAGCCACGGGGTTTACCATCGACGACTGATCGCGATTTGAGGTGCTTTTGGATCCCCGACGGGCCGTGCGATGAGACGGTCGTTTTGAAGACTTCCAGAAGCCTTTTTTGATATCAGGCGAGAACGCTTGCCACGACCGGTTGCTCACAAAGAGGTCGGCAGGGTTCGCCTCCTCGAGGCTGCGGTCGAGTTGCTATCCGAGCGACCACCTTCAGCCCTGTCGGAGAGAATCATCGCCGGACGCGCGGGTGTGCATCATACGTTGATCATTTACAGTTACGGCTCCATGGCGGCGCTGATTGAGGAAGCCTTTTCTCGGGAGCGGGAACGCTTCGAAGCCGCACTGCCCGATATCGCTTTTGGGTCGTCGACAGACCTTCCTCTGACGCCTTATTCCGAGTACTGGCGCGCCTACGTGTATCTCGTCTTGGACTCGCAGTTGCCAGGGCTGAAGACCGTAGCGACACAGGCGCACACGCTGCGCCGGCTCGCTGAGCTTCTCGCTCAGTGCGTACCGCAGCGACGAGCCGATACTTGTACCCAGCTGGCCGCCGCCTGGTGGTGCTTGCAAATCGGCGCACTGGTGTTCGACCGGCCATTGATGCGTGGACTCTCGGTCGCCGGCGGGCATGAGGCCAAGGTACGAGGCTTGGTTGCTGGAAGGCTGGGCGCGTTGCTGAAAATCGCCCCAGATCCGCTACCTTCGTCGGACATCGCGCCGGTTGCCGAGCATCAGGCTCCGAAAGGATCCACCTCAGGAAGGGGGGCGGTCGAAGAGCACCTGATCGAAGCCGCAATAGACCTGCTGAGCGAACGTTCCGGAACTGGAATTACCGGACGCGAGGTAGCCGAACGCGCGGGCGTCAACTACGGCCTCATCCATCACTATTTCGGTTCGAAGGACGCCGTCGTCGACGCAGCTTTCGTAAGGCTGCACGAACGTTACCTCGAGGACGTGGTCAAGGACGATCGGCGTGCGTTTGCAGCTCCTTTCGGCATGCGCGCGCACGAGGCGTTCCTGCGCATATGGGCCTACCGAGAACTTGCCGGAGCCGCCACGCCCCTCATCGATCTCAAGGGAATGAGGCTCTTGCTGGACAGCATCGTGAGCCGGCGTCGAATTGAAGCGCGACGTGGCACTCGCTACCTAGAAGCCCAGGCGAGCGGCTACTGCGCTGTCGCGCTCCAACTAGGCTGGGTGCTGTGCCGTCATGATCTTGCCCGTGTCAGCGGCGCGCGCGAGCCCGAAATATTGACCAGGCTGGCGGCGGTAGCGAGATGGTTCGCGAGGGAAGCCTGGTGATCGACAGTTTATGCGAGCGGTTCCCGAAGCGTTGTGGCGTTATGGCAGAGAGGGGCCTGGCAGCGGATTGCGGACCGGACGGCCCAGCGAAAGGTCCGACGGCAAGATCGAGTGATAGCTATCCGTGACGCCGCCCTCGGATGGCTGGCGTCGCATGGCCGCTGGATCGAAATCAAGCACCGCGACGGAACCTCAAGGCACTTGGCCGGTGAGCCTCGTGTGACTCGAACGAGAAAGGGCCCAGCCGTTGCCGGCTGGGCCCTCGGGAAACGTGGTGGAGCCAGGCGGGATCGAACCGCCGACCTCTACAATGCCATTGTAGCGCTCTCCCAGCTGAGCTATGGCCCCGGCGGCGCACCCCGGCCGCGCGACGCGCTAGATAGGGCGCTCACCCGCGGGCGCGCAAGCGAAAAGTAGCGTAGGGACGGGCCCGCCGCCAGGGTGGCGGCGCGCCTAGCGCTCGTCCTCTTCCTCGATGTTCTCGATCACCTCCGCCATGTCGTCCTCGTCCTCGCCGAGCTCGGAGGCGTCCTCGATCGTGTCCTCTTCCTCCTCCTCGTCGCCCTCTCCGGCGGCGGCGGCGGGCTTGGCCTCGCCCTCCTCCTCCTCGACCTCCTCGGCTTCCTCGGTCTCGACCACCTCGGTCTCGGCCTCCTCGTCGAGGATGACCGGCGTGGTGTCCTTCTCCTCGACCACCGGCGTG
This sequence comes from Candidatus Sulfotelmatobacter sp., assembly GCA_035507915.1. GTDB lineage: Bacteria > Pseudomonadota > Alphaproteobacteria > Elsterales > Elsteraceae > JACQAI01. Next base: position 2,749 of record DATJNS010000468.1, read on the forward strand.
CGCGTGCGCCGCGATTTCAGGATCGCCTCGGGATCGTATTCGGTGCCGCATTTCGGGCACACGATCGGATTGCGTCTCAGATCGTAGAAGGGCGCGCCACAATTGTGGCAGATGCGCTTGACGCCCCATTCCATTTTGACCATGGCGCAACTCTTTCCCGAACCGAGCGGGGTCAATGACACGGTGGCCGCGAGCTTGTCAAAAACAAAAATGCGGCCGAAAGCCCGCGCGAATTCCCCGTCTTGCCGGCATCGTGTGAACGGTCGGAACCCCCTATCACACCTCGCCGGAGTTCGGCTAGGCCGGAGGCTCAGCGGCGCCCCGGGCGGCGACCGGCCGGGCGGCCGGAGAGACGCGCCGCCGCGTCGCCGATCAGCGCGATCAAGGCGCGGACGGCGGGGCTGAGATAGCCGTTGCGGCGATGGACCAGCGCGACCGGGACCGTCGTGCGCAGGCTCGGCAGGTCGAGCTCGCGCAGCGAGCCGAGCTTGAGCTCGTCGCGCACGCTGCTCTCGGGGACCAGCGCGATGCCGAAGCCGGCCTCGACCAGGCGCTTCTGCGCCGTCAGGCTGTCGATCACGGTGATCTTCGCGTCGTCGAGGCCGGCGGCCGCCAGCTGCCGCTCGAGGACCTTGCCGAAGGACTCGCGGCCGCGCGCGGCGGGAAATCCGACCCAGCGCTCGGCCGCGATCCGCCGGCGCGTCATCCGCTTGCCGGCGCTCGGATGATCCGGCGCACAGATCACCCGCATCGCCTCCGCGCCGACCACGCGCGAGTTGAGATCACCGCGTTCGTCGTGGAAATAGCGCAGGCCGAGCGTGACCTCGCCGCGCCGCACGAGGTCGCTCACCTCCTGGCTGGTCGCGGTCCTGAGGTCGAGCTCGATCGACTTGGAGCGCTGGGCGAACTTGCGCAGCACCGCGACGATGTGGGTGTCCGCCAGCGTCCCGACCAGCGCCAGCGACACCGGCCCGCCGCCGTCGCCGAGCGCCGCGCGCACCGCCTGGCGGCCGTCCTCGAGCGCCGACAGGACCGCCTCGGCGAAGGGTAGGAAGGCGCGGCCGGCCGCGGTCGGCGCGACACGCCCGCGCACGCGCTCGAGCAGCGGCGCGCCGAGCTCGCGCTCGATCAGTCCGATGCGCCGGCTCACCGCGGGTTGCGAACGGTGCAGCCGGTCGGCGGCGCGGGTGAAGCCGCCGAGCTGAACGATCGAGACGAAGGCGCGAATCTCGTCGATGTCCATGATCATCAGAAAAGCTGATGGAGAGGAGAAACACTATGCATTGGACAGATGCTGCGCGCCAGGCGATTGCTTGCGTCAGTCGCTCCACCGGACCCGGAGGTGCCCGATGCGCTCGCAGACCGAGAAAGCCGCCGCGTTTCAAGCCCTCCATCGACGGCCGGGCGCGTTCATCATCCCGAACCCGTGGGACGCCGGGACGGCGCGCCTCCTGGCGTCGCTCGGGTTCGAGGCGCTGGCGACGACCAGCCTCGGCCTCGCCAACACGCTCGGCCGGCCGGCCGTGAGCCGCGACGAGATCCTGGCGAACTGCCGGGCGATCGCCGCCGCGACCGACCTCCCCGTCAATGTCGACCTCGAGAATTGCGGCGCCGATGCGCCGCGGACGGCGGCCGAGACGATCCGGCTCGCCGCCGAGGCGGGCGCCGTCGGCGGCTCGATCGAGGACTTTTCCGGCGACCGGGCGCGGCCGATCTACGAGTTCGGCCTGGCGGTCGAGCGCGTGCAGGCGGCGGCCGCGGTGGCGCGCGGTCTGCCGGTGCCCTTCATGCTGACCGCGCGCGCCGAAGGCCTCCTCTATCCCGACGGCGACCTCGACGACGTCATCCGCCGCTTGCAGGCGTTCGAGGCGGCCGGCGCCGACGTGCTCTACGCGCCGGGCCTGCGCGACCTCGATGCCATCCGGCGGGTCGTGTCGGCGGTCGCCAAGCCGGTGAACGTCGTCATGACCCACGCCGACCCGACGCTGACCCTCGCGGACCTCGCGGCCGCCGGGGTCAAGCGGATCAGCGTGGGCGGCAGCGTGTCGCGCTTCGCGCTGGGCGCGTTTCTCGGCGCGGCGCGCGAGATGAAGGAGCGCGGCGCGTTCACCTTCGTGCGCGAGGCGGCGCCCGCCAAGGCGCTGTGGGCCGCGTTCGAGCGCGGCGCGGGCGGCGCCGGCTAGACGCCGCGATTCGAATATGGCTATAAGCCGGGCCGTGTCGACCCCGCTCCGATCCTCGAAGGCCGCGCCGCTCGCCGGCGAGATCCGCGTGCCGGGCGACAAGTCGATCTCGCACCGTGCGCTGATGATCGGCGGGCTGGCGGTCGGCGAGACGCGCATCACCGGGCTGCTCGAGGGCGAGGACGTGCTGGCGACCGCCGGCGCGCTGCGCGCCTACGGTTGCGCGGTCGTGCGCGATCCCGACGGCGCGTGGCGCGTGCGCGGCCGCGGCGTCGGCGGCCTCGCCGAACCCGACGCGGTGCTCGATCTCGGCAACGCCGGCACCGCGACGCGGCTCCTGATGGGCATTGCGGCGGCGCACCCGTTCACGACTTTCATGACCGGCGACGCCTCGCTGCGCTCGCGTCCGATGGCGCGGATCGCGCGGCCGCTCACCGACATGGGCGCGCGCGTCGTCGCGCGCTCGAACGGGCGGCTGCCGCTGGCGGTCGTCGGTACGATGGATCTGATGCCGATCGAGTACACGCTGCCGGTCGCCTCGGCGCAGGTGAAGTCGGCGATCCTGCTGGCCGGGCTGCATGCGCCCGGCGAGACCACGGTGATCGAGCCGCAGCCGACGCGCGATCACACCGAGCTGATGCTGCGCCATTTCGGCGGCGAGGTGCGCGTCGAGGACCTCGCCGGCGGCGCGCGCCGGGTCACCGTCGTGGGCGAGCGCGAGCTCGCCGCGGCCGACATCGTGGTGCCGGCCGATCCGTCGTCCGCGGCGTTCGCGCTGGTCGCGGCCGCGATCGTGCCCGGCTCGGCGGTGCGCTGCCCGAACGTCGGCATCAATCCGCTGCGCGGCGGGCTGATCGACACGTTGATCGAGATGGGCGCCGACATCGCGTTCGAGAACCGCCGGATCGCCGGCGGCGAGCCGGTCGCCGATCTGGTGGTGCGGCACGCGCCGCTCAAGGGCGTCACCGTGCCGGCCGAGCGCGCGCCGCGCATGATCGACGAGTATCCCGTGCTCGCGGTCGCGGCGAGCTGCGCGCGCGGCGCCACCGTGATGCAGGGCCTGGGCGAACTGCGCGTCAAGGAAAGCGACCGGCTCGCCGCGATCGCCGCGGGCCTCGGCGCGGCCGGCGTCCGGCTCGCGATCGACGGCGACACGCTGACGGTCGAGGGCAACGGCGCGCCGCCCGCGGGCGGTGGCGCGGTCGCCACCCGGCTCGACCATCGCATCGCCATGGCGTTCCTGGTGCTCGGCGCGGCGACCGATCGCCCGATGCAGATCGACGACGGCCAGCCGATCGAGACCAGCTTCCCGGGCTTCGCGGCGTTGATGAACGCGGCGGGGCTGCACATCGAGCGCGCCGGATGAGCCCGTGCGCGTCGCGGCTGGCGGTGGGGCTCGCGTGCCCGTCATAGCGGTCGACGGCCCGGCAGCGTCCGGCAAAGGCACGCTGGCGCGCCGGCTCGCCGAGCATTTCGGTTTCGAGTGGCTCGACACGGGCCTGCTCTATCGCGCGGTCGCGGCGCGCGTGCCGCCGCGCGACCAAGGGACGCGCCAGGGTATCGATGACGCGCAGGCGATCGCGGTGGCGCGCAGCTTCGACGCCGCATGGCTGGCCGATCCGAGCTTGCGCGGCGAGGCGAGCGGGCGGCGCGCCTCGCTGGTGTCCGGCATCGCGGAGGTGCGGGCGGCGCTGCTCGAATATCAGCGCGCGTTCGCGCGCCGGAATCCCGGCGCGGTGCTCGACGGACGCGACATCGGCACGGTCGTCTGCCCCGACGCCACGGCCAAGCTGTTCGTCACCGCGTCGGTCGAGGTCAGGGCGGCTAGACGCTTGAAAGAGTTGCGGGATGCCGGGACTCAAACTATATATGCGGCCGTTCTGCAGGACTTGATCGAACGCGACCGCCGCGACAGCCAGCGTGCGGCCGCTCCGTTGAAGGCAGCAGTCGACGCGCTGGTGCTTGATACGTCGGGCTTCGATGCGGATCAGGCATTTGCCGCCGCGCTCGCTTTGATCGAACCTCAGATGATCTAGCGATCCGAACCACGCCGCACCCCAAGGCGTTGTGGTTTTCGGCCCGCCGGGTCCCTTCGGTGCCGGCCGCGAGTTCGCGTGGCCGGCTTGTGCAACTCTAGACCCTGCTCCCGCGCGTGTGGTCCGGCGCCGGCGGCATGGGGATTGGGTCGCGGCGTCCGGCGCCGCGGCATGGTCCGCAAGGGCAATCGGGACAGGAGATGCAATGGCCAAAGCGACCGCTCAGTCCATGCTTTTGGACGCCCCGCAAACCGAGAATTTCGCTGCGCTGCTCGACCAGAGCCTGGGCGTCGGCGACCGGCTGGAGGGCACCGTCATCAAGGGCACCGTGGTGTCCGTCGACGGCGATGCCGCGCTGATCGACGTGGGGTTGAAATCGGAAGGTCGCGTGCCGTTGCGTGAGTTCGCGGTCGCGGGCGCCGCGCCCGAGATCAAGGTCGGCGACATCGTCGAGGTCTTCCTCGAGCGCATGGAGGACAAGAACGGCGAAGCCTCGCTCAGCCGCGAGAAGGCCCGCCGCGAGGAGGCTTGGAACCTGCTCGAGAAGGCGTTCCAGGACAGCCAGCGCGTCACCGGCGTGATCTTCGGGCGGGTCAAGGGCGGCTTCACGGTCGATCTGTCGGGCGCCGTCGCGTTTCTTCCCGGCAGCCAGGTCGACATCCGGCCGGTGCGCGACATCGGACCGCTGCTGGGCACGCAGCAGCCGTTCCAGATCCTCAAGATGGACCGCCGCCGCGGCAACATCGTGGTGTCGCGCCGCGCCGTGCTCGAGGAGAGCCGCGCCGAGCAGCGCTCCGAGCTGGTCGCCTCGCTCAAGGAGGGCCAGGTCCTCCAGGGCGTGGTCAAGAACATCACCGACTACGGCGCGTTCGTCGATCTCGGCGGCGTCGACGGCCTGCTGCACGTGACCGACATCGCCTGGCGGCGCATCAACCATCCGTCGGAGGCGCTGACCATCGGCCAGAACGTCACCGTCCAGGTGATCCGCTTCAATCCGGAGACCCAGCGCATCAGCCTCGGCATGAAGCAGCTCGAGGCCGATCCGTGGGAGGGCGTCGATCTCAAGTACCCGGTCAACGCCAAGTTCGTCGGGCGCGTCACCAACATCACGGACTACGGCGCGTTCGTCGAGCTCGAGCCCGGCATCGAGGGCCTGGTCCACGTCTCGGAGATGAGCTGGACCAAGAAGAACGTGCATCCCGGCAAGATCGTGTCGACCAGCCAGGAGGTCGAGGTCATGGTCCTCGACGTCGATCCGCAGAAGCGGCGGATCAGCCTGGGCCTGAAGCAGTGCATGGACAATCCGTGGGGCCGCTTCGTCGAAGCCCATCCGGTCGGTGCCGACCTCGAGGGCGAGGTGCGCAACATCACCGAGTTCGGCCTGTTCGTCGGTTTGCCCGGCGACATCGACGGCATGGTCCACCTCTCCGACATCGCCTGGAGCAAGCCCGGCGAAGAGGCGATCAAGGACTTCAAGAAGGGCGACATCGTGAAGGTGCGCGTGCTCGACGTCGACGTCGAGAAAGAGCGCATCAGCCTCGGCATCAAGCAGCTCGAGGCCGACCCGTTCGAGAAGACCGGCGACACCCTCAAGAAGGGCGACGTCGTCACCACCACGGTCACCGCGATCCAGGACAACGGCATCGACGTGCAGACCGCCGACGGCGCGTTGGGCTTCATCCGCAAGGCCGAGCTGTCGCGCGAGCGCTCCGAGCAGCGGCCGGACCGTTTCGCGGTCGGCGAGAAGATCGACGCCAAGGTCGTGTCGGTCGATCGCGCCACGCGCAAGATCTCGCTGTCCATCAAGGCGCGCGAGGTCGAGGAGGAGAAGCAGGCGATGGCCGAGTACGGCTCGTCGGACTCGGGCGCCAGCCTGGGCGAGATCCTCGGCGCGGCGATCCGTCAGGCGCGCCAGAAGGACGAGCCCAAGGAGCCCAAGGCCGGCCGGTCGAAGAAGGCCAAGGCCGCCGAGGCGGGTGACGAGGCCAAGCCCGCGGACGACGAGTCATAGGTCGACGGCGCCCGCCATCCCGGCCCGCGCGGCCGGGGTGGCGCGCGGCCCCCGCCCCGTCGTCGCCGATAAGGTCTGGAAAAAGTCAACCAGGCGAACCACTTATCCTTGACGGTTGGGGACGCCTCATGCAGGCTGCGGAAGCCCGGAGGATCGACCCCATCCGGGTGGGGGGACGTCGGTGACCAAATCGGAACTGATCCTCAAGCTTGCCGAGCTCAACCCGCACCTCTATCAGCGGGACGTCGAGCGCATCGTCTCGACGATTTTCGACGAAATCGCCGCAGCGCTCGCGCGCGGCGATCGTGTCGAGCTGCGGGGCTTCGGCGCCTTCTCGGTCAAGCGCCGCGATGCCCGCATCGGGCGCAATCCGCGCACCGGCACCGCCGTCCAGGTCGGCGAGAAGTACATCCCGTTCTTCAAGACCGGCAAGCAGCTGCGCGACCGGCTGAACGACACCCCCGAGAGCCGCGTCGAGAGCTGAGGTTCCGCGCCCGTCCCGGATCGTCGGAGCCGCTGCCCGCCGCGCGGTGGGCACCCGTGAGACGGATCTTGAGACGAGGATAATGAGGCGGGAGCCATGAAACGCCTGTCGCTCGTCATCACCGTACCGCTGCTCGTCGTGCTGGTCGTGTTCGCGGTCGACAACCGCCAGAAGGTCGAGCTCAACCTGTGGCCGTTCGCCACGGTGACGACGTGGCTGTTCCTGCTCGCGCTCGGCATGCTGGGGATCGGCGTGCTGGCCGGCGCGCTCTGGATGTGGCTGCCGCTGACGCGCTGGCGGCTGCGCGCGCGCAGCCATGAGCGCCGCGTGGTCGAGCTCGAGGCGGCGCTCGCGGAGAACCGCGCGATGGTGACCGAGCTGCGCGGCGGGGCGCGCGCGGAGGCGACGCTCGCCGCGCCGGTCACGCCGCCGCCGCACTGAGGCATGCGGATCATCGACGACCGGGCGGTCGAACGCCGCCTCGCGCTGCCGCTGCTCATCGAGCGGTTGCGCGCGGCGTTTCGCGCCGACGCGTCGGTGCCGCTGCGCCATCATCATGCGATCGAGGTGCCCGACGCCGCGGCGGGCACCTTGCTCCTGATGCCGGCGTGGATCGCCGGGGGCTGTCTCGCGATCAAGCTCGTCACGGTGTTTCCCGACAACCAGCGGCGCAGCCTGTCGACCGTGCTGGCGTCGGTGCTGTTGCTGTCGGCGACGACCGGCGAGGCGCTCGCACTGGTCGCCGGCCGCGTGCTCACCGTGCGCCGCACTGCGGCGGCATCGGCGCTCGCCGCGTCGTACCTGGCGCGCGCGGACGCCGCGCATCTCGTGATGGTCGGCACCGGCGCGCTGGCGCCGGCGCTGATCGCCGCGCATGCCGCCGTGCGGCCGATCCGGCGCGTCAGCGTGTGGGGCCGCGATCCCGCCAAGGCGCGGGGGCTGGCGGACCGGCTCGCCGGGCAGGCCTTCGCGATCGCGCCGGTCGACGACCTCGAAGCGGCGGTGCGCACGGCCGACATCGTGTCGTGCGCGACTCTGACGCGCGATCCGCTGGTGCGCGGCGAATGGCTCGCCCCCGGCGCGCATCTCGATCTGGTCGGCGGCTTCACGCCGGCGATGCGCGAGGCCGACGACACGGCGATCCGGCGCGCCGCCGTGTTCGTCGACACGCGCGCGGGTGCCACCAAGGAGGCCGGCGACATCGTCCAACCGCTCGCGTCGGGTGTGCTCGCCCGCGAGGCGATTCGCGCCGATCTCCACGATCTCGCGCGCGGTCGCGCGCCCGGCCGCGCCGCGCCCGACGAGATCACCCTGTTCAAGTCCGTCGGCACGGCGCTCGAGGACCTGGCTGCGGCGCAGCTCGCCTACGAAGGCGAGGTCCCGGGCTGACGCCGGGCCGACGCCGCGCTCTGGACCCTCCGGGCGTTCTGGGATAAGCCTCCGCGCGATGGCCGCCGCATCCGCTGCCCGCCTGTTCTGCGCCCTCGACACGGTCGATCTGGCGCTCGCTCGGCATCTGGCGCGCCAGCTCGCGGGCTTGGTCGACGGCGTCAAGCTCGGGCTCGAGTTCTTCACCGCCAACGGCCCCGCCGGCGTGCGCGCGATCCAGCAGCACGGCCTGCCGATCTTTCTCGACCTGAAGTTCCATGACATTCCCAACACGGTCGCCGGCGGCATGCAGGCGGCTGCCGCGCTCGGCGTCGCCATCATCACGGTGCACGCCTCCGGCGGTGCGGCGATGCTGAGCGCCGCGGTGACCGCCGCGCGCGCCGGCGCGGCCGCCAGCAAGGTGGCGCCGCCCAAGCTGGTCGGCATCACGGTGCTGACCAGCCTCGGCGAGGAGGATTTGGCCGCGGTCGGCCAGCAGGGACCGTTGCCCCGTCAGGCGGAGCGCCTGGCCGATCTCAGCCTCGCGGCCGGGCTCGACGGCGTGGTGTGCTCGGCGCGCGAGGCCGCGCTCCTGCGCAAGCGCCTTGGGCCGACGGCGATGTTGGTCGTGCCGGGTCTGCGCCCGGTCTGGGCGGAGGCGCAGGACCAGAAGCGCGTGGTGACGCCGGGCGACGCGGTCAGGCTCGGCGCCGACGTGCTGGTGATCGGCCGGCCGATCACGACGGCGCGCGACCCGGCCGACGCGGCGCGCCGCATCGTTGCCGAGATGCGCGGTGAGCCGGTGGGCGCGCCGGCATGAACTGGCTCACCAACTTCGTGCGGCCGAAGATCCGTGCGCTGGTCCAGCGCACGGTCGAGGTGCCCGAGAACCTGTGGGACAAGTGCCCGGCCTGCGGCGCGATGATCTTCCACCGCGAGCTCGACGCCAACCTGCGCGTCTGCACCCATTGCGGCAACCATCTGCGGCTCGACGCCGCGCGGCGGCTCGAATTGCTGCTCGACGATGGCTTCGTGCGCCTCGAGCTGCCGCGCGCGCCGGTCGATCCGCTGAAGTTCCGTGATCGCAAGCGCTACACCGAACGATTGAAGGAGGCTCAGGCGAAGCGCGCCGATCAGGACGCGTTGCTGGTCGGCGACGGCACGATCGACGGCGTGCCGGCGGTCGTCGCGGTGTTCGAGTTCGGCTTCATGGGCGGCTCGATGGGCATCGCGGTCGGCGACGGGCTGATCCGCGCCGCCGAGCGCGCGGTCGAGCGCCGCGCCGCCCTCGTGGTCGTGCCGGCCTCGGGCGGCGCGCGCATGCAGGAGGGTATCCTGTCGTTGATGCAGATGCCGCGCAGCACGATCGCGGTGTCGCTGGTGCGCGAGGCGGGCCTGCCCTATCTCGTGCTGCTGACCGATCCGACGACCGGCGGCGTCAGCGCATCGCTCGCGATGCTCGGCGACGTGCTGATCGCCGAGCCTGGCGCGGTGATCGGCTTCGCCGGCGCGCGCGTGATCGAGGAGACCATCCGCGAGAAGCTGCCCGAGGGCTTTCAACGCGCCGAATACCTGCTCGAGCACGGCATGATCGACATGGTGGTGCCGCGCAAGGACCTCAAGGACACGATCGCGCGCGTGATCGCGCTGTTGACCCATCGACCGCCGGCGATCAACGGCACGCGCATGCCGGCGCTGCCCGGCGCGTCTGGCGGCTCGACCGGAGGTGCGGCTGGCGCTCCCTGATCCCATCCTCGATCGTCTCAAGCAGCTGCACCCGCGTGTCATCGACCTGTCGCTCGACCGGATGCAGCGTCTGCTCGCGGCGCTCGGCGAACCGCAACGCCGCCTGCCGCCGGTCGTCCACGTCGCCGGCACCAACGGCAAGGGCTCGCTGATCGCGTACCTGAAGGCGATGGTCGAGGCGGCCGGCTACCGGCCCCACGTCTACATCTCGCCGCATCTCGTGCGCTTCAACGAACGCATCACGCTGGCCGGTGCCGTCATCGAGGATGCCGCGCTCGCGGACCTGTTGGAACGCTGCGAGCGCGCCAACGACGGCCGACCGATCACCTTCTTCGAGATCACGACGGCGGCGGCCATGCTCGGCTTCGCCGAGACGCCGGCCGACGTGGTGCTGCTCGAGGTCGGGCTCGGCGGCCGGCTCGACGCGACCAACGTGATCGAGCGTCCGGCGCTTGCCGCGATCACGCCGGTGTCGCTCGACCACCAGCACTATCTGGGCGACACCGTGACGGCGATCGCGGGCGAGAAGGCCGGCATCCTGAAGTCCGGCGTCACCGCGGTGATCGGCCCCCAGCCGGCCGACGCCGCGTCCGTCATCGCCGCGCGCGCTTCGGCGCTCGGCGCGCCGCTCTACCGCCACGGCGTGGAGTGGTCGGTCGAGCCGACCGCGTGCGGTTTCGTCTATCGCAGCGCGCGCTGGAACCTCGATCTGCCGCCGCCGGGCTTGTTCGGCTCCCATCAGATCGCCAATGCGGGCACCGCGGTCGCCTGCGCCGAGCGCCTGATCGATCGATTTCGCGCGACCCCCGAGACACTGGCGGACGGGCTGGGCTGGGTGCGTTGGCCGGCGCGGTTGCAGCATCTCGGTCGGGGGCCGCTGGTCGCCGGCTTGCCCCCCGGCATCGAGCTGTGGCTCGACGGCGGCCACAATGCCGACGCCGGCGCGGCGCTGGCGCTCAGTCTCGAGGCGTGGCGCGATCGGCCCGTGCGCCTGGTCGTCGGCATGCTCGACACCAAGGATCCCGTGGCGTTCCTGCGTCCGCTTCACGCCCGCGCGACGTCGCTCCGAACGGTGACGATCGCGGGCGAGGCGCACGCGGTACCGGCCGAGCGTTTGGCCACGTTGGCGCGCGAGGCCGGGTTCGACGCGCAGCCCGCCGGCAGCGTCGGTGCAGCCGTCGCCGCGCATGCGGCAGCGGGCGCGCCCGCCCGCATCCTGATCTGCGGCTCGCTCTATCTCGCCGGCACGGTGCTGGCCGAGAACGGGTGAGCAACCGCGCGCGCGAAAGAGTTTAGAGGACCGACTCGACCCAGCTGTAGAGCGCGCTCTTCTGCAGTGCACCGATCTTGGTCGCGGCGACCTGGCCGCCCTTGAACAGGATCAGGGTCGGGATGCCGCGCACACCGTAGCGCTGCGGTGTCGCCGGGTTCTCGTCGATGTTCACCTTGGCGACCGTGACCTTGCCCGCCATGTCCTTGGCCAGGTCCTCGAGCGCCGGCCCGATCATCTTGCAGGGGCCGCACCACTCGGCCCAGAAATCCACCAGGACCGGATTGGCCGCCTTGAGAACGTCGGCCTCGAAGCTGGCGTCGGTAACCGGCGTGCTAGCCATGGACGAACCTCTCGATTGTGCGTGCCGGCCCGTTGTGCCCCTGGCCCGGCTTGAGGACGGATTATCTAGGCAGTGGCACCCGGGAGCGTCAACTGTGCCCCCGGCGCCCAGGGCGTGTCTGCCATGCAACGCTAGCCGACCGGATTTGCTCCAGGCGTCGTGGCGCCGTTGCTCGAATGTTCGTCGAGGAGCGCGTCGGGGATCGCCATCAATGCGGGCCCGTCTGTCCACAGCAGCGCCGCGCGCATGGCGCGATTCGGATAGATACGGCGAATCAGGTCGCGATAGGTCGCGAGTTGGCGCAGGTAGACGGGCGCGACGTCCCGGGCGCGCGCCGGCGGCGGCCGGTTGGTCTTGTAATCGACGATCAGGACGGCATCGTCGGTGACCGCCAGCCGGTCGATCTGACCGGCCACCACGGTGGCGCCGAGGCGGCCGACCAGCGGCACCTCGGCGCGGCTCGCCGGGCCGAACAGCGGCGCGAAGGCGGGGTCTTCCATGATGCGCAGCGTTTCGGCGAGCCATGCGCCTTGGGTCGCGGCGGCGAGCCCGTGCTGCCGGCGCGCGAGGAAACGGCGGCCCGCCCC
>DATJNS010000469.1:0-3157 GCA_035507915.1 Candidatus Sulfotelmatobacter sp.
AGATACATGTCGCGCATCACCCGGCCGTCGATGCGCAGCTTGCCGTTGCTGGTCATGAAGTCGTTGATCGGCAGCTCGCGCATCTTGGCCATCACGGCCTCGGGCGTCTTGTCGCCGAGCGCCTTCACGGCCTTCAGGTAATGCGCGATCGAGCTGTAGACGCCGGCCTGCTGCGCGGTCGGCGGGCGCTTGCGCCGCTCGAAGAAGCGCTTGGCGAAGGCGCGCGAAGCGTCGTCGCGGTCCCAGTAGAACGCCTCGCTGAGCAGCAGACCCTGCGCGGCCTGGAGGCCGAGGCTGTGGACGTCCGCGATCGTGACGAGCAGGCCGGCGAACGTCTGGCCGCCGCGCGTGATGCCGAACTCGGCGCCCTGCTTGATCGAGTTGATGGTGTCGCCGCCGGCGTTGGCGAGCCCGACGACCTTGGCCTTCGAGGCCTGCGCCTGGATCAGGAAGGAGGAGAAGTCCTGCGCGCCGAACGGCGCCCTGACCGATCCCACGATCGTGCCGCCGTTCTGCTGCACGACGGCCGTGGTGTCGCGCTCGAGCGCGTAGCCGAACGCGTAGTCGGCGGTCAGGAAGAACCAGCTGGTGCCGCCCGCCTTGACGACCGCGGAGCCGACGACATGGGCGAGCGCGTAGGTGTCGAAGGTCCAGTGCGCGGCGTAGGGCGAGCATTTGCCGCCGGTGATGTCCGAGCTGGCCGGGCTCGAGAACAGCACGATCTTCTTCTTCTCGCGCGAGATCTCCTCGACCGCGAGCGCGACCGACGACGCCGCCACGTCGGAGACCACGTCGACATTGTCGACGTCGTACCACTGGCGCGCGATCGTCGATCCGACGTCCGGCTTGTTCTGGTTGTCGGCGAAGATGACCTCGACCGGCGCGCCGAGCACCGGGCCGGCATCCTCGGCGGCCATTCGCGCGGCCTCGACCGAGCCCTGTCCGTTGATGTCGGCGTAGAGCGAGTTCATGTCGGTGAGCACGCCGATCTTGACGGCGGCGCGGGCGTCGGGCGCGGCGGCGACCGCGATCAGCAGTACGGCGGCGGCGCACAGGGCTTTGCCGTGCATGGTTTCCTCCTGTTGTTTGTGGGACGCGATGGGCGACGGCTAGGGCGTGGTCTCCAGCACGCGGGTCTGCTGGTTGAAGATCCAGCCGAGGTCCGGCCGGAACACGAAGGTCTGGGTCGCGTTGGCCGGGCTGGTCGCGGCCTTGGTGTTGCCGTCCGCGGTCGGCTGGGTGATCCGTGTCGACCCGGTGCAGCGCGATTCGAGCAGCGGCGCCGCCGCGTCGGGCTCGGTCCATTCCAGCGTGCAGTCCTGGACCTCCTCGACGACCACGTCGGCGGCGCGCTGCACGCGCTCGTAGCGCATCGCCAAGGTGCGGCCGGCGCGCGGCGGGAGCAGCGCGCCGCTGAGCTCGATCTTGCGCAGATAGACCGATGCGCCCGTGGTCTTGTTGTCGAACGACACCAGCACCAGGCCGGCGAGCGCGGTCACCATCGACACGGCCTGCGCGCCGCTGCGCCGGTTGCCCTCGGTGCGCTCCTCGCGCATGCCCTCGACGTGCCCGAAGCCGCCGTCGAACCCGGTGAGCCGGAAGGATTGTGCGACCGTGCCGTCGACCGTCTCGGTGCGGATCGTGCTGAATTTGGGCTTGGGCGTGCTCAGCACCAGCTGGTCGTGCTTCAGGTAGTCGAGCACGGCGTCCGGCGGCCCGGGCGGACCGAGCGAGGTCACGAACTGGCGCCAGGTCTCGGCTGCGCCCGGGCGGCTCGACAGGCAGAGCGCCAGCACGACCACCAGACCGCCCGCCCGTCGGGCCGCCGCCGGAAGCCGGAGGTGGTGGCGGCATGCGGCGGGTCGGCTGGGCGGCTCGATCATGCCCAGAGGGTACGGGGATGCGGACCCATCGCCAAGCGCGAGCGCGGCCGGGGCCTTCTCGCCCCTTGGGCCAGCCCGGCCTGGACCAGGGTTCTGCCGGGGGTTCGACTCAGGGCCGGGGGCCGGCTTGACAGCCTGCCGCCCGTCCCCATAGTGGCGCCTCTCGGCATGGCCGAGCGTCCGCGCGGGCGCGGCGGGGTAGCTCAGTTGGTTAGAGCAGGGGACTCATAAGCCCAAGGTCGGCGGTTCAACTCCGCCCCCCGCCACCAGCGCCGCTCATCCGACGGCGGCGCGATGTTCGGCGCGGGCCGCCTGCCAGACCTCGCGTGCGGCGTCGACGTTGAGCGCCGCGATGCCGAGCCCGACGATCAGGTCGGGCCATGCCGACATGGTCAGGTGCGTCGCCAGGCCCGCCGCGATGATCGCGACGTTTGCGATCGCATCGTTGCGCGCCGACAGGAAGGCGGCGCGCGTCAGACTGCCGGCATGACGCCGGAAGCGCGCGAGCATGAGGGCGCACGACAGGTTGATCGCCAGCGCGCCTGCGCCGGTCAGCATGAGCGCCGCCGCGTCGGGCGGGGCGGGCGCCATCAGCTTCTCCCACGCCGTCCACAGGGTGGCGATGCCCGGCACCAGGAGCGCGCCGGCCAGCGTCATCCCGACCACCGCGCGGCGCGGCGCCGACCAGGCGAGCGCCGCCAGCACGAGACCGTTGACCGACGCATCCTCGAGAAAGTCGATGCTGTCGGCGAACAGCGACACCGATCCGATCGAGACCGCGACCGCGAACTCCACGCCGAAATAGGCGAGGTTGAGGAGGGCGACGAGCCGCACGGTCCGTCGCAGCCGATCGTCACGTGGGAGATGGTTCATGAATTCGACGGCGGCGGGTGGTTGGGCTTCGGCCGCCATGATGCCAGGATCGTGCCCAGCGGGCCCGCGCGCTCGGGCGCGGGCGTGACGACGGGAGGCTGAGGTCGGACTGTGTCGTCGCGCTTCTTGCTGACGCCGAGCGGTGGGCTGGAATGGCACCTGCGGGCGCTCCGCCGGCGCCATCGCCTGTGGGCCGGGTTTTGCGACGAGCTCGGCCGCTGGCTCGCGACGTGGCGACCCGCGGCGCGCGATCTGCTGCTGCTCGGCCCGAGCGCCGGCTGGTGCCTGCCCGACGATTTCCTCACGCGGTTTCGGCGCATCGACGCGGTCGATCTCGACCCGCTGGCGTCGCTCTTGTTCCGGGCGCTGCACGGGCGCGCGCTCGCGGCCGCCGGCGCGTC
>DATJNS010000470.1:0-2636 GCA_035507915.1 Candidatus Sulfotelmatobacter sp.
CCTTCGACGACCGGCAGCGCGGCGGCGAGGGTCTTGCGGCCGCGCGCGACGTCGGCCTCGTCGTACGCCACGCCGCTCAGCTTGGAGCGCAGCGGCAGCGCGACCTCGCCGGCCGCCGGCATCATGTGCTGCGACAGGAAGAACAGCCAGCGGAGCGCGTCTGCGCGGCCGGCCGCCGTGGTCGGCCACAGCCGGCCGGTCTGCTCGCCGAGATAGGCGAGCATCGCGTGCGTCTCCCACAGGACGAGGTCGCCGTCGACCAGCACCGGCACGCGGCCGAACGGGTTCAGCGCGAGGAACGCCGGCTCGCGGTGGGCGCCCTTGGTCAGGTCGACCGTGATCATCTCGCAGTCGAGCCCGAGCTCGAGCAGCGCGAACTTGACCTTCTGCGGATTGGGCGTCGGGAAGTAGTAGAGCTTCATCGCGTGCTCCTCATCGGCCGCCGACCACGTCCTCCCAGCGCGGCGCGTCGCGCGCCTCGATCGGCTTGTCCCAGGCGGCGCAGTTGGCGCGGTCGACCATCTGCACCGGCAGCAGGATCTCGCGCGGGATGCGTTCGCCGCGCAGATGTCGGCACGCCGCTTCGGTCGCCACCGCAGCGAGCTTGAAGGCGTCGAAGTCGGCGGTCGCCAGCAGGCGGCCCTGCTTGATCGCGTCGATCGCCTCGGGCAGCGCGTTGACGCCGACCACCTGGGCGGCGCGGCCGGCGGCGTCGAGCGCGTCGAGCGCGCCCAGCGCCATCATGTCGTTGGCCGCCAGGATGCCGTCGAGCCGCGGCAAGGTGGCGAGCAGGCCTTCGGTCGCGCGCCGCCCGGGCTCGCGCAGGAAGGCGCCGTCGGCCGAGGCCGCGAGCGCGATGCCGGGAAAGCGCGCCGCGGCGGCGCGGAACCCGTCGAGCCGCGCCACGCCGGTCACCACGCCGGGCGGCCCTTCGAGGATCGCGACCGTGCCGGCGCCGCCGAGCGCCTCGAACAGCCGGGTCGCCACCGCGATCGCCAGCGCGCGGTCGTCCGAGCCGACGAAGCTGACCGTCTCGCCCGCGCCCAGGCGGTTGATCAGATTGACGATCGGAATGGTCGCGCGGTTGATCCGGCGCACCGCGTCGTCGACCGCGGTCGGGTGCGCGGGCACGAAGACGAACGCGTCGGGTCGCGCCGCCAGCGCCTGGTCGACCAGCGCGCTCTGCTCGACCGGATCGTCGGGCGTCGCCGGCACGTAGTGCACCGCGCGGCCGCCGAAGCGCGCCGCGGTGCGGTCGGCCGCCAGCCGCGCGCCGTGATAGGCCGGGTTGATGCGATTCTTGGTGAAGACGGCGATGGTCGGCGGCATCACGCGACCGCGTCGGCGAGCCAGCCGGTCATGACCGCCGTCGCCTGCAGGAAATCGTCGATCGTCATGGCTTCGTCGGGATTGTGGCTGCCGTTGGCGTTGCGCACGAACAGCATCGCGGTCGGCACGCCGGCGGCGGCGAACGCCGCGGCGTCGTGCGAGGCCGGGCTGCCGAGCCGGCGCGTCGGGATCGCGAGCGACGTCGCGATCGCCTCGAAGCGCGCGCGGATGTCCGCGTCCATGTGGCCGACCGCGGCGCGCGCCGTCTTGCCGAGGTCGAAGCGCACGCCGCGTCGCTGCTCGATCGCGCCGATGATGGCGCGCGTCTTGTCCTCGAGCTCGGCGAGCAGCGCGGCGTCGGTCGAGCGCACGTCGAGCGTGAAGCGCAATTCGCCCGGCACCTTGGTGAGCGCGTGCAGCGCCGGGTCGGTCATGAACTGGCCGAGCGTGAAGGCCATCGGCTTCTGCGCGGCTTCCCAGTCCTCCCACAGCGCGTCGAGCGCGCAGGCGAGCTCGCTCGCCGCCACCACGGCGTCGCGGCGCCACGCGCGCAGCTGGCCGACATGGCCGTACTCGCCGACCACGCGCGCCTCGGGGAAGCGGAAATTGCCCGGGATGCCGGTCACGATGCCGACCGGGATGCCGTCGCGGTCGAGCAGCGGGCCCTGCTCGATGTGCAGCTCGAGGAAGCAGCGCAGCCGTGCGGGATCGAGATGGCGTCGGCGCGCCGCGATCGCGTCGGGCGCGCCGCCGGCGGCGCGGATGTGCTCGGCGAGGCTGCGGTCGCTGTCGACGCGGCGCGCGTCGAGCGCGCCGTCGGGCAGCAGGCCGAGCGCCGCGCGCGAGCCGATGTACGACACGCCGAACCACGCGCTCTCCTCGGCGCGCACGCCCATCACCGAGACGTCGCACGCCGGCGCGACGCCGAGATCGGTGAGCGCCGCGCACGCCACCAGCCCGGCGACCACGCCGGCCGCACCGTCGACTTTGCCGCCTTGCTTCACCGAGTCGAGATGCGAGCCGGTCACGATGCGCTTCGCCTGCGGGTCGCGCCCGCCCAAGGTCATGTAGGTGTTGGCGGCGGCGTCGCGCGTCACCGCGAGGCCGAGCGTCTCGGCGACCGAAGCGACGTGCGCGTGGATCTTGTTCTCTTCCTCGCCGTACGACGCCCGCGTGACACCGGCGTCCGGATCGCGCGACAGGCTCACGAACGCGTCGAACAGCGCCTCGGCCAGCGCCCGGCGCTTCATCACGGCATCCGCCACGGCGCGATAGTCGGTCATGCGCTTCCTGCTTCGTCGCATCGC
>DATJNS010000471.1:0-13301 GCA_035507915.1 Candidatus Sulfotelmatobacter sp.
GGGTAGTCGGTCGCCCACAGGATCTTGTGCGGCCCGATATAGTCGGCGAGCACCGCGAGGCTGCCCTCGACCGGCTCGAACGAGATCCAGCAATTGCGGTTGAAGATCTCGCTCGGCCGCGTCTTGAGGCCGGAGTCGTTGAAGCCCTGGTCGTCGAAGTGGCGGTCCATGCGGTCGAGCCACGGCGCGATCCAGCCGCCGCCCGACTCCATGAAGCCGATGCGCAGCTTCGGATGGCGCTCGCACACGCCGCCCCAGATCATGCTCATGGCGGCGAGCATCATCTCCATGGTGTGGCAGATGATGTGGCGCGCGCCGCGGCCCTCGAAGCGGTCGACGCCGACCTGGGGCATGCCGCCGCTGGCGCCCTCGTGGATCCCGATGGCGAAATCGACCTCCTCGCACATCGACCACAGCGGGTCGTAGAACGGGTCGTGGAGCATGCGGTTGTTGTACGGGTTGGGCCGGATGAAGCCGGCGCGCATGCCGAGCTCCTGGCGCGCGAACCGCACCTCCTTGATGGTGTGGTCGAGCGACTGCATCGGCAGCATGGCGACGCCGAACAGCCGGTCGGGGTAGGGCTTGCAGTAGTCGGCGAGCCAGCGGTTGTAGGCGCGGCAGGTCGCCGCCGCGAGGTCGGGGTCCTCGATCGCGCCGGCGAACAGGCCGAGGCTCGGATAGAGGAACACCGCGTCGATGCCGTCGAGATCCATGTCGGGGATGCGCGCGTGCGGATCGAAGCCGCCCTTGCGGCCCTCGCGATAGGTCGCGGTGTCGTCCTCGATGATGCCGTCGCGCGCGCCGACCGCGCCGATCAGCCCGACGCCCTTGTGGCTGCCGAGCACGCGGCTCTCGATCTTCAGGCGCTCCTTGCCGTCGGTGTCGACGATCAGCTTGGGCGCGCGCTCGCGGTACTTCGGCTCGATGTACTCGTCCCACAGGGTCAGGGGCTCGAGGATGTGGCCGTCGGCGTCGATGACGTTGTAGGTGCGGGCCATGGCACGCGTCTCCCCTGGGTTCGTTTCGTGGTCCTCGGGGCACGCCCGGGACGTTCCCGGAATGCTAGCCGATTCCCGCCGCTCTGGCCATCGCAGGGGAGCCGCGACGTCGCATCCCCTCCCCCCTTGAGGGGAGGGTTAGGGAGGGGGGTGATGCCCGTGTCCGCGCGCTTGGGGCAACGCGCACGATGAGACCCCCCACCCCAACCCTCCCCCTCAAGGGGGGAGGGGGGAGGATGGAGCGGATGCGGTAAACTTGAGAGCGTGTCGACAGGGGATTAGCCTGCGGAGGGCTGGCGGAGATAGCGCGAATGAGTTCCGAAAGCGGATCGACCAACGGCAGCGCCAAGCCGTACTCCGGCTATCACAACCGGCCGCGCGCGGCGGAGCGCAATCCGCTGGCCGAGACCGGGCCGGGCACGCCGGGCGGCGAGTATCTCAGGCGCTTCTGGCATCCCTTCATGCTGGTGTCCGAGCTCGCCGACCTGCCGGTGCCGGTGCGTCTGCTCGGCGAGGACCTGGTGGTGTTCCGCGACGGCGGCGGCCGGCTCGGCCTGCTGCACCGCCAGTGCATCCATCGCGGCGCCTCGCTCGAGTTCGGCATCGTCGCCGAGCGCGGCATCCGCTGCTGCTATCACGGCTGGCTCTACGACGTCGACGGCACGGTGCTCGAGACGCCGGCCGAGCCGGCCGCCAGCCCGCTCAAGCACGAGCTCTGCCAGGGCGCCTATCCGGTGCGCGAGGCGTGCGGCCTGATCTTCGCGTACATGGGCCCGCCCGAGACGATGCCCGAGCTGCCGCTCTACGACACCTTCTCGCAGCGCGCCGACAACGTGCTCGCGCCCTTCAAGCTGCACTTCCCGTGCAACTGGGTGCAGATCGTCGACAACGCCGCCGACCCGATCCACAACGCCTACCTGCACGCGATCGTCAGCGGCCAGCAATTTTCGCCGGCGTTCGCCGTGCTGCCGGCGCTCGACTTCGTCGAGACGCCGCTCGGCTTCCTCTCGATGGCGACGCGCCGGGTCAAGGACTCGGTGTTCATCCGCGCCAGCGACATGATCATGCCCAACATCGGGCAGTTCCTGTCGGGCTCGAACAATGCGACCGAGGAATGCTTCGGCATCGCGAGCTACCTGACGCGCTGGGTCGTGCCGCTCGACGACACCAGCTCGTTCTACATGGGCGTCGCCAACCTGAACCCGTACACGACCAAGCACCGCCCGATGCGGCCGGAGGATTTCGGCGTCGGCAGGGTCGCGCTGATCGGCCAGACCGCCGACCGGCCCTACACCGAGCGCCAGCGCGAGCCGGGCGATTTCGACGCGCTGGTCAGCCAGGGCGCGATCCAGAACCGCAAGGCCGAGCATCTCGGCACCACCGACCGCGGCGTCGTGATGTTCCGCCGCATGCTGGCGCGCGGCATCAAGGCGGTCGAGGCGGGCGAGCCGCTCGCGCTGCCGCGGCGCTACGCGCAGAACCCGGTGCCGACCTACTGCCACGACCTGGTGATGCGCCTGCCCAGCCAGTCGAACATCGCCGACCTCGCGTCGATCGGCGCGTTCGGCCGGCGCGCCGCCCAGATCGTGATCGAGACCGACGACCTCGCGGCGCCCGAGCGCGAGCGCGTCGCCCACGAGCGCATCAAGCGCCTGGTCACCACCGACCTGGTCGGCTGACGCGTCGGCGGGCGAGGGCGTCGTGATGGAGTTCCGCTCGCTCAATCCGGGCTCGGCGCGCGCGCGGGCCGCCAGCGACGTCGTGCTGGTCGACGGCTGGGCCGCGCTCTCGGGCGTGCTGCCGATCGATCTCGCCGACGACAAGGCGGCGCTCGGCGACG
Organism: Candidatus Sulfotelmatobacter sp.; assembly: GCA_035507915.1. Taxonomy (GTDB): domain Bacteria; phylum Pseudomonadota; class Alphaproteobacteria; order Elsterales; family Elsteraceae; genus JACQAI01. Next base: position 2,839 of record DATJNS010000471.1, read on the forward strand.
GCATCGAGCCGCAGACCGCCAAGGCGCTGGCCAACGTCGAGACCCTGCTCGCCAGCGTCGGCCTGACCAAGGCGGACGTCGTGTCGGTGCGCGTCTCGCTGATCGACTTCGCGCGGCTCCACGAGCGCATGACCGCGGTCTATGTCGGCTTCTTCCCGCCCGAGCGCCGGCCGACCCTGAGCTGCGTCGGCGTCACCGCGCTGCCGCGCGGCGCCCTCGTCGCGCTCGACGTGCTGGCGCGGCGGAACGGCTGAGCGTCCGCGCCGCCTTACAGTCGGATGCTCGACCGGCGCGCGTGCGCGTCCTATACTGTTCGCATCAAACGAATATAAAAACTCCACCAGGAAAGGCACAGTGACGACCGAGCCGGTGGCGGAGCGGCGGCTCCTCCTGTCGATGCTCCCGCCGGGCCCGCGCGAGCGGCGCTTCGCGGTCGTCGTCATGGCGCTGTCGGTGGTCGTGTTCGTCGGCGTGGCGCCGTTCGCGCGCGTGCCGCTCGGCCCGTCGACGGCGTTCATTCCCGCCTACGAGGCCGCGCTCGTCGTCAACGACCTGATCACCGCGGCGCTGCTGTTCGGCCAGTTCGGCATCGCGGGCTCGCGCGCCCTGCTGGTGCTGGCCTGCGGCTATCTCTTCAGCGCCCTGATGGCGGTCGCGCATGCGCTGACGTTCCCCGGCCTGTTCGCGGCGGGCGGGCTGCTCGGCGCGGGCGCGCAGAGCACGGCGTGGCTCTATATGTTCTGGCACGGCGGCTTCCCGCTCGCCGTCACGGCCTACGCGCTGCTCGAGCGCGGCGACGCCGCGCGCGCGCCGCTGGCGCCGGCGGCGCTGTGGCGCGCGGCGGTCGCCGTCGCCGCGCTGGTCGTCGCCTTGACCGCGCTCGCGACCGCCGGCGAGGCATACCTGCCGCCGATCATGCGGGGCAACGGCTACACGGCGACGATGATCGTCGTGATCGCGCTGGTCTGGTCGCTGGGCGCGCTCGGGCTGATCGCGCTGGCGCGGCGGCGCCCGCGGTCGGTCCTCGACTGGTGGCTGATGGCGGTGCTGTGCGCCTGGCTGTGCGACGTGGCGTTGAGCGCGGTGCTGAACGCCGGACGCTTCGACGTCGGGTTCTACGCCGGGCGCGTCTACGGCCTGTGCGCGGCCAGCCTCGTGCTGATCGCCCTGATGGTCGAGACGATCGCGCTCTATGCGCGGGTCGCCCGCGCGATGGACGTGGAAGGCAAGGAGCGCGAGCGGCACCTCGACGAGGTGCGCGCGGAGCTGCTCCACGTGTCGCGCTTGAACGAGCTGGGCCAGATGGTGTCGGCCCTGGCGCACGAGGTGAACCAGCCGCTCACCGCGATCGGCAACTATCTGCGCGCGAGCCAGCGCCTGATCGCGGCCGGCGACGCGCCGAAGACGCTCGGCGCGCTCGACCGGGCGCTCAACGAGACCGGCCGCGCCGTCGAGATCATCAAGCGGCTGCGCGGCTTCATCAGACGGGAGGAGAGCGCCCGGCGCGTCGAGGACCTCAACGCGATCGTCGAGGAGACGGTGGCGCTGGCGCTGGTCGGCGCCGAAGGGCGCGCGGTCGCCGTCGCGCTGCGGCTCGATCCGGCCGCGCGCATGGCGGTGATCGACAAGATCGAGATCCAGCAGGTCCTCCTCAACCTGATCCGCAACGCGAGCGAGGCGATGGCGGACGGCCCGCGGCGCGAGCTCGCGATCGCCACGGCGCCGGCGCCCGAGGGCATGGTCGAGGTCATGGTCGCGGACACCGGCCCGGGCCTGTCCGACGCGGTGCGCGACAAGCTCTTCAAGCCGTTCGTCACGACCAAGGCCGCCGGCATGGGCGTCGGCCTGTCGATCTGCCACGGCATCGTCGCGGCGCATGGCGGCCGGATGTGGGCCGAGGCCAACCCGGGCGGCGGCACCGTGTTCCGCTTCACCGTGCCGCGCGCCGCCGCCGGCATCAGCCAGAGCGCGGCCGAGTAGGCGCGTTCTACGTCAGCTCGCGCGCGAGCGCGGCCCAGCGGTCGAGCTCGGGCAGGATCTTGTCGGCCTTCTCCGAGGCCAGGCTGACGCAGGTGCGCGCGACGCCGGCGTCGCGGTGGCGCTTGATGCGGTCGGGGTCGAGCGGCGTGCCGAACACCGTGACGGGCAGCGCGTCGGGCTCGCGCCCGGCCTCGGCGGCCATCTGGCGGAAGCGCGGCAGGAACTCGACGACGTCGGGATAGTCGGGCCGGCTGGCGTGCGGCATCCAGGCGTCGCCGAACGCGATCGCGCGCTTGGCGCCGTGCGGGAAATTGCCGCCCATCAGGATCGGCGGGTGCGGCTTCTGCACCGGCTTCGGCCACGTCATCATCGGGCCGAAATTCACGAACTTGCCGTGATACTCGGCCTTCGTCTGGGTCCAGATCGCCTTCATGGCCTCGAGCCGCTCGCGCATCAGCGAGAAGCGCGTCTTGTAGTCGGTGCCGTGGTCGGCCATCTCGTCGGCGTTCCAGCCGCCGCCGACGCCGAACAGGAAGCGGCCGTTCGAGACCTGGTCGATCGAGGCGACCAGCTTGGCGGTCTGGATCGGGTCGCGCTGCACGACCAGGCAGATGCCGGTCGCGAGCTTGAGGGTCTTGGTCGCCATCGCGGCCGCCGTCAGGGTCACGAACGGGTCCATGACGTCGTAGTATTTCTTCGGTAGCTCGCCGCCGGCCGGGAACGCCGTCTTGCGCGTCAGCGGAATGTGCGAGTGCTCGGGCGCCCACACCGACTCGAAGCCGCGCTCCTCGAGCGCGCGCGCGAGCTCGTCCGGCCGCATCGAGTAGTCCGTGAAGAACATCGCCGCGCCGAATTCCATGATTCGTCTCCCATCTGACGAGGCATCATCACAGCGTCGATGACGATCTTCTCTGTGCCTCGGTCGTGAAACCCTATTCAGACGTCTCGAACGCGCGCGGCGTGGGCGACAGCCCGGTCATCATGACCTCGAAGGCCCGCTGCAGATCGCGCAGGCCGACCTCGACGTCGGCGAGCGGCGGCGTCAGCCAGCGCCGCACCTCGATCTGAAAGATCGCGAACAGCAGCGCGGCGACCTTGTGCGGGTCCTCCTTGGTGCGGATCTCTCGCTTGTCCTGCGCCATCCGCACGATCGTACCGCACAGCGCGATCATGCGCTCGCGGGTTTTCACGAACCGCCGGGCCTGATCGCCGGCCTCGTAGAACATCATCTCGCGCAGCGCGAGGCGGGCGAGGCGCGGCTCGCGGTCGAAGAACGCGTAGAGCGGCCGGAGCGCCGCGAGGAGGTTGTCGAGGAACGATGCGGCCGGCCGCACCGCGTCCGCCGCCTCGGCGGTCACCCGCTCGAAATCGTCGTTGACCACGAGAAACAGGAGATCGCGCTTGTCCGCGGCATAGAGGAACAGCGTGCCGAGCGCCACGCCGGCGCGGACCGCGATCTCGCGCGTGCTCGCCTCGTCGTAGCCATGGGCGATGAAGAGCTTGCGCGCGGCGGCCTTGATGCGCCGGAGCTTGTCCTGCCGGTTGAGCTCGCGGCGGCCCTTGGGCGGCGTCTCGCGGACGATCGGCATTCGGCCGGCCGCTCAGAGCCCGAGAATGCGCTCGGCGTTGGCGTGCATGATCTTCTCCATCACCGCGTCGGGATAGCCGAGCTCGCGCCACTCCTTCAGGATGCGCGCGTAGGGCATGCTCGGATAGTCGCTGCCGAACATGATCTTGTCCTGCAGCCGGCCGCGCATGTCGACCTTCAGGTTGCCGGGGAAGTATTTCGGCGCCCAGCCCGACATCTCCCAGAACACGTTGCCCTTGTGCAGCGCCACCGCGGTGGTCTCGTCGACCCAGGGCCAGCCCGGATGCGCCATGACGATCTTGAGCGTCGGGAAGTCGGCGGCGAGCCGATCGATCGAGGCCGGGTGCGCGTGGCGGATCACCGCGCCGTGGCCGCCCGGCATCCCGGCGCCCATGCCGGTGGTGCCGACGTCGATCATGACGGCGGCCTCGAGCGACGCGATCAGCTCGAACATCGGATAGTAGCGGCGGTCGTCGACCGCGAAGTGCTGCATGATCGGGTGGAAGTGGAAGCCGATGAAGCCGAGCCGCTCGACCGCGGTGCGGATCTGCTCGAGCGCGATCGCGCCCTTGGCCGGCTCGACGGCGCCCCAGCACTGGATGATGCGCTCGGGGTGCCGCTGCCACATGGCGTGCACGTATTCGTTGGTGACCGGCGGCGTGCCGATCGTGGTCTCGAGGTCGAGCGCGACCAGGCAGGCCTCGACGCCCGCCTCGGTGAACTCGCGCACCACCTCGGCCTCCGGCTTGCCCGACCAGTCGCGCTTCCAGTAGCTCGCCAGCGCCGCGACGTAGGGGCCCTGGCAGGCGATCCATTCGGCCGTGCCGGGATAGCAATGCAGATCAATGATGCGCATGGTCCTCGCCCGTCTGGCGCTCCGCCATGTCGGCGAGCGCCTTCTTGGAAACCTTGCCGAACGTCGAGACCGGGAATTCGCGGCACACCAGGAGCCGTTCGGGCAGCTTGAACTTGGCGATCTCCTTGGTCATCAGGAATCCGACCAGCGTGTCGAGGGCGAGCGCGTGGCCCGGGCGCAGGATCACGCAGGCGCACATCTTCTCGCCGAGGGCCGGATCGGCGACCGGCACGCACGCGACGTTCTCGACCGCGGGATGCGAGAGGATCAGGTTCTCGATCTCCTCGGCGCTGATCTTCTCGCCGCCGCGGTTGATCAGGTCCTTCTTGCGGCCCTCGACGACGTAGTTGCCGGAGGGATGGCGGCGCATCAGGTCGCCCGAGCAGTAGAAGCCGTCGCGCGTGAATTGCCGGGCGTTGTAGTCCGGCACGCCGTAATAGCCCCGCAAGGTGTAGGGGCCGCGGCACGTCAGCTCGCCGACCGCGCCGTCCGGCACCACGCGGCCCTCGTCGTCGACCAGCCGCACCTCGTCGTCCGGGCAGATCGGTCGGCCGCAGGTCTCGAGCGTGATCTCTTCCGGATCGCCGGCCCGGACGAAGAACAGCATGCCCTCCGACATGCCGAAATTCTCCTGGACGAACGCGCTCGGGATCAGGCGCTGGGTCGCGAGCCGCACCTCCGGCTGCATGCGCTGGCCGCCGCTCTGGATCACCCGCATGCTCGCGAGATCGTGACGACCGATCGCCGGATCGTTGATCAGCCGGATCAGGAGGGCGGGGACGACCTTGAGGTGGGTGACGCGATGAAGCTCGATCAGATGGCACATCACGTCGGGTCGCGTCGTCGGCGACAGCACGACCGTGCCGCCCTGGAAGAAGGTGCCCTGGATGCCCGGGCAGGCGAGCGGCAGGTTGTGCGCGATCGGCAGCGCCAGCAGCAGCACGGTTGCGCCCGTCACGCCGCACACCGCGGCCGCCGCCTTCGAGTTGTAGGCGTAGTCGTTGTGCGTGCGCGGGATCAGCTTGGGGATTCCCGTGGTGCCGCCCGAGAGCTGGAAGATGCACGGATCGGTCGGATCGATGCCGATCTCGCGCAGCCGGTCGACGGGCAGGCGCGCCGGTCGCTCGATCAGTTCCGCCAGCGCGGCCAACGGCAGACAGATGCGCAGCGAGGGGTTGGCGGCCTTGACGCGCTGGATGACCGGCTCGAAGGCGAAATCGCCGTGCCGTTCGGGATAGACGCACATCGTCGCGCCGGCGAGCTCGACGAACTGATTGATCTCGGCGAAGCGGTGCGTCACCAACGCGGCGATCGGGATGGCGCCGAGCTTCTGCAGCGCGAAATAGAGCAGCACGAACTCGGCGCAGTTCGGCAAGGTCGGCACGACGCGATCGAGCGGTCGCAGCCCGAGCTCGAGCAGGTTGAGCGCCAGGTTGTCGGTCAGCCGATCGATGTCGGCATAGCTGTAGCGGCGCTCGCCGTCGATCAGCGCGACGCGGGAGGCATGGCCCGCGAAGATTTCGGCGAACTCCGCGGCCAGGCTGCGGTCGCGCCAATAGCCCTTGGCGCGGTAGCGCGCGGCGAACTCGGGCGGGAACGCGACGACGCCGGGCAACGCCATGGTCAGGTCGAGCTCGTGAAGCCACCGTCGATCACGATCACCTCGCCGGTGACGAACCGGTTGGCGCGCACGAGCGTCATGATCGTGTCGGCGACGTCGTCGGCGGTGACGACGCGCTTCAGCGGCGTCGCCTTGGCGCGCTTGCCCATCAGGTCGTCGTACTTGTCCTGCAGCATGCGCTTCATCCACTCGCCCTCCATCCAACCGGGGGCGACGGCGTTGACGCGGATCTCCGGACCCAGGTTCCAGGCCAAGGTCTTGGTCAGGTTGACGACCGCCGCCTTGCTGGCGGCGTAGGGCAGGGGCTGCGGCCCGGGCCGCATGCCGACGATCGAGGCGGTGTTGACGACGCAGCCGCGCGCCGCCTTCAGGAGCGGCACGCAGGCGCGCGTGACCTGGAACAGCCCGCGCACGTTGACGGCGAACACGCGATCCCATTCCTCGAGCGACAGCGTCTCGAGATCGCGCGGCTTCCAGTTGGCCGTCGTCCCGGCATTGTTGATCAGCACGTCGAGCCGGCCGAACGTCTCGGCGATCTCGCGCACCATCGCGCGCACGCCGGCCTCGTCGCTGACGTCGCACGGCAGCACCAGGGCGCGGACGCCGCACGCCTCGACCGCGGCGGCGGTGTCGCGCGCCGCCGCCGCGCTCGAGGCGTAGTTGATCGCGACGTCGTAGCCCGCGCGGGCGAGCGCCAGCACCGCCGCGCGGCCGATGCCGGTCGCGCCGCCGGTGACCAACGCTGCCTGAGTGGATGCCATGGCGGGACTGTGCTAAAAAATGAGTATGTTCATTATTCGCGTCCGGCTGTCAATCTTCGGTCGGATGGTCATCGATCGGGCGAGCGTCCGATCGCGGGAGGAGGGCTCGTGATGAGCACCGGCATGCGGGGCGCGGAAGCGCTCCTGAGCGCACTCACGTCGATGGGCGTGGCGCGGATCTACGCGTCGCCCGGCTCGGACTGGGCGCCGCTCTGGGAGGCGCTCGCCGGTCCGGCCGCGCGCGACTTTCCGCGTTACATCTCCTCGCGGCACGAGGAGACCGCGGTCGCCATGGCGATGGGCTACGCCAAGGCGACGAACCGGCTCGCGGCGGTCGTGCTGCACACGACGGTGGGCGCGCTGCACGCCGGGATGCTGTTGCGCGCCGCGCTGCACGAGCGGATTCCGCTGGTCGTGCTCGCCGGTGAATCGATCGGCTTCGGCGAGGCGGGCAGCCTCGCGGTCGGTCGGCAGTGGCTGCGGCTGCTGACCGACACGGGCGGACCGGCGCGCCTGATGGAGACGTGCGTCAAGTGGAGCTTCGGCCTCAATACGGCCGTGATCCTGCCCCAGACGATCCAGCGCGCCTGCCAGATCGCCGCCGCGGCGCCGCAGGGACCGGTGCTCGTGTCGGTGCCGCTCGAGCATCTGATCGAGCCGATGCCGGCCGCGCCGCCGCCGGCGTCGCTGCCGCTCCCGGCGGTCGCCGGCGACGATGCGATCGAGCGGCTCGCGACGGCGCTCAACGCCGCGCGCAATCCCGTCATCGTGACGGAGGAGGCCGGCCGCGATCCGGCCGCGCTGCCGGCGCTGGTCGCGATCGCCGAGACGCTCGGCGCGCCGGTGCTCGAGGCCTGGCAGCCCTACTACGTGAACTTCCCGCGCCGGCATCCGCTCGCCGGCGGCGTCGCGTATGACGACATGCCGGCGCTGCTCGCCGACGCCGACACCGTGTTCCTGGTCGAAGCGGTGCTGCCCTGGCATCCGCCGTCGCGCGTGACCGACAAGACGGTGCTGGTCCTGGGCGAGGAGCCGCTGCACGTCCGCCTGCCGTTCTGGGGCTTCCGCGCCGACGTGATCGCCGCCGGCGCCGCCGCGCCTTCGTTGCGCGCGCTGCATCGGAAGCTCGCCAAGAAGACGCCGCGCCACGATTGGCCGGGGCGTCTTGCCGCGCGCCGCGCCGGGCTGATCGAGGCGGGCCGCGCCGCCGGCGACAAGCCGGCGATCGAGAGCGCGTGGGTCGGTCATGCCCTGAACCAGGCGCTGCCGGCGGACGCGATCGTCGTCAACGAGACGATCACCCATCGCCTGGCGCTCCACCAGCAGCTCGAGCGCCTCGGTCCCGGCGGCTTCTACGAGGCCAGCTATGGCGGCCTCGGCGGCGGCATCGGCCTCGCGCTCGGCGTGAAGTCGGCGCACCCCGAGCGCACCGTGGTGCTGACCATCGGCGACGGCGCGTTCCACTACAATCCGGTGGTCGCGAGCTTCGGGGCGGCGCAGGAGCACGGCCTGCCGATCTTCGTGATCGTCTTCAACAACGCGGGCTACCTGTCGCAGAAGAGCGACGTCCTCAACAGCTTCCCCGAGGGCGAGGCGGCGCGCGCCGGCCAGGTGATCGGCACTACGATCGCGCCGCCGCCCGACTATTCCCTGCTCGCGCGCGCCTATGGCGGCGTCGGCGAGCGGGTCGACCAGCCGGCGGCGCTGGCGGCCGCCCTCGCGCGCGGGCTGGCCGCGGTCGCGCGCGGGCAGCTCGCGCTGCTCGACGTCGTGCTGAAGCCGATCTAGTTACGGACGATGGTGTGATGGAGCGGCGCCGCCAAGTCCGCTAGCGCGTCGCCGCCTGGATGGCGCGCCACACGCGCTCGGGCGTGTAGGGCAGATCGAGCGCCGTGATGCCGAGCGCCTTCAGCGCGTCGAGCACGGCGTTGGCGGCGGCGGGCACCGCGCCGGTCGTGCCGGCCTCGCCCGCGCCCTTGACGCCCAGCGGGTTGTTGGGCGACGGCACCGACAGATCCTCGAGCAGGATGGGCGGCTGCTCGTCGGCGCGCGGCATCGCGTAGTCCATGAACGAGCCGGCGAGCAGCTGGCCCGATTGGCGATCGTAGACCGCATGCTCGCCGAGCACCTGCCCGAGGCCTTGCACGATGCCGCCGTGCAGCTGGCCCTCGAGCAGGGTGTGGTTGATCACGCGCCCGCAGTCGTCCACGGCGGTGTAGCGCAGCACGCTGACGACGCCGGTCTCGGGATCGATCTCGACCTCGGCGACGTGGACGCCGCTCGGATAGGAGCGCGGCTGAGGCAGCTCGCCCGTGGCGTCGAGCGCCGCGCCGTAGCGCTCGGCGATCTCCAGGAAGCCGATCGTGCGGTCGGTGCCCGCGACGGTGTAGCGGCCGTCGGCGAACTCGACATCGGCGGCGGCGACCTCGAGGGCATCGGCCGCGAGCTCCAGGCCCTTGCGGACCGCTTCGCGCGCCGCCATCAGGACGGCGCCGCCGTGCGCCATCATGGAGCGCGAGCCGATCGTGCCGTCGCCGGCGAGCGCGGGGCCCGACGGATCGCTGGCCCGCAGGGTGATGCGCTCGGCCGGGATGCCGAGCAGCGCGGCCGCCACCTCGGGATAGACGGTCTCGTGGCCCTGACCGGACGAGCCCGAGACCGTGAAGAGCTCGACGTCGCCGGTCGCGCCGAACTTGATCGCGGCCTGCTCCTTGGGGCTGCCGCCGGCGCCCGCCGGCTCGACGAACGCGGCACAGCCGATGCCGCGCAGCTTGTGCCGGGCGGCCGAGCCGCTCCGGCGCGCCTCGAAGCCGCGCCATTCCGCCAGGGTCAGCGCGCGCTCGAGCAGCGCCGGCGGGTCGCCGCTGTCGTATTTCGACAGCGCGATCGGCGTCTGGTACGGGAAGTCGGCACGCGCGATCAGGTTGCGCCGGCGCAGCTCGATGCGGTCGATGCCGGTCGCGCGCGCCGCCGCATCGACCAGCCGCTCGGCGAGATAGCTGACGTTCGGCCGACCGGCGCCGCGATAGGCGGTGGTCGGCGTCGTGTTGGTGAAATACAGCCGATGCCGGCCATGCAACGCCGGTATGCGATAGAGATTGATGGCATGAAAGCTCGGCAGCAGCGTGTTGATGAGCGGGCCGGGGTGCGACGCATAGGCGCCCGCATTGACCAGCCACTCGATCTCGAGCGCCAGGAAATGCCCATCGGCGTCGAGCGCGAGCTCGCCCGACAGCCGTGCGGCGCGACCATGGTGATCGCTGACGAAGGTCTCGCTGCGCGTACCGACCCACTTGACCGGACGGCCGAGCGTCCGCGCGGCGTGCATCAGGGCGCCATATTCGGGATAGGCGTCCGAGCGCACGCCGAAGCCGCCGCCGACGTCGCGCGCGTGCAAACGGATGCGCTCCGCCGGCACGCCGCTGATCGCGCTCAAAGCGGGCAGCATCAGGCTCATGCCCTGCGACGGGCAATAGAGATCGTAGCCGTCGTGCGCGGCATCGTAGGCCGCCACGCAGGACTTGGGCTCCATCGGGTTGCCGACCAGGCGTTGGCTGTCGAGCGTCACGCGCGCGACGTGGCTCGCCTTGGCAAAGGCTTCGGCGGTCGCCGCCGCGCTGCCGTACTCGAAGTCGAACGCCAGGTTGCCGGGCGCCG
>DATJNS010000472.1:0-2030 GCA_035507915.1 Candidatus Sulfotelmatobacter sp.
TCGGCGATCTCGAAGATGAAGATCGAGTTGCCGTTGTAGCGCGTGCCGCCGACGTCGCGCACGTTGGTCGGCACGTTGCGGATGCGGACGTCGCGGTAGGTCACGTTGTGCGTCGCGACGCCGCCGCCCGGATCCCAGCCGCGCAGCACGTACTTGATGCCGGGGTCGGGATGATCGGTGTAGTGCGTCGCGTGCGCGTTGTTCATCGTGACGATGTCGGGCAGCGCCTTCGGACGGATGTAGCCGTTGTAGTCGGTCACGATCGTGACGCCGGCCGGGCTCTCGATCAGGAAGCTGGCATGACCGAGGAAGGTCAACCCGACCTGGTTGGGCGCCAGCGCGGCGCGCCACACCATCGGACCACGCGACGCGACCGGACCCGGACAGTTCGCCAGCGCCGACGCCGCCGTCAGGATCACGAGCAGCGCGGCCGCGCCGAGAGCGCTCAGTCGATCGAAGGTCCGGATCGTCGCCATCTCCAATCCGCGTCGTCGCAAGCCGCGTGCCGGCGCGCACGCGCCGGGCTATGATCGCGCCCGCGGCGTGCCCCTATGAGGGCAGCTTAGCCGCTATGGTTTCCGCGGCGAAACCATCGGGGGGAACGGCGGCCAGAATGGTGTGGAATCCCGAGCTCGAGGAGCTGCGCCGGCGCCAGCGTCTCGCCGAGGCGATGGGCGGGCCGGACAAGGTCGCGCGCCAGCATGCCGGCGGCCGGCTGACCGTCCGCGAGCGCGTCACCCAGCTGGTCGACCCCGACAGCTTCCACGAGATCGGCGCGATCGCCGGCCGGGCCGAGTACGACGCCAAGGGCGACCTCGAGGCGTTCATGCCGAGCAACTGCGTGATGGGCCGCGCGCTGCTCGACGGCCGGCCGGTCGTCGTGGTGGGCGACGACTTCACCGTGCGGGGCGGCTCGGCCGACGCGACGATCCGCGAGAAGCCGATCCTCGCCGAGCGCATGGCGCGCGAGTTCCGCCTGCCGATCATCCGCATCATCGAGGGCTCGGGCGGCGGCGGCTCGGTCAAGACGATCGAGACCACCGGCCGCGCCAACCTGCCGGGCGGCATCGGCGGCGTCGAGTATTACGAGTACACCACCGGCAACCTGGGCATCGTGCCCGTGATCGCGCTCGGTCTCGGCTCGGTCGCCGGGCTCGGCGCCGCCCGCCTGGCCGCCAGCCACTATTCGGTGATGACCAAGCGCTCGGCGATGTTCGTCGCCGGACCGCCGGTGGTGGCCCGGCTCGGCCAGCAGGCGCCCGGCGTGCCCGAGCCCGACAAGCAGGCGCTCGGCGGCTGGGAGACCCAGACGAAGAGCGGCGCGGTCGACGACGCGGTCGACGACGAGGCGGCGGCGTTCGTTTGCGCGCGGCGCTTCCTGTCGTATCTGCCGAGCTCGGTCCACGAGCTGGCGCCGGTCGCGCCGGCCGACGACGATCCCGCGCGGCGCGAGCCCAGTTTGATGGACGCGATTCCGCGCGATCCGCACAAGGTCTACCACGTGCGCCGGATCATCGAGGCGGTGGTCGATCGCGGCAGCTTCTTCGAGATCGGCCGCATGTTCGGACGCTCGATCGCGACGGGACTGGCGCGGCTCGAAGGCCGGCCGGTCGCCCTGATGGCGAGCGACCCGTTCCATCACGGCGGCGCCTGGACCGCCGACACCTGCCAGAAGGTCGTGCGCTTCATCGATCTCGCCGAGACTTTCCACCTGCCGATCGTCTACCTGGTCGACTGCCCGGGCTTCGCGATCGGGCTCGAGGCGGAGCGCACCGCCACGATCCGCCACGGCGTGCGCGCCATGGCGGCGATGAACCAGTGCACCGTGCCGTGGTGCAGCGTGATCCTGCGCAACGTGTTCGGGGTCGCCGGCGCGGCGCACCTGCCGGCCGGACGGCTGGCGCTGCGCTACGCCTGGCTGTCGGCGCGCTGGGGCTCGCTGCCGCTCGAGGGCGGCATCGAGGCGGCGTATCGGGCCGACCTGGAAGCCGCGCGCGATCCGGTCGCCAAGCTGCGCGAGATCGAGGACC
>DATJNS010000473.1:0-2262 GCA_035507915.1 Candidatus Sulfotelmatobacter sp.
GCGGCCGCCTCGATCTGGCGGAAACGCATGGTGTGGAACGAGAAGTCGCCGAGCGCGCGCGTCGCCGGCAGCCAGTTGTCGCGGATCTCGGCGGCGTGGTCGTTGACGTCGGACAGGCGCTGCACGGCGTAGAGCCCGAGCACCACGGTGAGCGACAGCACGAAGGCAAACGCGGTCGTGACCTTGCTCTTGATCGAAAGATTTTGGAAACGCATGACGTTTGTCTCCTGTTGCAGTGGTGCGTGTATCAGCGGAGGGGCCGCTGCATGAGGGGGAGGAGGAAGAGGCGCTAGGCCGCGAGGCTCAGCGCCGCTGGGGTATCGCCGCGCCGTATCGACAGGGCGAGGTTGGCGATCCCGAGCACCGCGACGTCGCTGCCGTCGTCGAGGTGGACGAGCTGGGTGAAGGTCGAGAACGCCGGCGCGGCGTCCAGCATCGGCAGAACGACGGCACGGCACGGTTCGAACACCTGATCGACCAGGAGGCCGAACAGCTGGGCACCGACCCGGAGCATGACGACGACGTTCCCGGTGGGCGCGGACGGTTGGCAGAGCACATCGCGCAGGCTGATGAGCGGACGATGGCGGCCGCCGGCCATCGTCATCGAGAGCACGCCGCCGATCTGCTCGAGCGTGCGGTCGTCATCGAGGGCCAGCACGTCGATGACGTCGCGCTGCGGAAGGGCGAAGCGGGTGCCGGCGCTCTCGACCGGGCAAATTTCGAGCGTCTCGTCGCCGAGCGTGGATTTGCAAAGCATGATGGGATTTCCTGGAGGGGGAGGGGTCTGGCCCTTGAGGGCGCGGATCGGATTATCGGGATGCAGGGACGGGGCGCGACCTGGCAGAGGGATAGAGCGCGGGTCCGGGCGGATAGCCCGGGATAGCTATCCAACCAGCGGGCCCTGGCCCCCGTGGGGCGCCGGCGCAGCCGGAGCCTGCGGATTGCCCTCGAGACACCCCGGGCCGCAGGATTGGCGCCAGGCGTCGAACAAGGGAGGGCGATCATGCCAAGCGGCAGACGGTGGGTCGGGACGTGGGCGGCAGCGCCCGCGCCGGCAGAGACCATCGCCGGCTTCAACAACCAGACACTGCGCATGACGCCGCGCGTCAGCCTGGGCGGCGACCGGTTGCGGGTGCGCATCTCGAACGCCTATGGCAGCCGCCCGCTCGCCATCGGCGCGGCAGCGATCGCCCTACGCGACAAGGGCGCGGCGATCGTCGCGGGCAGCAGCCGCCCGCTCGGCTTCGGCGGCAGCGGCTCCGCCGTGATCGCCGCCGGCGCGGTGCTGTTCAGCGATCCGGTCGAGCTCGCCGTCGCGCCGCTCGCCGATCTCGCGGTCAGCGTCCATCTGCCCGGCGACGTGCCGGCGAGCTTCACGATCACGGGCCGCTACGCCCGGCAGACCAACTACATTTCGCCGCCCGGCAATTACGTGGCCGATACCGTCATGCCGATCGGCAACCTGACGGACCAGTGGTTCTTCCTATGCGGCGTCGACGTGCTGGCGTCGCGCGAGACCGGTGGCGTGGTGGCGCTCGGCGACTCGCTGACCGACGGCAACATCTCGACGATCGACGCATACTGCCGCTGGCCGGATCAGCTGGCGCGCCGCCTGGTCGCGCGGGGCGGCCGCCCGATCGGCGTCATGAACAACGGGCTCGGCGGCAACCGCATCCTGCACGACATTCGCGGCGACAGCGGGCTGCGGCGCTTCGACCGCGACGTGCTGGCGCAGCCCGGCGTGACGCACGCGATCGTCATGCTCGGCACCAACGATCTGCGCAACCGCTGGGCCAAGCCGGAGGAGGAGGTCACCGCCGCGCAGATGATCGCCGGCCTCCAGCAGATGGCGGCGCGCGCCAACAGCGCCGGCATCAAGCTGATCGGCGCGACCCTGACGCCGTTCGGCAACGAGACCTACATGGCCAATGCCTGGAACCCGGTGCGCGAGACGCACCGAGTCGCGGTCAATGGCTGGATTCGGGAGAGCGGAACCTTCGACGCCGTCGCCGATTTCGACGCCGCGCTGCGCGACCCCGAGATCCCGACCCAGATGCGCGCGGTCGACGATTGCGGCGACGGGCTGCACCCGAGCGATGCCGGCTATTGCAAGATGGGCGACGCGATCGACCTCGCGTTGTTCGACTAGAGCGGGATGCGTTTAGGCGTGGGCATAGCCTGAGTTTTTGAAGTAGTTGGCGCATTCGGCGGGGCTGAAGCTGTCGAGCAGCTGGCCGATCGCTGTGGTGACGGTGTCGAAGT
>DATJNS010000474.1:0-6128 GCA_035507915.1 Candidatus Sulfotelmatobacter sp.
CGGGCTCTACCAGACCGCGCTCGCGCCCGGCGAGCTCGTCACCGCGCTCGAGGTGCCGCTCGCCGGCGACGCTTCGTGCTGCGGCTTCGACGAGCTGGCGCGCCGGCAGGGCGACTACGCGATGGTCGGGCTCGCCGCGCAGGGCCGGCGCGGCGCTCGCGGCTTCGCCGCGCTGACGCTCGCCTTCTTCGGCGTCGGCCCCGGTCCCGTGGTCGCGCCGCGCGCCGGCGCCGCGCTCGCCGGCGGACCGCTCGACCCGGCGCGCGTGCAGGCGGCGCAAGCCGCGCTGGCCGACGACCTCGCGCCATCGCCCGACCTGCACGCGAGCGCCAAGACCAAGCTGCATCTCGCGCGCGTGCTGCTCGGCCGTGTCGTGGCCGGGATGGCAGCGGAGTGCGGCGCGTGAGCGACCTCGGCCGCACCATCACGCTGACCGTCAACGGCGAGCGCGTGACGCGTCGCGTCGAGCCGCGCCAGCATCTGATCGATTTCCTGCGCCTGGAGCTGCAGCTGACCGGCAGCCACGCCGGCTGCGAGCACGGCGTATGCGGCGCCTGTACGGTCAGGCTCGACGGCGAGATCGTGCGCGGCTGCCTGTTGCTCGCCGTGCAGGCCGACGGCGCCGCGGTCGAGACCATCGAGGGCATGAGCGAGAGCGGCGCGCTCGCCGACCTGCAGGCGGCGTTCCACGCGCGCAACGCGCTGCAATGCGGCTACTGCACCGCCGGCATGCTGATCGCCGCCGATGCGCTGCTGCGCGCGCAGCCCGACGCCGACCGTGCCCAGATCCGCGGCTTCCTCTCGGGCAACTACTGCCGCTGCACCGGCTATCACGCCATCGTCGACGCGATCGAGAGCGTGGGACGCAGCCGCCGCGAGGCCAAGCGATGACCGACGAGCTGGTATCGGCGGGCGCGCTCGACTGCCCGAATTCCTATCTCGGGCGCTCGGTGCCGCGGCCGAACGCGCTGCGCCTGCTGCACGGCAAGGGCGTGTTCGTCGACGACCTCGTGCTGCCCCGCATGCTGCACGTCGCCTTCGTGCGCAGCCCGCACGCCCACGCCCGCATCGGCGCGATCGACACGCGCGCGGCGTCCGCCGTGCCCGGCGTCGTGCGCATCGTCGCGGGCGCCGAGCTGGTGCAGCACTGCACGCCGTGGGTCGGCGTGCTGACCCATCTCAAGGGCATGAAATCGGCGCCGCAGCCGGCGCTGGCGGTCGAGCGCGCGTGCTGGCAGGGCGAGGCGGCGGTCGCCGTGCTGGCCGACAGCCGCGCCGCCGCCGAGGACGGCGCGGCGCTGGTCGAGATCGACTGGCAGCCGCTGCCCGCGGTGACCGACATGGAGACCGCGCTCGACCCGGCGACGCCGGTGATCCATCCGGCGCTGGGCGACAACCTGACGTTCCGGCGCGACATCGAGGCGGGCGCGGTCGACGACGCCTTCGCGCGCGCCCACGCGGTCGTCGAGGCGACCTTCCACTCCGGTCGCCACACCGGCGTGTGCCTGGAGGGCCGCTCGATCCTGGCCGACTGGAACGCGCCCGAGCAGCGCCTGACGGTCTATCAGTCGCATCAGGCGCCGCACATGATGCAGACCGTGTTCGCGCGCCATCTCGGGCTCGCCGAGCAGCAGGTGCGCGTGATCTGCCGCGACGTCGGCGGTTCCTTCGGCCTCAAGGTGCACGCCTATCCCGACGAGCTCGCGGCCTGCGCGCTGGCGCGCCTGGTGCGCCGACCGGTCAAGTTCGTCGCCGACCGGCTGGAATCCTTCACCACCGACATCCACGCGCGCGACCATCGCATCGCCGGCCGGCTCGCGGTCGACGCCGACGGCCGCATCCTCGCGATCGCGATCGACGACCTGACCGGCATCGGGCCCTACTCGGTCTATCCGCGCACCAGCGCGGTCGAGGGCAACCAGGTCATCATGCTGACCGGCGGGCCCTACGCCTTCGCGAACTACCGCGCGCGCACCACCGTGGTGCTGCAGAACAAGACCGTGACCTCGCAGTACCGCGCCGTCGGCCATCCGATCGCCTGCGCGGTCACCGAGGGGCTGGTCGACCTGGCGGCCGCCGCGCTCGCGCTCGACCCGGTCGAGTTCCGGCGCCGCAACCTGGTGCGCGACGACGCCTATCCGTGCAGCTCGCCGGCGGGCCTGGTGTTCGAGCAGCTGTCGCACCACCGCAGCCTCGACAAGCTGGTCGCGATGATGGGCTACGACGCGCTGCGCGCCGAGCAGGCGGCGCTGCGCGCGCGCGGCATCCAGCGCGGCATCGGCGTCGCGAGCTTCATCGAGATCACCAACCCGAGCCCGGCGTTCTACGGCATCGGCGGCGCGCCGATCTCGGCGCAGGACGGCTGCACGATCCGGCTCGATCCGGGCGGCACGATCACGTGCCTGACCGGCGTCACCGAGCAGGGCCAGGGCACCGAGACGATGATCGCGCAGATCGCGGCGACGACGGTCGGCGTGCCGCTCGACAAGGTGCGCGTCGTGACGGGCGACACCGAGACCACGCCCTACGGCGGCGGCACCTGGGGCTCGCGCGGCACCGGCATCGCGGGCGAGGCGGCGCTGCAAGCCGGCCACGCGCTGCGCGCCGCCGTCCTCGAGGTCGCCGGCATCCTGCTGCAGGCCGAGCCGGGCGCGCTCGACGTCGTCGCCGGCCAGATCGTCGACAGGGGAGGCGGCGGCGCGGCGCGCATCAGCGTCGAGGAGATCGCGCGCGTGGCCTATTTCCGCGGCGACACCCTGCCGAAGGATTTCCAGGCCGAGCTGGTGCAGACGCGCCACTCGTTCCCCAAGCAGTACCCGTTCGCCTTCACCAACGGCGTGCAGGGATCGTATGTCGAGGTCGACGTCGACACCGGCTTCGTCAGGCTGCTGCGCCACTGGGTGGTCGAGGATTGCGGCCGCGTCGTCAATCCGCAGCTGGTCGACGAGCAGATCCGCGGCGGCGTCGTGCAGGGCCTCGGCGCGGCCCTGTGGGAGGAATGCCTCTACGATGCCGCCGGCCAGCTGCTCAACGGCAGCCTCGCCGACTATCTCGTGCCGATGGCGGCCGAGCTGCCCGACATCGCCGTCGCGCACGTCGAGACGCCGACCGCGGAGACCGAGCTCGGCGCCAAGGGCGCCGGCGAGGCCGGCACCGCCGGCGCGCCGGCCGCGGTGATGAACGCGATCAACGACGCGCTCGCCCCCTTTGGTGCGCGCGTGCTGGCCCAGCCCTTCACGCCCGAGCGCATCCTCGCCGCGCTCGGCAAGGTGTGACGCATGACGGGATCCGAGTGTGGCGCCGTTTCCCGTCATCCCCGCGCAGGCGGGGATCCAGGAGTCACGCGCGCGATGCCGGTGGCTGTACCCTGGATGCCCGCGTGCGCGGGCATGACGATTGTTTGTTGGCTCGGTCGAGCTTGATCTGACCAGGCTCTAGCAGAGGAGGGCACCGATGTTCGTCGAGAAGCGCACCTACACGCTCTATCCCGGCAAGGTCGCCGAATACATGAAGATCTACCAGGCCGACGGTCTGGCGATTCAGACCCGCATCCTGCCCCGCATGGTCGGCTGGTACTATTCCGACATCGGCGAGCTCAACCAGATCGTCCACATGTGGGCCTACGAGGACATGAACGAGCGCACCAAGAAGCGCGCCGAGCTCGGCGCCGATCCCGGCTGGCAGTCCTACGTCGCCAAGGTGCGGCCGCTGGTGATGCGCCAGGAGAGCCAGATCCTGATGCCCGCGCCGTGGTCGCCAAGTAAGTGAGACGCGTGCGCCCATCAATGCTGCGAGCGTTACCCCTCACCCCAACCCTCCCCCTCAAGGGGGGAGGGTGTGCATTGTGCAAGCGGCAATATCGTCACCAACGCAATCTGACTCCCTCCCCCCTTGAGGGGGAGGGTGGAGAGGGGGGTATGGGCAGGAGCGAGGCGCGCCATGAGTGAGTTCACCCTCGCGCTGGTCGAGCATCGCCTGGGAGTCGGCGGCGCGCGGGCGCTGCCGGCGGTCAACCGCGTGCTCTACGTGGTCGACGGCGCGGTCAAGCTCGAGAGCGCCGAGGGCGCGGCCGGGCTGACCCAGAACACCGCGTGGTGCAGCCCGGGCGCGCTTGCGCTCGAGAGCGCCACCGGCGCCACCGTGCTGAGCTGGGAGCTGCGCCGCGGCGTCGCCACGCCGAGCGACGGGCGGCCGCTGCTGTCGGCGTCGCTCGAGCTCGATCCCGACACGAGCTACCTGATGCGCGGCGACCGCGTCGACTTTCCGGTCGGTGGCGTCGCGTACCGCCATCGCCACCAGGGGCCGGGCATAAGGCGCCTGTTGTTCGGCAGCATGCGGATCGAGACCCAGGGCGGCAGCCACGAGGTGGCGCCCGGCGAGGCGTGGTTCGAGACCGGCCCCGATCCGGTGTTCGCCGCCGCGTCGTCGGTCGAGGAGAGCGCGTTCGCGCGCGTCATGATCCTGCCGGTCGCGCTCAAGGGCCGCAGCTCGATCAGCTACGTCGACGAGGCCGACCGCGACAAGCCGAAGACGCAGCGCTATCAAGTCTTCATCGATCACCCGATCCAACTCTGAGTGCCCGACATGAGCGCATCCGCGAAGCTCCGCCACGGCGGCAAGGTCCTGGTCGACCAGCTGGTCACCCACGGCGTCGACACCGTGTTCTCGGTGCCCGGCGAGAGCTACCTCGCGGTGCTCGAGGGGCTCTACGACGCGCGCAACGCCATCCGGCTGATCACCTGCCGCATGGAGGCGGGCGCCTGCAACATGGCCGAGGCCTACGGCAAGCTGACCGGCAAGCCCGGCATCTGCATGGTGACGCGCGGGCCGGGCGCCACCCACGCCGCGGTCGGCGTGCACACCGCCAAGCAGGACTCGACGCCGCTGATCCTGTTCATCGGCCAGATCGGCCGCGACATGCGCGACCGCGAGGCGTTCCAGGAGGTCGACTTCCGCGCCATGTTCGGGCCGCTCGCCAAGTGGGCGGCCGAGATCGACGACGCCAAGCGCATCCCCGAATACGTCGCGCGCGCGTTTGCGGTGGCGACCTCGGGGCGGCCCGGGCCGGTCGTGCTGTCGCTGCCCGAGGACATGCTGACCGACGAGGTCGACGTCGGCGACGTCGGGCCCTACCAGCCGGTGCAGGCGACGCCGCAACCGAGCGACATGGAGCGCCTGCGCGGATTGCTGGCGGCAGCCAAGCAACCGTTGATGATCCTCGGCGGCGGCACCTGGAACCTGGCGGCGACGCGCGACATCCTCGCCTTCGCCGAGGCCAACGAGCTCGCGACCGGCGTCGGCTTCCGCTGCCAGGACCTGTTCGACAACCGCCACCGCTGCTACGTCGGCGACATCGGCGTCGGCGTGAGCCCGAAGGTCGCCGAGCGCGTCAAGACGGCCGATCTCATCATCGCGGTCGGCACGCGCCTCGAGGAGACCGTGACGAGCGGCTACACCTTGCTCGACGTGCCGCGGCCCAAGCAGAAGTTGATCCACGTCCATCCGGCGGCCGAGGAGCTCGGCCGCGTCTACCAGCCCGACCTGCCGATCCTCGCCGGCATGCCGCAGTTCGCCGCCGCGGCGCGCGCGCTGACGCCGATCGAGAGCCCGGCGTGGCGCGGCTGGACCGAGGCGGCGCGCGCCGACTACGTCGCCAACCTCGCGCTGCCCAAGGTGCCGGGCGCGCTCGACATGGGCGCGGTCGTCAAGCATCTGCAGGACGTGCTGCCGGACGACGCGATCATCACCAACGGCGCCGGCAACTATGCCGTCTGGGTGCATCGCTTCCACCAATACAAGACCTTCCGCTCACAGCTCGCGCCGACCAGCGGCGCCATGGGCTACGGCGTGCCGGCGGCGATCGCCGCCAAGCTCGTGCATCCCGAGCGCACGGTGGTGTCGTTCAATGGCGACGGCTGCTTCCTGATGTGCGGCCAGGAGCTCGCGACCGCGCGCCAGTACGGCGTCGCGCCGATCTTCATCGTGGTGAACAACGGCATGTACGGCACGATCCGGATGCATCAGGAGCGCGAGTA
Source organism: Candidatus Sulfotelmatobacter sp. (assembly GCA_035507915.1). GTDB lineage: Bacteria > Pseudomonadota > Alphaproteobacteria > Elsterales > Elsteraceae > JACQAI01. Next base: position 6,036 of record DATJNS010000474.1, read on the forward strand.
TCCGACCCACGTCTGGGGCACCGACATCCAGAACCCCGACTTCGCGGCGCTGGCGCGCGCCTACGGCGCGCACGGCGAGCTGGTCGAGCGCAC
>DATJNS010000475.1:0-2819 GCA_035507915.1 Candidatus Sulfotelmatobacter sp.
CAAATCGTCGCAATCGGAGCAGAAGGCGGGCGCCAGTTCATTGAGCCCGTGGCCGGGATGACGAGCGGCGGAGTGCGGCACGTGATGCGTGACGACGAGCGTCGGCCCGTCTGCCGGCTCGGTGAGCTTCCGCAGGAGCCACGCCCGCGAGAGCCGATGCTCCGCCAAGGCATCGACAGGAGAGAAAAAGCCCGAGCCCTCGCTGCTGCGGATCAGGCGATGGTCGTAAATTTCCCGTTCCGCCACGGTCATCGCCGCCGCGGGATCGCCGGCGACGGCGTAATCCGTCCACAGCGTCGCCCCGAGAATCCGCAGCGGCGCGCCGCCTCGTGCGATCGATGCCTCGCCCCTGTCGAGCACCATCACCGTCCGATCGCTCGCGGCGAGCAATGCGGCGCGATCTTCTCGAAAGCAGCCGCGATAATATTCATGGTTTCCGGGCACCAGGACGACACTGCAGCCGAGAAAGTCGGCTGCTTCGCGCGCGTAAGAGAGCGGCGACACATTCCGTGTCGAGTGGACCCGACCGATGTCGCCCGCGAGTATCAGCAGATCCGCCGCTCCGACGAACGTCGACAGTTCGGGGCCAAAGCCAAGCGGCACGGTATCGCTCCACGGCGCGGCTGGCTGCCGTTCCCGGATTTCGATATGCACGTCGCTGAAATAGACGATCCGCATGGCGGTCATTCGGTCCCCATCCGTCAGCTGAGCGCGTGCGGACGTCGCGCTTTTGACGTGGGGATGTGACGCCGCAACCCGATCGTCCTCACAGCGCCGTCATGCCCCCGTCCACGAACAACAGGGTGCCGGTGACGTAGGAGGCATCGTCGGAGGCCAAGAACAGGATCGCGGCGGCGACCTCCTCGGCCTTGCCCGGGCGCTTCAGCATGGTGCCGCCCGCGGCCCTGGCGTTGTACTGCTCGACGGTCTGGCCAGCCGCTGCGATGCGGCGCTGATGGAAGGGCGTGAAGATCGGGCCGGGGCCGACGGCGTTCACCCGAATGCCGTCCGTCGCGTGGTCGGCGGCGAGCGCCCGCGTCAAGCCCGCGACCGCGGCCTTGGTGGTGTCGTACTGCAGGTTGCCGCCGCCGGCGATGACGGACCGTACGGAGGCGACGTTGACGATGGCGCCGCCCTGGTTGCGGCGCATCAGCGGCACGGCCGCCTTGGCACAGAAGACGTAGCCCATCAGGTTGACGTTGAGGATCTCGGTCCAGCTCGCCGCGCTCGCCTCGTCGACCTTCTGGTATTTGCGGATGCCGGCATTGTTGACGAGGATGTCGAGGCGCCCGAACTTCTGCGCGGCAGCGTCGACGAAGGAAAGGCACGCGGCCTCGGTACCGACGTCGGCCTGCGTGAAGGCGACCTTGGCGCCGGCGGCCGCGAGCTCGGCCGCCACGCGCTGACCGCGCTCGTCGTCCCGATCGCAGAAGGCCACGCTCGCGCCCTCGGCAACGAACCGCCTGACCGTCGCCTCGCCGATGCCCGATGCTCCGCCCGTCACCGCCGCAACCTTGCCGTCCAGCCTTCCCATGGTCGCCACCTTTCATTGCATTGCGCAGCGCGCGTCCGGCGGGCACCGCCTCGTCGGCCCGGCCTGGGCCCCAAGCCTAACAGGTTACGGAGGCTTCGACGTGGTTGCGGCGCGTTTCCGCGGTGCGCTTCGGTGCTAATGTCCCCGACAGCCCGCCGCGAGGGGGGCGACGCCGCCCGGCTTGTCGCATCCCCACCTCGGAGTCATGCTCGGCCGGGTCCATGAGATCGGAGCCGACCGTCATGACCGCAACCGCACCCGTGACCGCCGCGCCGGCGGGATGGTCGATCGGGCGGCCCCTGTCGCCGGCCGCCGGGGTGGAGATCGTCGGTGCCGATCTGGGCGAACCGCTGTCGCCGCCGCGCCTGCAAGCCGTCCGCGATGCGTTCCGCAGCCATCACGTGCTGGTCTTCCGCGACCAGGACCTGAGCCAGGACGCGCAGCTCGCCTTCACGCGGCAGTTCGGCGAGATCGAGGAGCATGTCGGCCGCCACGCGGCGGCGGCGCGCTACGGCCTCGTCCACACGGTCACCAATCTCGGCGACGACGGCCGGCCGTCGGCGACGCTGGCCCAGGTCGGCAACTACCACTGGCACACCGACAAGTCGTACCACGCGGTGCCGTCGCTGATGACCGTGCTGCACGCCCGGGAGCTGCCGCCGGAGGGCGGCGACACCCAGTTCGCCAACATGGCGATGGCCTACGACGCGCTGCCGGAGGCGACCCGGCAGCGGATCGCCGGGCTGCGCGTGGTCCATAGCTGGGCCGCGAGCCGGCGTCGCGCCGGGGCGCCGCCGCCGTCCGAGGTCGAGATGCGCGAGCGGCCGCCGGTCGAGCATCCGCTCGTGCGCACCCATCCCGAGACCGGCGCCAAGACGCTTTACATCGGCAACCATGCCTCGCACGTCGTCGGCATGCCCGAGTCCGACAGCGAGGCGCTGCTGGGCGACCTCCTGGCGCACGCGACCCAGCCGCGCTTCGTCTACACCCACCGCTGGCGCGCCGGCGACCTGGTGGTGTGGGACAATCGCTGCCTCTTGCATCGCGCGCTCGCCAACTACGAGATGACGCGGCACCGCCGGGTGCTGCACCGGACCGTGGTCACCGGCACGGTGCCGTTCTGACACTGCCCTGAACGCGAGCCGCAATCTGCGGGTCGAGACATGAGGAGCCAGACCATGAGCGCTACCGCGTCGAGGGTTCCCACCCAGACGATGAAGATTGCGAAGGTCAAGGAGCACATCGGCGCCATCGTCACGGGGCTCGACCTTGCGCATCCGATCGA
>DATJNS010000476.1:0-8306 GCA_035507915.1 Candidatus Sulfotelmatobacter sp.
GCGACGCGCGACGCCTAGCCCCGGTCCGTTGATCTGGATCAAACCCGCGGCGGCCGCGCGGCGCTAGGGTCGGCGCCATGGCACCGGATGCGAGCGCACCGCCGCCGAACGAGCCCAACCAACTCTTGCACGACGTCGCCCATCTCGGGCACGTCGAGCTCCTGACGCCGCGGCTCGACCGCTCGGCCTGGTTCTTCCGCGACGTGCTCGGCATGGAGGTCGTGCACGAGACGGGCTCGGCGGTTCATCTGCGCGGCTACGGCGACCATGCGCTCACGACCCTGACCTTGACGGCGGCGGCGCGTCCGGGCGTCGGCTGCATCTCGTGGCGCGCGGCGAGCCCGGCGGCGCTCGAACGGCGCGTGCGGGCGATCGAGGCGGCGGGACGCGGTGACGGCTGGCGCGACGGCGCGCTCGGTCGCGGCCCCACCTATCGCTTCACCGATCCCGACGGCCACCGCATGGCGGTCTATTACGAGGAGACGCCGTATCGCGCGCCGGAGCATCTGCGCTCGAGCCTGAAGAACCAGCCGATGCGTTACGTCGGCCGCGGCGTCAACGTGCGACGCATCGACCACCTGGCGCTGCTCTGCCGCGACGTCGCGGCTAACCGGCGCTTCATGCAGCGCGAGCTCGGCTTCCGCCTGCACGAGCAGGTGCGCTTCCAGCGCGGCGCGGTCGAGATCGGCTCGTGGCTCAGCCCGTCCTTCCTGCACCACCAGATCGCGTACGTCGTCGACACCAAGGGCGGTAGCGGCCGCCTGCACCATTTCTCCCTGTGGGTCGACAACCGCGACGACGTGCTGCGCGCGGCCGACATCCTCAGCGAGCACGACATCTTCATCGAGGCGGGGCCAGCCAAGCACAACAACTCGCAGGGCTTCTACCTCTACGCCTACGAGCCGGGCGGCAACCGCATCGAGGTCTATACCGGGAGTTTCCTGGTGTTCGCGCCCGACTGGCAGCCGGTGATCTGGAACGAGGCCGAGCGGGGCACCGGCGTGTATTGGGGCGGCGCGCTGCCCGACAGCTTCCTGAGCTACGCCACGCCCGATCTCGCGGCCGAGACCGTCGCGGTCGACGCACCATTGTTCGATCCGCGCTGAGCCGCGCGCGCGTCGAGCCGCAGGGTCACTCGCCGGTGATCTGGAGCGCCTTCAGGTTCGACAGGGTGATCTGATTGAGCGGGATGCGGCGCTCGCGCGCGACGCGCGCCGCCTTGACGATGACGTCGCGGAAGCCGGCGAGCCGCGAGTCGAGCTTGATGGTCGTCTTGGCGTCCTTGAGGGTGATCTCCATCCAGCCGTCCGACTTGTCGCGCTTGGTCGCGTAGTAGGCCAGGGTCATGCGCGCGAGCTCGTCCCAGCGCACGCGCGTGCTGCGGAAGCTCGTCACCGTGACGGCCTCGTCGTCGAGCGACACGATGGCGCGGTGGCGCTCGACCGTGCGGGCGACGAAGAAGGCGCACAGCGCCGCGATGACGAAGAACACGATCCCCATCGCCGTGCCGGGGCCCCAATAGAGCACGACCGCGGCCACCAGGAGGCCGCTGCCCGCGTAGGCGTAATCCTTGACCAGGGCCTGCGGCGGATAGCGGTGGACGCTCATGCGCCGCGCCCCTTGAAGCCGAGCGGGCCGGCGTTGGTCGAGCGCGCGCGCTCGCGCAGCGCCGGATAGCGCGCGACCTGGGCGGCGCACTCGGCCATCGCCTCGACGTCGTCGAACATCGGCACGCCGGCCGCCTCCATCGCGGCGAACCACTCGGCCTTGCCCTCGAGCGTGCCCATCATGCTGTGCATCACCGGCAGCGGCGCGGCCTCTGCGACGCGCGCGAGCGCGCGGATCACCGGCGCGGCATCGACCATGAAGGGCACGACGTGGATCATCAGGATGGCGTCGAACGCGTCCTTGGCGGCGAATGCCAGCTCGAGCGTCGGCTCGAAGCGATCTTCGCGCGCGTCGGCCAGGAGGTCGATCGGGTTGGCGACCGACGCCTCCGGCGGCAGCATCTCGCGCAGCCGCGCCGCCATCGCGTCGGGCAGCGCTGGCAATTCGAGGCCCTCGGCGGCGGCGCGGTCGGCGCACACGACGCCCGGACCGCCCGAGTTCGACAGCACGAGCACGCGCTTGCCGAAGCCGCGCGGGAAGCGCCCGAAGCCCTTGGCGGCGAGCAGCAGCCGGCGCAGCGAGTCGACGCGCACGATGCCGCACTCGGCGAGAAAGCCGTCGATCGCGGCGTCGCTGTTGGCGATCGCGCCGGTATGCGCCGCGGCGGCGCGCGCGCCCGGGTCGGTGCGGCCGCCGAACAGCGCCACCACCGGCTTGGTCGCGGCGACCGTGCGCGCGACGCTGCGGAAGCGCGCCGGATCCTCGATCGCCTCGATGTAGAGCAGCACCGCGCCGATCGTCTCGTCGCGGCCGAGATGGTCGAGATAGTCCTCGACGCCGAGATGCATGGCGTTGCCGACCGACACCAGGGTCGCGACCGGCAATGCCATGCGGTGCGACGCCGCGATCATCTCCTCGGCGATCGCGCCCGACTGGGTGACGAAGGCGATCGCCGCCTCGCCCGGCGCCGCGCCGCGCGGCATGTCGCGCAGGAAGGTCGCCGCGAAACGGCTCGACCCGGACCCCTGCACGATGCCGTGAATGATGCCGGCGCAGTTCGGGCCCGCGATCGTGATGCCGTGCTCGGCGGCGAGCGCGCGCACCTCGCGGTCGCGCGCGCGGCCGGGCTCGCCGGCCTCGGCGAAGCCGCCGGGCAGGATCAGGAGGTTGCGGTGGCCGGTGCGCGCGGCCTCGCGCACGACGTCGGGGATGGCGTCGGGGCGGATCACCACGACGACGAGATCGGCCGGCGCCGCGAGCTCGCTCAACGAGGCGGCGACCGGCAGATCGAACAACGTGCCGCCCTTGGGGTTGATCGGATGGACGACGCCGCCGTAGCGGCTGATGCGGAGGTTCTGCAGGATGGCGCCGCCCGACGAGGTGGGCCGCGCGCCGGCGCCGACCACGGCGACGCTGCGCGGCGCGAAGAACGGACGCAGGTCGCGCGCCATCTAGAGCTCCAGGGTCGCGGTCACCGGCACGTGATCGGTCGCCGGGGTCCAGCCGCGCACCGCGCGCGCGACGTGAAAGCTCTCGAGGGCGCGCGCGAGCGGCGGCGTGACCCAGACGTGATCGAGCCGGCGGCCGCGGTCGCTCTTGGCCCAGTCGCGGTTGCGATAGCTCCACCAGCTGTAGAGCTTCTCGGTCGCCGGCACGAAGTGTCGGATCGCGTCGATCCAGCCGGCGCTGCGCTGCAGCCGGCCGAGCCGCTCGACCTCGACCGGCGTGTGGCTCACCACCTTGAGGAGCTGCTTGTGCGACCACACGTCGTTCTCGAGCGGCGCGATGTTGAGGTCGCCGACCAGGATCATGGGCCGGTCGGCCCGGCGCTCGGCCGCGAACCAGGCGGCGGTCTCGTCGAGGAACTGCAGCTTGTGGGCGAATTTGGGATTGACCGCGGGGTCGGGCTCGTCGCCGCCCGCCGGCACGTAGAGATTGTGCAGCTCGACGCCGTCGATGCGCACCGTCGCGTGGCGGCAGTCCGCTTTGCCGCACCAGCCCATCGCGGTCGCCGCCTCGAACGGCAGCTTGGAAAAGATCGCGACGCCGTTGTAGCTCTTCATGCCGTGCACGAAGCTGTGCGGATATCCCAGCGCCGCGATCTCGGCGCGCGGAAAATCCCCGTCGATCACCTTGGTCTCCTGCAGGCACAGCACGTCGGGTTGCTGCGCGCGCACAAAACGCCTGACGCTCCTCAGGCGCATTCGGATGGAATTGACGTTCCAGCTCGTGACGGTGAGGCGCATCGCGCCGCCGGCGCTAGCCGATCGTGATCTTGAGCGTGTCGACGCCCTCCACGAAACCCTCGAGCACGTCGCCCTTGACCACCGCGGCGACGCCTTCGGGCGTGCCGGTGTAGATCAGGTCGCCGGCCGCGAGCTCGACCAGGCCGGAGAGGTAACTGATGGTCTCCGGGATGTTCCAGATCAGGTCCTGGATGTCGCCCTTCTGGCGCTCCTTGCCGTTGACCTTGAGCCAGATCGCGCCCTTCGCGACGATGCCCGTCTTGGTCACGGGGTGGATCGCCGTGCACGGCGCCGAGTGATCGAAGCCCTTGCCCATGTCCCACGGCCGGCCCTTGTCGCGCGCCTGGCCCTGCAGGTCGCGGCGCGTCATGTCGAGCCCGACCGCGTAGCCGAAGATGCAGGCGTTGGCCTTGTCGACCGGGATGTTGGCGCCGCCGCTCTTCAGCGCGACCACGAGCTCGATCTCGTGGTGCAGGTTCTTGGTCTGCGGCGGATAGGGCATCACGGCGTTGTTGGGCACGATCGCGTCGGCCGGCTTCATGAAGAAGAACGGCTCCTCGCGGGTCGGATCGCTGCCCATCTCGCGCGCGTGCGCCGCGTAATTGCGCCCGACGCAGTAGATGCGGCGGACCGGAAAGGGATCGCCGCCGACCACGGGGATCGTGGTCACGGGCAGGGCGGGAATGGCGTATTTCATGGCGGCGGAGACACCCTCGTCGTCGAAAATTCGCGAGCCTGAGGCGTATGCGGTTTTTGGCCGTCTGACAAGCCGCCAAACCGAAACCGCGGCCGCAGCGGCGGGCCGCGTCGCGTCAATCGATCGAGATGGCCGTCCAGCCGGCGCGCTTGGACGACGCGCGCATCGCGATGTGGTAGGCGGCCGCAGCGCCGACCGCCCAAAGCGCCAGGATCGCGAGCACGCGGTTGGCCGCCGCAATGCCGGGGTCGACCGCGGCGACATCGAACAGGCCGGCGACCGCGTGGAGCACGGTGCCGAGGGCGCACACGGCGAGCGGCCACACCGCCCGGCCGAGCCGCGCCACGGCGAGGACGACCACGCCGTACAGCAGGCCGACGACGACGCCCGGAACCACCATGTCGATCGCGAATATGACCGCGCACGACAGCAGCGCACCGATCGCGCGCCAGTCGCGGCGCGCCGCGCCCGACGCAAGCGCGCCGACGGAGGCCGCCGGCAGCAGCACCTGGTCCGAGTTCTTCATCCAGTAGGCGTCGTGCATTCCAGCTCCTGATCTACGGACGTTGAAAGCTTACGCGCTCTTCAGCGTGGCGAGAAAGCCGTCGACCTCGCCGCGCAGACGCTCGGATTGCTGCGCCAGCGCCTCGGCCGAGCCGAGCACGTGGTTGGCCGCGTTGCCGGTGTCGCCGGCCGCCGTCGTCACGCCGGCGACGTTCTTGGAGACCTCCTCGGCGCCGGCGGCGGCCTGCTGCACGTTGCGCGCGATCTCGCTGGTCGCCGCGCCCTGCTCCTCGACCGCGGTGGCGATGCCGGCGGCGATCTGCCCCATGTGCGTGATGGTCTCGCAGATCGAACCGATGTCGCGCACGGCCTGCCCGGCGGTCGCCTGCATGGTCTTGATCTGGGCGCCGATCTCGTCGGTCGCCCGTGCGGTCTGGCTCGCCAGGTTCTTGACCTCGCTCGCGACCACCGCGAAGCCCTTGCCGGCATCGCCCGCGCGCGCCGCCTCGATGGTCGCGTTGAGCGCCAGCAGGTTGGTCTGGTTGGCGATCGACGTGATCAGGCCGACCACCTCGCCGATCTTCTGGGCCGCGGTCGCGAGATCGCGCATCGAGGCGTTGGTGCGCTCGGCGTCCTGCACCGCCTGATCGGCGACCCGGGTCGAGTCGGAAACCTGGCGCAGGATCTCGGAGATCGAGGCGGAGAGCTCCTCGGCGGCCGAAGCGACGGTCTGCACGTTGGTCGACGCGGCCTCGGACGCCGTGCTGACCGCGCCGGCCTGCCGGCTGGTCTGCTCGGCGGTCGCCGACAGCGCCTGCGCCGTCGTGCGCAGGCCGGTCGCCGCGGTCGTGACGGCGGAGACGACGCTCTCGACGCTGCCTTGAAACGCGTCGGCGAGCCGCCCGAGCTCTTGGCGTTTGGCGGCCGCGGCGCGCGCCTCGACGTCGCTCCGCTCGCTCTGCAGGCGCGCGATCTCGACCGCGTTGTCCTTGAAGACCTGGACCGCGCCCGCCATCGCGCCGACCTCGTCGTGCCGGCCGGCCCCGGCCACGTCGACCGAGGTGTCGCCGCCGGCCAGCCGTCTCATCGCGCCCGCCAGCGCGATGATCGGGCCCGCCACGCCGCGGCCGACCAGCCAGGCGATCAGCCCGACCAGCACCGTCACCACGGCGATCGCACCGAACATCAGGTGCGTGTCGTCGTCGTTGGCTGCCTCGACGCGCTGCTTGGTCGCGGCGTAATCGGCGCGCATCCGCTGGCCGATGCGCGCGAGCATCGGCTCGAACGCGCCGGAGGCGTCATCGAGCTGCTTGACGCCGGCGCTCAGCGCGGCCGTGCCCTGCGCCAGCGACCGGAAATCGCGTTGGTAGGCGGCGATCTTGGTCGCGACGTCCGTCTGCACGTCCGGCGGTAGGGCGGAGGCGGGCAGCGCCTTGCCGAACTCGGCGACGCGCTGATCGAGCGCCTCGGCGTATTTCGGCTCCTGGCGCAGCAGGAAGTCCTTCTCGTGCCGGCGCATCATCAGCATCAGGACCAGGAGCCGCGGCTCGTCGTGCTGCATCAGGCTGGCCTCGGCATCGTGCACCGAGTCGCGCAGCGCGCCCTGCAGGCCTTGGTTCTCGTCGACGCCGAGCGCCGACTGGGCGCGCACCACGGCGGCGAAGCGCTCGCGATAGAGCGCCGCGTCGGCGCGCGCCGCCGCGAGGTCGGCCGCCAGCGCCGAACCGGCGAGCGGCGCGAGGCGATCGAGCCCGTCGAGCACCGCGCGTGTCGCCGCGTCGTGGTGGGTGACGGACGCCGCGGTCCGATGCAGAAGGAAATCCTTCTCGTCGCGGCGCGCCTGCAGGAAGTCGTTCTCGGCCTGCAGGACGAGCGCCTGCCCTGCGGTCGCGCGGTCCATCTGCGCCTGCTGCTCCGCCTGGGCGAAGTCGTTCACGTAGCTCGCCAGGGCCGAGACGATCAGGCCGACCACGCCGATCAGACCGATCAGCAGGATCTGGTAGCGCAGCCCGACATGCGACAGCACAGCCATCTGGATACCTCCGTGACGCGACGCGGCCCGGAGGCTATACCGGATCGCGTAACCATATTGTAAGCCGATCGCTTAAGGCCGTCTTAGCCGGCCTCGACGGGTCAGAAGAGGTGGAAAGCGCCGGCGACGATGCCGAGCGGCCACCGCCCGGCCTCGAACAGGCGCAGCTTCGCGAAGAACGGGTGGCTTGGCGGAGCGTCGGCAACCGCGGCGAGCGCCGCCAGGTAGGCGGCCTGGGTGGCGGCGCCGGCGGCCGCGCGCGCCAAAGCGGCATCGGCGATGCCGGCGCGCCGGGTCGCCGACGTCGCGTCCTCGTACGCGCGATCGGACACCGCCTGGGTGACGCCGGTGAGCGCCGCGAGCACGGCACCGCTGCCATCGCGCGCCGTGCCGGCCGCCAGCAGCGCCTGGCGCAGCGCCTCCTCGGCCTGCCACCAGCCGGGGTCCCAGTCCGGCGCGTCGGCGAGCGCCTTGGCGCGCGTCCAGTCGGCCACCCCGGCGACCGGCGTATCGGCGTAGCCGAGCCCGGCGAGATACGCCGCCGCCGCCGTGCGCTCGGCAGCGCCGAGCGGCGCGCCGACGGCGCCGAGCCACCGCACCGCCGCGACGCGCGGCACGAGCGCGGCCGCCGCCGCGAGCGTCATCGTCGCCGGCGCCCCGCGTCGACGCGGGCGCGTCAGGCGGCTTCCGGCACCGCGGGCAGCGTGAGCTTGAGCTCGCCCTCGACCAGCGCGCGCGCGCGCGCGAGATAGTCGGCGCGCATGTCCTCGTTGGTGCGCTGCTTGATGCCCCAGCGCCGGTAGAGCGCGTTGTTCTTCGAGCCCTTGCGGCCGAAGAACGCCGGCAGGTAGGGGAAGTAGCGGTCGATCGCCTCCTGCACCTTGGCGCGGCCGTCCGCCGTCCGGCACAGCTCGGTGCAGAAGTCCTTGCCGAACTGGGCGTGGAAGCGCTCCTCCGGCATGGTCATGCGCGCCAGGTTGCGCAGCGGATGGAAGCTGCAATGGAGCAGGTCCTCGACCTGAAGGATCTCGGCGAGATCCGCGAGCAGCTTGATGACGCAGAACTCCTCCCACGTTTTGAGCGGGAACTCGAAGATCGACAGCGGCCGGTGATGCGCCGGCGTCATGTCCGCCGACGGGATGCCGATCGCCTCGCCGAGCTCGCGGAAGCGCACGTGATGGCCGTACTCCTCCATGGCGACCCGGCAGGTCAGCCACTT
>DATJNS010000477.1:0-15337 GCA_035507915.1 Candidatus Sulfotelmatobacter sp.
CGCCTTCCTCCACCCATCGGCCCATGAGGGCTGCTGAGGCGCCGAGGACGAAGATCGCGATGCTGAATATCCAACCGAGTTCGGTCAGCTTCCAATCGGCTGGAGTCGACTGGGTGATGCCAATGAGCTTGGTCATCGGCAAGTTGAAGACGCTGAACGCGTAGACCTGGCCGATGCACAGATGGATGCACAGCGCCGCGGGTGGCACCATCCAGCGGCTGAAGCCCGGTTTCGCGACTGTGTGGCTACGATCGAGGAATGCAAATAGACTCATGGCGTCCTCCGATTTTGCTGCGCGGCGGTCGGTCTAATTCGCGCACCGAGACGCCAGAAGTTTCTTGATCGAATCGTTTGGATCGAGATGTCCAAACCCGACTCGCAGGCAGAGCAGTTGTGGACTCTTCTCGAGATGGCGCTGATGCGAAAGGCAATGAGTGGCACCATCTAACGCACACGCGAGGGTTTCGGGTGCGACGAAATACTGCAGTGGTGGCGACCGCGATGATTGCGCCCGTTTGTAAAACCAAATGCCTGCTCATGAAACGACCTCTCTGCCGCGACGATCGATACTGCCAACCGCGATGTCGCTGCGACATTTTGTATCGGAAGGCCGAACTCGTGCTGGACAGATCGTCGCAACCGGCACGATCGCGCACTCAGCGCTATTCACCTTGAGCCATGCGATATCTGTCTGGACGTGCCGCCCCGGGATTGAGCGACCTCTGCGCGCTGGCCGTGCTTATCGGGGTGATCGCCGGGCTCGGCGCGGTCGGGTTCCGATTGCTGATCGGCTTAATCCAGAACCTCCTGTTTCTCGGCCAGATTGGGTTCGTGTTTGATGCTAATCAGCACACGCCAGGAAGCCCCTGGGGCGCGCTCGTCATCCTGGTCCCGGTGGTCGGCAGCCTGCTGGTGACGTTCCTGGTCACCACGTTCGCGCCCGAAGCGCGCGGGCACGGCGTGCCCGAGGTGATGGACGCGATCTACTATCAGGAAGGCATCATTCGACCTGTCGTCGCCGGGGTGAAGTCGATTGCCTCGGCCTTGGCGATCGGCAGCGGCGCCTCGGTTGGTCGCGAAGGCCCGATCATCCAGATCGGCGCGTCGTTCGGCTCGACATTGGGACAGCTGCTTCCAGTCGCCCCCTGGCAACGCATCACCCTCGTGGCGGCCGGCGCCGGCGCCGGCATCGCCGCGACGTTCAACACGCCGATCGGCGGCGTGATGTTCGCGATCGAACTCCTGATGCCCGAGGTGAGCGTTCGGACGTTCCTGCCGGTTGCATTGGCGACGGGCACGGCCACCTTCACGGGCCGGTTCTTCCTTGGAACGCAGCCGGCGTTCATCGTCCAGCTGCCAGCGAACCCCGAGCAGGCGTCGTTTCTACTCCTCCTCCTCTACGCAGCGCTGGGGTGCCTGACCGGCATCGCCGCGACGGCGTTCGTCCGCGGCCTCCACTGGTCGGAAACCGCCTTCACCGGAATCCGCTCGAGCTATCTGCGGCACGCCGTGGGCATGCTCGGCTTGGGCGGGCTGATTTACGCGTTGTATCGCGCATTCGGCCATTACTACGTCGAGGGCGTGGGCTACGCGACCATCCAGGACGTCCTCGATGATCGGCTGGCGCTGCCCGGCCTGCTCCTGCTGCTGTGGGCCTGCAAGCTCGCCGCGACGGCGGTCAGCCTGGGCTCGGGCTCGTCCGGCGGCATCTTCTCGCCGTCCCTGTTCATGGGAGCGACCCTGGGCGGCGCGCTTGGATCTTGCGCCGCGCTGCTGGCCCCCGACGCGCACGTGAGCTTGCCGGATTTCGCGATAGTTGGCATGGCGGCGATGGTCGGCGGCGCGACGGGCGCGGCGATGACCGCGGTCACCATGATCTTCGAGATGACCCGTGACTACGACATCGTCATGCCCATGATTGTCGCGGTCGCGCTCAGCATCGGCATCCGCCGCTTGCTGTCACGCGAGAACATCTACACGATCAAGCTCGTCAGTCGGCGGCACTTCATCCCCAAGGCGATGCACGCCAACATGTTCCTGGTTCGCCACGCCAGCGAGATCATGGACCGCGATGTCCTGGTCCTCGGCGCTGAGGTGCCGTTCTCGCTTTTCCTGAAGGACCAGCAGGGCGCCGCGCTCAAGCACATCGTCGTCTATCGCGGCGATGAGATATCCGGCGTTCTGCGGGTGAATACGGGTCTGCGCCGAGGCCTGGCCGACGCGCACATCGGCATCACACTAGGCGACGTCGCGCAGTCGAACTACATCATCGCGCGCGCGGAGGACACGGCGTTCGACGTGATCACGCACCTCTGGCGTGAGGACGGCGTCATGGCAGTCGTGGTCAAAGGCGACGGATCGCCTCGTGCCGACACGGTCGTCGGCGTGATTAGCAAAGAACATATTGCCGATTCGGTCGCCGACAGCATCAAGCCTTACGCGGGGTAAGCGACCGCGCCAGTTCGACAATCGCGGTATGGAGCCAGCTCAAGGCGGTCGCCGACCAGCCGGCGCATCACGAGATCAGGCAAGCCCGGCGCACCGACCTCGCGCGTGATCGTGTTGCGCAGCCGGATGCGAGCTCGATTTGCGGCGCGAACCAACGGCCGAACGTGCGGGCGCTGAGCGGCACTCTGATCGGCGAGCAGCCAAGCGCAGAAACGCGCGTCGCCGACCGAAGCCACGCGACCGCGCGACTAGCGATCCATGCGAATCTGGCTCACCGCATCGAAGTAGAAGGGCCCGCAGCCGTCCAGAGACGCAAGCACCTCGCCCGCTCCCGGCCAGCGTGCGCGAACACCCGACGTAGGGCGGCCCGTTGCTGGTCAGAGATCGAAGGGGACGGCTGGTCGCTTGCACCGCTGGATGCTAGAGTTCGGAGTCCCGATCACCGCGGTGGCGATCGTCTTCACCGTCACGCTCTGGATGCGCCTATTGGGCGCCGTCGCAAACGGCTGGCTCGCCGATCGCGTGGGTCGAAAAGCGCCGCTGATGATCTCCATCGCCTGGTATTCGGTCTGCAATTTCATCGCCGGGTTCTCGCCCACCTTCTGGTTTCTTCTGTTGTTCCGCGCGTTGCTCGGCATCGGCATGGGTGCCGAATGGCCGGCCGGGGCGGCGTTGGCGATGGAGACCTGGCCGATATGCTCGCGCGGCTTCATGAGCGGCGTGCTGCAAGGATCCTGGGGCCTCGGGTTCCTGCTTTCGAGTGCGGCCTACGGGCTGCTCTACGACTCGATCGGCTGGCGCGGCCTGCTGTGGATCGGCATCCTCCCAGCGCTCGCGATCATCTATGTGCGCATCTTCGTCAAGGAGCCGGCGGTGTGGGTCGAGAACCGTCGCCGACAGCGCGCCGAGAAGCGCGAAGTGCGTGTACCGCTGCTGCACATCTTCAAGCGCGGCATGATCGGCAACACCCTGAGCGCATGCTGGTGGATGGGGAGCGGTTTCGTCGTCTACTACTCGATCAACGCCCTCTTCGCCACCCATCTCCAACAGGATCTTCATCTGAGCCCGGGGCTGATTGCCACGCCGATCGCTATCGCCAACCTGATTGGGTTCATCGCAAGTTCCTCTTGGGGCTGGGTAGCCGACCGCATCGGACGGCGCTGGGCAATGATCCTGCCGGCCATCGTCGCGATCCCGCTGGCGCCGCTCTACTTGCTCAGCACCAGCTTCGCGGTGATCGCAGGCGCGTTCATGATCCAAGGGGCGGCGGGCAGCGGCGGCATGTACGGTCAGATGCCGAGCTATCTCGCCGAGCGGTTCCCGACCGAGGTCCGGGCGACGGCAAGCGCCTTCTGCTATCACCAGGGAGCGATCTGGGGCGGACTGGTGGCGCCGCTCCTCGCCTATTTCGCGACGTCGTGGCAGCTCGGTTTCGCGATTCCGATGTTGGTCGGCACCGTAGTTGCCGCCGTCAGCTTCATCGTGTCGCTGCTGTTGGGCCCGGAGACGAAAGGCAAGGCTCTCGTCTCGGATCTGGTCGTCGCCTGATCGCGACGATACCGAAGTCAGCGAGCCGACAAAGAAGCCCCGCCGCTGGCGGGCGGGGCCAAGTTACCTGAGAACAGGAGCCAAAGCTCCTCAATGAGCGTAACTCGGCCTCGATCGAGGCGCGCTCGGCCTTTTGTCGCGCCCCCGCGTGAGGCTGCGCGCCAGAGGATTTAGGAGGGTCTCATCGTGCCACATTCTCCGAGCCGGGACGCTGATGCGTCGATGGCGCCTAGCGAGCGAGAAGCCGAACATCGCGTCACGCTGATTGTGATCATCGTCCTGACGGTCGTCTGCACCGGCCTAGCCTACGCCGCGGGCCTGATCACCTGAAATCGTCCAAGTGCGCGGGTGCCCCCGCGCACTGTCGCAACACCCCTTTCATCGGTGGCCCACGAACGCTTTCCGCGCGGGATGATGGAAGATATGCGCCAAAATGTCGCTCAGCCATGAGATGACCGCGCTCGGTCACGGCAGCCATTGAGGGATTCGTCACAGGACGGCGATCGCCGCGCGGCGATCGCGCTGCCTGGTTACCTGGGGGCGTTCGCATCACTGACTGCACCGGGTCCAAGCGGCACCGTGGCGGACGCCGCGATGATCAGGCCGCGCGCCCCTTCAACGCAGATACTTGCTCAGCGTGGCGGCCATCTGGTCGGGTGTCGTCTCATGGGAGAACTGGGTCAGGAATTTGCCGTCGCGCCCCATCAGATAGACGATCGATGTATGCTCCATCAGGTAGTCAGGCTTGTCGTCCGCCTTGCGGTAATAGACGCTATAGGCCTTCGCGGCAGCGGCGACCTGATCGTCCGGGCCGGTCAGTGCGACGAAGCGCGGATCGAACTGCTCCGCATAGCCCTTCAGGTACCGTACCGTATCGCGATCGGGATCGATCGTGATGAAGATCGGCACGATCTGGTTGGCCGCGGGCCCGAGCTTGGCGAGCGCATCCGCGATGTCCTGCAGGGCCGTCGGACACGCGTCCGGGCAGTGCGTGTAGCCGAAATAGACCAGCATGAAGCGGTCGTGGAAATCGGCGTCGGTGCGCGGCTTGCCGGAGTCGTCGATCAGGCTGAACGGACCGCCGATCGGCGGCACCGCGATGCTCTGCACGCGCGACAGCAGTACCCCGCCGCCCGGACTGACGAGATCGCTGATTAGCCAGCCGAGCGCGCCCGTGCCGCCGAGTGCGACAAGCCAGATCAACCAAATCAGACGCGTGCGCCGCGGCGCACCGTCCTTACGCTCGATCGAAGTCATGAGGTGATGATCGATCTCCAAGGCTTCCCTCACAAGGCGACTTTTTAACGCTGGTCGTCGCAAGGTAGGCCGCAAGGAAACGCGTTCATTCGAAAGGGATCCAATAGCCGTGCCAGTTCTTATGGCCTTGTATCTGTTTGATTGGGCGGAATCAGGACCATGACCAGCTTCGTGCTACGCGCGGTGCTGCTGGGTTCCCTAGCGTTGCCGATCGCCGGCGCCGCCCAATTGCCGGCGCCGGCGCCTCAATCCTATCGCCCCGGCCTGGGCGACCTGATGACCATGACAGTGCAACCGCGCCACACGATGCTGGGGCTCGTTGGACGTGAGCAGAACTGGGTCTATGCGAACTACGAGCTTCACGAGCTCGAGGAAGCGTTTGAGCGCGCCGCGCGCGCGTGGCCGCAATGGCGCTCGATGCCGGTCGGCGGGATGATCAACTCGCTCACCAAGGAGCCGCTTGCGGCGCTCGCACAGGCGGTCAAGGCCGCCGACGCCACGCGCTTCGCGACCGCCTACCGCCAGCTTACGGTAGCATGCAACGCCTGCCACCAGGCCGCCAACCAGCGTATGATCGTGATCAAGGTGCCGGAGGCCTCGCCGTTCCCTGACCAAGAGTTCCGCCCGCCGAAGCCGCGAAGCGATGCATCGAGAGGGCGGTTCGTGTGAACGGCTGCGCCGAATGACGGCGTTGCTCGCCGCGGCGCGTTCACCTCTGAAGCGCGTGGCCGCTTAGGAGTGGAGACGCTCCACGGTGGGGACACCGGCCTCCAGATGGGCAGCCTGTTGCTCGACAACTTGGCTACTCGCGTCGCTGGGCTTAATTCTTAGCGGAATAGTCACCTCGTCTGGTATTCGGTAACGCCTTATCGCCTGTTCTGTGCCGCCACCGGATATGGCGGCACGATCGAGAGAGCCAACGCCGCACCTTCAAAGATCGCGCGCCATACGCCGAAGGCCTCTTACGGCCACAACCGAGCGGCTGATCAGTGATGAGCACGACGAGCAGGTCAGCCTAGGTGTTCAGGCTACATCAAGCAGCGTATGCAGCATAGCACAGGCGGTTTACCAGCATCTCACTGCCCCTACTATGCGTTACCCTACAAAATCTCGTAATCAACCGGGGAGCGGAGGGCGAAACAACTAGAACGGCCGGTTATCGCGCTCGTCGACTCGCCGGCTACGCCCCGGGCGGAGGCACGATCGAGCTACGGGGGATATGCATGCACGACATCACGGTAAGTCAGGACCGACCGACTCCCGGCGTCGCGCGCCGGCGCCTGCTGATCGTGGACCATGACGAGATTGCGGCCGCGCGCCTCGCCGAGGAGATGCGCGCGCGCGGCTTCGAGGTTCGCGTCGCGTCGAATATCGCCGACAGCCTAACCGCGATCGCGCAGGAGGAGCCTGATTACGCCCTCGTCGAGGTGCGCTTGGGCGCTGAGAACGGGCTCGAGGTGGTCGGAGCCATTCACGCGGCGCATCCCAAGACTCGGATCGTCATCTGCAGCTGCTACGGCACCCCGGCGATCGCTGTTTCTGCGATAAAGGCGGGCGGCGTCGACTGCTTTCCCAAAACGATCAGCGTCGAGGCGATCGCGGCGTCACTGCTGTCGCAGCGTGAACCGCTTCCGCCGCCGATCGACGCGCCGCTAGCGGCCGAGCAGGTCCGCTGGCGGCATATACGCAAGGTCCTGGAAGAGTCGGGTGGCAATGTGTCCGACACGGCACGACGCCTGCGCATGCACCGCCGCACGTTGCAGCGTATCCTCGCCAACGGAGAACCTCCCCGCTGATCGGTCGGAGTGCGGCGCATGGAGTCAACGAAGTGCCCCGGCGAACGCCTCGCAGCGATGGATTGACGACGTGCCAACCGCGCGACACGGCGTCGCGGTCACGCTCACCTGACGGTGTTATAAAAATCTTTTCGCAAAAACGCGAACACTTTGCCCTGGCCGTTCGTCATAATGGTACCGCGCGAACGGGACGATGAGGACATCGACTGATGCACGACGACCGCCGACACCATCGGCGAATGGCCGTGACGCCGTTGCCTGCTTCCCTCGTCGACCGGCAGAAAACCCCCGAGGGTATCGAAACGTACGACGATCGCCGACGCTTTCAACGGGTCGCCGTGACCCTGCCAGCGACGCTCAACATCGCCGACCACCTGCTGTCCGCGACCGTACGCGACATCTCGCGCAGCGGCGCTGCGCTCGAGTTCGGCAAACCGGTGCCCGTGAAACGAGGCGAGCGCGTGGTGTTCGCCGGCGACGGCGCGATGCTGCGAGCCCACGACGCCAAGGTGATCGCGAGCGACGGCCGCATCTGCCGCCTGGTGTTCGAGCCGACCTTGTCGGCGATGGATCTGCTCGGCGTAGCCCCCAAGCGCGGACGCTAGCCGGTCGAGGTTTGCCAGCCGTCTGGTTTGGCCACGAACTCGCCCAGGTCGATGCCGAGAAGATCGATCGTTTGCGCCACGGCACAAGCGCGTTCCTGCTAATCGGGGTGGCCGTCGACGGACCTCGCCGGCTCTCAATCACACCATCACAACTGAAGCCCCATGACACCCAGCTCGATATCGGTCGGAAACCTGAGAATCGATGCTGAACTGCTGAACTGATCTGCGGCGGGACTCTCATCCCAGCCGCCGTCACCGAGCAGCGCGAACGGCGCCCAGCATCAGTCCCGCGCCGCGGGCATCTCACCGTCGTCGTAGTCGGGAGCGGCCGCCTGCGTCCGCGCCGCCGCCTGATTGGCCACCAGTCGCGCGATCAGCGGCACGACACGCTGGCTCCAGCCGTTGGTGCCGAACGCCGTGCCGGCGATCCGGTGGTCGACCACAACGATGAAGCGCGGCGTGCCCGAGCGGGCGTTGGTGCGGTCGCGTACCCAGCGCAGGTCTTCGGGCCACGCGCTGTCGGAGCCCGTCTCGGTGAAGAATGGCACCTTGATCTTGCGCAGTTCGACCTGCTTCGCCTCGGGCGTCTTCTCCCACGCCGGCTCGCTGAACAGTTCCCACTCCTTGCATGGCGCGCAATTGTATGCGCCGACGTAAATGACCTGGATGTGCGCGGCGTCCGCGGGCAGAGCGATCACGAGCCCGAGCAGCGCTCCGACCAGCACAACCCATTGTCGCCGCTTCGCCATGGTGCCCGTCATGGTGCTTCTCACCCGCCGTCGCCGACCAGCGAAAACGGCGCCCAGAAGATCGGATGCGCGTAGCTGAACACGGTCTTGCCACTCGCCCGGTCCATGAAGCCCGGCCCGTCGACCAGGGCGAGCTCCGCTCGGCGCAGCCCCTCGGCGCGGGTCAGGCCCGGATCTTTCGCCTGCCGGTGGAACAGGTCAATGGTTAGCAGGCGCGCCGAGCGCGTCTCGACCGGCCAGTTCGACGGCAGCAGGGCGCGCGTGCCGGCGTAAAAGAAGGCTCTGCCGAGTCCCGACAGCGCCTCCGTGCCGGCGCCCTTGCCTGCCGCCGTGTTGCACGCTGACAGCATGACCCAATCGGCGTTCAGCTTGAGGCCCAACACCTCGTCCATGGTCAACAGTCCGTCGCCATCAACCTGCGGCGCCGACAGCGCCAAGGCCGGTTGCGTCAGACCGTTGAGATCGCCGGGCACCAAGCCGTGGGTGGCGAACGCGATCACGCGCCGATCAGAAGGCGTTGGGATGGGGTGTCCGGCGGCCCGCACACGACCCGCCAACGCCGGGCCGACCGTGTCGACGGTCGGACAGACACCGCCCCTCACCCCCCTTTTGTCGAGCCTCCCAAGGTGGCGCTCCCTCGGCGTGTCTGACCGCACGGAGAAATTCGCCGACAGGACACACAAAAAGGTGAGGGCGAAATACCCACCCGCCTGGCGGGTGTGAATCCGCATGCTGTTTGCCCCCGATTGGGGTCAAACTTCGACGCCGATTCACACTAAGGCCCTCCGCGGTACAGTCGAGCCTGATTGCCGAGGAGAACGAGCGGTGACTATGGACTGCATCGGCGGCCCGTAACCGGGGTCGGGACCAAGGTCCGCGACGCGCCGGTCTGGTCGTCAATGATCGTAATCCCGACTGGAGGAGGATGCCGGGAGAGTTCGCGGTGGTTCCGCAGGCCTCGCCGCACCGTCACGACTAGGTTGACGACCGCGCCAACGGCGCCGCCGATAATGCCAGTGGCGATGACGATCTCGATAGGGGCCATCGGGAGGCTCCAAGTCAGGACATGAATATGGTCGATTTCGAATGCGAGGACGAGAAGCGTCTCGTTGCCGGCGCGCCAAATCATTTTCGAAACAGCATTCGTGCCAAGGCACCGGAGGTCGCTTCGGTCTATCTGCGCCAAATCTATCGAGCCCTATTCACTCGGCCCCTTCGCAGCCTCCGCGTCTATAGCGTGGATGCGGAAACCCGACAGTTCCTTCGTGCCCGAATCCTGGCGCTGGCTCCTCCGAGATGCTGCGCTGACACGGCGGGGAAGCCGGGAGGCGTCAGCGGCGGAGCATCCGTCGAGTCCGGACCGTTCGTCGCACCGACGCCGGGCAATCAGGCGGAGATTGCCGCGACCATCCGGGGAATGTCGGTCAAATCTCCTGGCGCGCATGATACGACGACAGTGGAGGCAACATGAACCTTCCGCGCCGTCGATTTCTTAAGCTGGCGTCGAGCGCCGCCGCTCTCTCGGCGGTGTCGCGGACCGCCAGCGCGCTAGCCTATCCGACGCGGCCGGTGCATCTGATTGCCGGCTTTCCGCCGGGCGGCATCGTTGACGCCATGGCACGGCTGGCCGGCCAATGGTTGTCGGCGCGGCTCGGCCAGCCTTTCATCGTCGAGAACCGGCCGGGCGCCAGCAGCAACATCGCCACCGAGGTAGCGACGCGCGCGGCACCCGACGGTTATACGCTGCTTCTGGTCTCCGCGAACAATGCCTTCAATGCGTCGCTTTACGCCAAGCTCGGTTTCGATTTCATCCGCGACATCGCGCCGGTTGCGAGCATCGGCCGTGTGCCTTTCGTCATGGAGGTGGGTCCGGCGGTCCCGGCCAAGACCGTTCTCGAGTTCATCGCCTATGCCAAGGCCAACCCGGGCCGGCTCCGTCTGGCGACGGCCGGCCCGGGGAGCGGCCAACACATCTATGGCGAGCTGTTCGAAATGATGGCGGGCGTCGCCCTGACGACGGTGCACTATGGCGGCGCAGGTGCGGCGTTTCCCGATCTCATGAACGGTCGGGTTGAGGTCCTCTTCGATCCTGTCGCTTCATCGATTGGTCATATCAGGGCCGGCAAGCTGCGGCCGCTTGGCGTAACGACCGCCACACGAACGGACGTGCTGCCGGATGTCCCGCCCATCCGCGACTTCGTGCCTGGTTATGAAGCGATCGGATGGAATGGCATCGGCGCCCCCGCGAACACGCCGCCGGAGATCATTGCAATTCTCAATGAGCAAGTTAATGCCGCTCTCGCCGATCCGACGTTCAAAGCGCGGCTCGTCGATGCGAGCGTCGAGCCGTTTGCAAACTCGCCTGCCGGATTCGGTAGGTTCATCGTCGAAGATACCGAGCGGTGGAGCAAGGTGATCCGAGCGGCCAACATCAAGCCGAATTGAGCCCGATCGACTCCACGCCGGCTATTCCCTATCTTCCGCGAGGCGAATGATGGCACGTGCCAATCAATTCGATCGCCGCCCCGTCGTAGCTGACCTTGTGGTCGCACGTCGGCTCCTCACGGCTCAGCTCCAGCCGGTTCAACGTGCTCTTGCCCGCGACCGCCGCGCACCCTTCCCGGCCCGCCGCCAGCTTGCCCGCCAGCACCGCCATCACCGGATCGTGCCGCAGCTCGTCGTGGTCGTATCGGCCTCGGTTCATGCGGCGATTGTGGCAGACTGCGCTTTCCAGTTCCGGGGCAGTAGCTCGTCGAGTCGCGAGGCCGGATGATCGTTGATCCGCCGCAGCACATCGGCGAGCCAAGCCTGCGGGTCGACGTCGTTGAGCTTGGCGGTTTATGCCGCCCGCCGAACTATGCCGAACGGCTCTGGGAGCAACCCATGGTTTGCCCGCACTTGCGGCCATTCGAGCCGACATCACCCCAGTTCCATTCGGCATAGTCTGTCCTCTTACAGCGCCTCAAGAAAGGCCAGCAGGCGGTCAGTCGGCTGGAAGCGAGTTCGCTTGCCACGTTCGTACGGCTTGAGCTTCGCCAGGGCTGCTTCCTTAAGTGCGAGATGGGCATGCAGATAGGTCTGAGTCGTTTCGATCGACTCATGACCGAGCCATAGCGCGATCACGGAACAGTCGACACCGGCTTGCAGCAGCTCCATGGCGGCGCTGTGCCTCAGCACGTGCGGCGACACCTGCTTGGACGCCAATGATGGATATGTCTTGCTGGCGACACGCACATGCTTGGCCAGGAGCGCCTGAACGCTGTCGGCGCTGAGCCTGCCCCCGTGCACGTTCGGGAACAGCGCGGTCGCGCCGCGGCGCGTCGGTTCCTTCAGCCACGCCTGGAGGACGGCCCGCGCGTGGGAGGTCAGCGGCGTGCATCGTTCCTTTCGCCCTTTGCCGACGCACCGTACATGTGCGCCGGTACCGAGATGGACAGCGTCCCTGTCGAGGCTGATCAGCTCGGAGAGGCGCAAGCCGGTCTGGGCCGCGACCAGCAGCAAGGCATGATCGCGGCGTCCGAGCCACGTTGTGCGATCGGGAACCTCAAGGATAGCCTCGATCTCGGGCCGGGTCAGAAAGTGCAGCTGACGCTTGTCGTGGCGCTTGCTCGGTATCGCGAGGACCCGCTGGATAAGCGCGCTACGGGCTGGCTCCTCGAAGGATGCGAACCGGAAGAAGGAGCGAATGGCCGTCAGGCGCAAGTTGCGCGTCCTGGCGCTGGCGCCCCGCTTCGTCTCCAGATCGGCGAGGAACGCGCTGATGAAAGGCGCTTCCAGATCGTCGAGGGCCAGGGCCGACGGCGGCTTCCGGAGCCGCGCCTGTGCGAACGTGAACAGCAGCCGGAACGTGTCCCTGTAGGACGCGATCGTGTTGGCGCTGACGTTGCGCTGACGCATGAGCCGCTCGGTGAAGTAGCGCTCTATCAGCGTGGCGACGGTGCAGCTCGGATTCATGGCGCGACCTGCCAGCGTCGATCGAGGCGCTGCGCGGCCCCTTCCATCAACTCCGGACAGGCCGAGAGGTACCAATAGGTATCGCGGACGCAGGCGTGGCCGAGGTAAGTGGAAAGCACCGGGAGCTGCTGCTCGACATCGATCCCCTCGCGATACAAGCCGAGGAGCGTCCGAATGGCGAAGCGATGTCGGAAGTCGTGCACGCGAGGCCCGGCGTGGTCGCCCGGACGGCGCAAACCGATCTCGCGAGACAGGCGCCAGAAGACACGATGAACGTACTGATGCAGCAATCGACCGCCGCGCTCGGCCACGAAGAAGTGCGGGCTGCGGCCCGATCGAAGGTGAGCGTCACGCCGCTCGGCGTAGCTGAGCAGAGCGTCGCGGGTCGTCCGATGCAGGGGTACGAGGCGCGACTTGCCGAACTTGCTCTGCCGAACCGTCAGGACGCCCTCGTCGAGGTCGACGTCGCTGCACTGCAGCCCTATCGCCTCGGACAGGCGCATGCCTGTGACGGCGATCAACCCGAACAGATGGTGGTAGGTCCATCGTCGCAGCCCGCTCGCAGGCGGCAGGGCCAGCGCCGCCGCCAGCAACGCGTTGATCTCCATATCGCTGTAGACATAGGGCTTGGCGCGCTTGAGGCGCGGCAACATCCCGGCAGGCGGCACCTCCGTCTCCGGATCAATGTTCGCGACATGGCGCGCGAAGCCGCGCACATCCGTCAATCGCAACGCCCAGGATGCACGCCGATCGGGCGGCGATGTCGCCCAGGCCACGGCCAGCTTCGTGGTGATGGTCGTGGCTTTGCGCTTCTCCATGAAGGAGACGAAGTCGGTGAGCCGACGCGCTTGATGATGGTACTTGTATCCAAGCCCTTGGCGCATGCTCAGATACCGCTCGAGTGCGGATCGCAGGCCGGTCATTGCACGGCTCCCGGCCATGGCAGGCTCAGTCTCCGGAGCGCCTCGATATCCACCTTCGCGTAGATGCGCGTCGTGTCATGGCTCTCGTGTCGCAGCAGCTGGCCGATCTCCGACAAGGTCGCACCAGACCGGAGGAGCTCGGTGGCAAGGCTGTGTCGGAAGATGTGGGCTCCTTGGTGGGCGTAGCCGCGAATGCCGGCGCGCTCCAGAGCGGTCTTGGCAATCATCGTAATCGCGCACCCGGATGCAAAGCCGACGTTCGGTGCCGGCGTGCGCAGGAACAGCCGGCGGCACGATGACGTCGGGCGACCATTACGCAAGTAGGTAACGACAGCTGCGCCGACGTCTGGAGGCAGCGGCATCCGCGCTCGCCGTCGCCCCTTGGCGCGAACAAGCATCTCGCCGGACCGCCAGTCGATATCATCCAGGGTGAGGGTCGCGACCTCGTTGGCTCGCAGGCCGAGCTTGGCCAGCATTATCAAGATGGCGTAGTCCCGCCGCCCCAACGCCGTCGTTCGATCGCAGCCATCGAGGACCTTCTGAACCTGCGCGGCAGACAGATAGGTCGGCAGGCTCGCGAGCTTCCATCGCCTGATGGAGGGCACGCAGCCGGCCAGAGGAAGCGGGGTCAACCCTTTGTGATGGAGGTATCGGAGAAACGCACGCAGCGACCAGCACATCGCTTTCCCGGATTCCGCGCTCCTGTCCCTGGCGTGGCGCTCGATGTAGCGGGTGATCTCCTCCTGCCTGATCTTGCCGAGGTCGCCGGCGCCGGCAGGACATACCTCATGCAGGAACCGGCGGATGACCGGTAGGTGGCGGATGACGGACTTCGGCGTCAGGCCGCGTTCACTGCGCAGATAATGGCCGAACTCCTCGAATACCTGGTCCTGCGGCGTGATCGGCAGCGGTGCCGCCGGTGCGATCGCGCCCGCTGCGCGCAGCACCGACAGCAGCCGCTTCAGCGCCGCCCGGTCGCCCGGCTGGATGGACTGCCTGCCCGATCGGTGCCGGAGGTAGCTCTCGACCGTGCGTTCATCGAGATCGATCAGGCGCGAGTGGCGTCTGGCGATCCAGCTCAGAAGACCGGCAACCAAGTTGAGGCACCGCCACGTGCCGTGGCGAGCGAGCCCCTCTTTGGCGAGCCGCGCAGCGTAAAGCTCAACGAGCCGCCCGTGCGGGCTGCTCTTCAGGCGCCCGAACAGCCGGCTCCTGACCAAGTACTCCTCTGCAACCATCATCCCGTCCTCCGCTATCGAGAGCGGAGAACAGAAGAACTATGCCGAATCCATCGCGCGCCAGTTCAAACGAATCCCGTGGCAAATGAGGCCGTTCGGCATAGTTCGGCGGGCGGCATAAACCGCCTTATGCCGCGCGCGGCATAAGGCGGTGACGATCAGACTGTACATGAGCGCGGCGCGCTGACCGCCGCGGTCGGAACCGGCGAACAACCATGACTTTCGGCCAAGAGCCAGCCCCCTCAACGCTCGCTCGGCCGCATTGTTGGTCAGGCAGATCCGACCGTCGCTGAGAAAGCGGGTAAAGGCCGTCCACCGCGTGAGCATGTAGTCGAGCGCCTTAGCCACGGGGTCGTGGCGCGAGAGCTTGGCGCGCTGCTCGCGCATCCAGATCTCCAGCTCGGTGATGCGCGTCGCGCTTTGATTCTGACGAACGGCCAGCCGTTCGGTGGCGGAGAGGCCGTTGGCAGCGCGCTCGATGTCGAACAGGGCGTCGATGCGCTTCACCGCCTCCAAAGCGATCGGCGAGACGACGCCGCTCTTGCCGCGCGCCTTGCGGCGAGCCGCCTCGGCGATATCCGCCAACTCGAAGAATTTGCGCCGGCCGTGCGACCAGCACGTCGCTTGAAGGATTGGCCCATAACTTCGGCCGGCTTCGTAGAGCGCGTCGTAGCCGCCATAGGCGTCGGCCTGCAGGATGCCCTTCCATCGGGCCAAATGGCCCTGCGGGTGCTCGCCGCGACGGTTGCGCGAGTAATAGAACAGCGCCGCCGGCGGCGCCGACCCGGCGAATGGCCGATCGTCGCGCACGTAGGTCCA
>DATJNS010000478.1:0-7736 GCA_035507915.1 Candidatus Sulfotelmatobacter sp.
TGGCGACGAACCACATGGCCTGCGCGTTGGTCGGCTCGAGCGCGAGGATCCGGCGCATCACCGCGACATATTCGGGCGGCGGCTTGTCGGCCGCCTTCTCGGGCGTGTAGAGCGCCTGGGCGTAGGCGGTCAGCACGTCGATCCGCGCCGGCGCCTGCTGGGCCGCCTGGGCGAGCGCGTCCTTGGCGCGGCCGGGCTCGCCGAGCACGTCGTAGGCGCGCGCCAGGCGCAGCCAGCCGTCGACGTCCTTGGGATTGTCCTTCAGGCGCGCCGCCAACCCGTCGACCATGCCGTGGATCATCTGCTGGCGCTGCTCGGGCGACATGTTGGCGGCCGCGGCCATGTCGGCGGCGCTCGGCCCGGGAGGCGTCGAACCGCGCGGCGTCGAAGCGGACGGCGGCGCGGCCGGCGCGGGCACCGGCGACGGAAGGCCGGCCGACTCGGCGAACGCGGCGATCTGCGCGCGCACATCGGCGGCGTTGGGCGCGTCGGGCGGTGTGTGTTGGGCCGCCTGGTCGAGCGCGTCCTTGGCGCGGTCGGGCTCGCCGAGCACGCTGTAGGCGCGCGCCAGGCGCAGCCAGCCGCCGACGTCGTCGGGTTGGGTCTTGAGGCGCGCCGCCAGCCCGTCGACCATGCCGCGGATCATCTTCTGGCGATCCTCGGGCGACATGTTGGCGGCCGCCGCCATGTCGGCAGCGCTCGGCCCGCCTTGCGGCGACGGTCCGGATTCCGCTGGCGGCGGGCCGCTGGCGATCGCCGGCGCCGGCAGACCGGCCGACTGCGCCGTCTCGGCGATCTGCTGACGCACGGCCGCGATGTACGGCGCGTCGGGCGGCGCATCGCGCAGCATCGCGCTCCAGTCGTCGATCGCCGCCTTGGTGTCGCCGCTCTGCGCCTTGGCGAGCCCGACATAGAAGCGCGCGCGCGGCTCCGTGGGATCGCGCGCCAACGCCTGATGGAACAGGTCGAGGGCCTCCGGCGTCACCGTGCCCTGCGCGATCTCGATCAGGAGCTCGCCGTACGCGGCGGCGATCTCGGGACTGCCGCCCGACAGCGCGAGCGCGCGCATGAAGGCCTCGGCGGCCTCGGGCAGCCGGTCGAGCGTGCGCAGCGAGCGCGCCAGCAGGATCCAGCCGTCGATGTCGCGCGGGTTGTCCTTGAGCTTGGCCTGCAGCTGCTCGACCAGGCGGACGAACTCCTTGGGATCGCCGGACTCGGGATGCGGCGCGGCGGCGACGTGGACGGCATCGGGCGAGCCCAGCTCGAGATAGAGCCCGAGCGCGCCCGCCGCCAGGATGGCGACCAGGGGCAGCGCCAGGCCGAGCCGCGGTCCCCACGCCAGTCCCGGCGCGGGCTGCGGCCGCTCGAGCGTCGGCGCGGCGGCGAGCAGGCGACGCTGCACCTCGAGGCGCGCGGCGCCGGCCTGCTCCGCCGTCAGGGCGCCGAGCGCGACGTCGCGCTCGATCTCGGCGAGCTGGTCGCGATAGAAGGCGACCTCGGGCGCCGCGCCGGGCGCGCGCCGGCGGGCGCGCCACCATAGCGGCCGCACCAACAGCCCGGCGACGAGCACGGTCAGCGCCCCGAGCGCGAGCCAGATCATCGCGCGCGCCCCTCGGGATCGAGCAGCTGCGCGAGCCGGCGCTGCTCGTCGGCGTCGAGCGGCGGCGGCGCGGCCGGTGCCGGGCCGCTGCGCCGGCGCAGGAACACGAGCACGCCGAGCCCGCCCAGCGCCAGCACCAGCGCCGGTCCGAACCACAGCGCGTAGGTCTTGGCCTTGACCGGCGGGTCGAGCAGCACGAAGTCGCCGTAGCGCGCCACCAGATAGCGCTTCACCGCGTCGTCGCTGTCGCCGGCGACCAGGCGCTGGCGCACGATTTGGCGCAGGTCGCGCGCCAGGTCGGCGTTGGAGTCGTCGATCGACTCGTTCTGGCACACCAGGCAGCGCAGCTCCTTGGACAGCGCGCGCGCCCGCGCCTCGAGCACCGGATCGGCGAGCTGCTCGTCGGGCGCCAGCGCGGCGGCCGCGTGCATGAACACCGGCACCGACAGCAGCACGAGCGCGAGCAAAGCGCCGAACCGGGACGCACGCCTCATTTCGCCAGCTCCGCGAGCAGCGGCCGGATCGTGTGCGCGAGATCGTCCGGCGTGATCGGGCCGACCTGGCGGTAGCGGATCTTGCCGGTGCGGTCGATCACGTAGGTCTCGGGCACGCCGTAGACGCCGAAGTCGATGGCGACGCGGCCGTCGCGATCGACCGCGAGCCGGCGGTACGGGTCGCCGAGCTCGGCGAGCCAGCGCTTGGCGTCGTCCGGCTTGTCCTTGTAATCGATGCCGTCGATGCGCACGCCCTCGCCGGCGATGCGCGTCAGGAGCGGATGCTCGATCCGGCACGGCACGCACCACGACGCGAAGAAGTTGACCAGCAGCGGGCCACCCGCGAGGTCGGCGCGCGCCAGCCCCGGCTTGTCGTCGAGCAGCGCCGGCAGGTCGAACGCCGGCGCCGGCTTGTCGATCATCGCCGACGGCAGGATGTGGGGATCGCGCTGCTCGGCGAGCTGCAGCGCGGCGAAACCGACCACCACGGCGAACAGCGCGAGCGGCAGCAGGGTCAGGAGACGCTTCAAGGCGTCACCGCGTCTCCCGCGAGCGCGCTGCGGCGGCGCGCCGGCGCGCCGATGCGGAAGCGCCGGTCGCTCAGCGACAGCAGCCCGCCCAGCATCATGACGACGGCGCCGCCCCAGATCCACGGCACCAGCACGTTGTGGTAGATGCGCACGCCCCAGCCGCCCTTGTCGTCGGGATCGCCGAGCGCGATGTAGAGGTCGGCGAGGCCGGTGGTGCGGATCGCCGTCTCGGTGGTCGCCTGGCGCGGCGCGTCGTAGAGCCGCTTCGATGGTGTCATGTGGCCGAGCGGGACGCCGCCGCGCGACACCGCGAACACCGCCTGGTCGGCGACGTAGTTCGGCCCCTGCACGCGACGCGCGCCCTCGAGCTTGAGATCGTAGCCGGCGATCGAGACCGTCTCGTCCGGATGCACCGCCTGCAGGATCTCGCTCGACCACAGCGACCCCGTCATGCCGATGATCGAGATGCCCATGCCGACATGGGCGACCGTCATGCCCCAGCTCGAGCGCGGCAGGCGGAGCGCGCGCCGGAGCACGTCGCGCATGCCGGCGGCGAGCAGACGCTCGCCGAGCGCGACCAGCGAGCCGACGATCAGCCAGGCCGCGAGCCCGAGCCCCAGCACCGCGAGCACGGGACCGCCGCGCGACAGGCTCCAGGCGACCAGCGCGACCGCGACGCCGGCCGCCAGCGCGACCCAGAGGCGCTGCAGCGCGCCCCGAAGATCGCCGCGCTTCCAGGCGAGCAGCGGGCCGATCGCCATGACGATGACGAGCCCGCTCATGATCGGCACGAAGGTGGCGTTGAAGTAGGGCGGTCCGACCGACACCGTGCCGCCGCCCAGCGCGTCGAGGAACAAGGGATAGAGCGTGCCGATGAACACCGTCGCGGCCGCGCTCGACAGCAGCAGGTTGTTGAGCACCAGCGCGCCCTCGCGCGAGATCGGCGCGAACAGCCCGCCGGCCTCGAGCGTCGGCGCGCGCAGCGCGTAGAGCACGAGCGAGCCGCCGATCAGGATCGCGAGCAACGCCAGGATGAAGAGGCCGCGCGCCGGATCGACCGCGAAGGCGTGCACCGAGGTCAGCACGCCCGAGCGCACCAGGAAGGTGCCGATCAGGCTGAGCGCGAAGGTCACGATCGCGAGCAGCACGGTCCAGCGCTTCAAGGCGTCGCGCTTCTCGAGCACGATCGCCGAGTGCAGCAGCGCGGTGCCGACCAGCCACGGCATGAAGGAGGCGTTCTCGACCGGGTCCCAGAACCACCAGCCGCCCCAGCCGAGCTCGTAATAGGCCCACCAGCTCCCCATCGCGATGCCGAGCGTCAGGCACGACCACGCCGCCAAGGTCCACGGTCGCACCCAACGCGCCCACGCCGGATCGACGCGTCCCTCGATCAGCGCTGCGACCGCGAACGAGAAGGTCAGCGAGAAGCCGACATAGCCGAGATAGAGCATCGGCGGATGGAACGCCAAGCCGGGGTCCTGGAGGATCGGGTTGAGGCCGTTGCCCTCGACCGGCGGCGGGATCAGGCGCACGAACGGGTTGGAGGTGAACAAGATGAAGGCGAGGAAGGCGGCGCCGATCAGGCCCTGGATCGCCAGGGTGCGGGCGCGCAGGGTCTCGCGCAGATTGCCGCCGAACCAGGCGACCGTGCAGCCGAACAGCGCGAGCACGAGCACCCACAGCATCATGGAGCCCTCGTGATTGCCCCACAGGCCGGTGATCTTGTAGATCAGCGGCTTGGTGGTGTGCGAGTTCGCCGCCACGTTCTCGATCGAGAAATCCGAGACGATGTAGCCGTGCAGCAGCGCCGCGAAGGCGAAGCCGACGCACAGCAGCTGCGCCTCCGCCGCGGTGCGGCCGAACGCCATCAACAGCGGGTTGCGCCGCGCCGCGCCGACCAGCGGCAGCGCCGTCTGCGCCATGGCGACCAGCAGGCCGAGGATCAACGCGTAGTGGCCGAGCTCCGCGATCATGGCTTGCCGCCTCCGGTTGCCGTGCTTTCGGTGCCCGCGCCTTCGTTCCCCCCGCCTTCGTTCCAGCGCCCGGCGGCCTTGAGCGCCTTGGCGACCTCGGGCGGCATGTATTTCTCGTCGTGCTTGGCGAGCACCTCGCTCGCCTGGAACACGCCGCCCTTGAGCATGCCCTCGGCGACCACGCCCTGGCCCTCGCGGAACAGATCGGGCAGCGGCCCTTTGTAGATCACCGGCAGGGTCGCGCGGTTGTCGGTGACGCGGAACTCGATCGTCACGCCGTCATCCAGCCGATGCACCGAGTGCTCCTCGACGAGCCCGCCCAGGCGGAAGCGCCGCGCCTCGGGCACGTGCTGCGCCGCGACCTCGGACGGCGAGTAGAAGAAGGCGAGGTTGCTGCGCAGCGCGAGCAGCACCAGCGTGGTCGCCACCGCGAGGCCCGCCATGGCGGCGAGCAGCAGATAGAGACGGCGGCGCTTGCGCGTCATGCACGGTCACGAGGCGGGGTCACGACACGAGATCGCCGGCCGCCGTCGAGGCGGGCGGCGCGCGCCGGCGCGCCCGGCCGCCGTCGACCGCGGCGAGCGCCCGCTCGGCCTGGCGCAAGGTGCGCAGCGCGCCGATCAGCAGCCCGGCCAGCGCCAGCACCGTGATGGCGTAGGCCGGCCAGACGAACGCGGCGTAGCCGCCCATGGCCCAGAACGAGGTTACGTCCGCCATCGCCGGCGCCTCAGTCCGCGGCTTCGGCGAGGCGCAGCACGCGCAGCCGGCGCCACGCGAGCTCGGCGCGCACGCGCACGATCAGCACGGTCACGAAGAACGCCGTGAAGCCACCCGCCATGGTGAAGAGCGGCACCAGCATGCGGGGATCGATCGCGGGGCCGCCCATGCGCACGATGCTGGCCGGCTGGTGGAGCGTGTTCCACCAGTCGACCGAGAACTTGATGATCGGCACGTTGACGAAGCCGACCAGCGCCAGCACCGCGCCGGCGCGCGCGCCGCGCGTCGGATCGTCGAACGCGTTCACCAGCGCGATGTAGCCGAGATAGAGGAACAGCAGCACGAGCACCGAGGTCAGCCGGGCGTCCCACACCCACCAGGTGCCCCACATCGGCTCGCCCCACAGCGAGCCGGTCACCAGGCACACGGCCGTGAAGGTGGCGCCGATCGGCGCGGCCGCCTTGGCGGTCAGCTCGGCGACCGGATGGCGCCACACCAGCGCGATCGCGCTCGCCGCCGCCATCACGGTGTAGATCATCATGGCGAGCCAGGCCGCCGGCACGTGCACGTACATGATCCGCACGGTTTCGCCCTGCTGGTAGTCGGGCGGCGAGGCGATCAGCGCGAAGTAGAAGCCGAGCGGCAGCAGCACCAGGCTCGCCCCCGCGCTCCACGGCAGGATGGCCGTCAGGATGCGGAGGAACCGCGCGGGGTTGGCGAAGCGGTGCATGTCCATCGTGATGGGCCGAATGTGCAACCCGGTCGGGCGGCCGGCGGGATCGGCGGCCGGCATGATGGCGCGTGTCGGGGCCGGCAGCCAGCCGGCACGGTCGCGCTGCGGCAAGGCGCCGCCGCACCGTGCGCGGCCGGGCTCTTCTTAGGCCGATTCAAGCGCCTGGCGCAATGCCACCGCGGCGGCCAGCGGCGCCAGCGGCAGCGCCGCGGCGAGCAGCGCGCCCAGGATCAGGAGGTGCGGCCGCGCGCCGAGCCCGGTGACCGCGGCCTCGACCGCGGCGACCCCGAAGATCAGCACCGGCAGCACCAGCGGCAGCACCAGGAGCGCCACCAGGGCGCCGCCGCGGCGCGCGCCCAGGGTCAGCGCCGCGCCGATCGCCCCGAACAGGCTGAGGCAGGGCGTGCCGACCAGCATGGCGAGCACCAGCGGCGCGAACCCCGCGGCGTCGAGATGCAGCATCAGGCCGAGCGCCGGCGCGACCGCGATCAAGGGCAGGCCGGTGGTCAGCCAGTGCGCGGCCGCCTTGGCGAGCACCAGCACGGCGAGCGGCGCCGGGCTCAAGGCCAGCTGGTCGAGGCTGCCGTCTTCGTAGTCGGCGTGGAACAGCCGGTCGAGCGACAGCATCGCGGCGAGCAGCGCGGTCACCCAGACGACCCCGGCGGCGATGCGCGCGAGCAGCGCGGCCTCCGGCCCGACGCCGAACGGGAACAGCACCGCGGCGAGCACGAAGAAGGTCACCACCATGGCGAGGTCGGAGGCATGGCGCAGCCCGAGCCTGAGGTCGCGCGCCAGCACCGCCCAGAACGACACGACGACCGCGCTCACGCGACCGCCTCGAGCAGGTCGCTCACGTCGTCGGCGGTCGGCGCGAAGTCGGCCGGCGTCAGGATCGCGGCATCCGCGAGGCCGAGCGCGGCGTGGGTCGCCGCCACGATCGCGCCGCCGGCGCGCCGATGCGTCGCCGCGGCGGCGCGGAAGGCGGCGAGCCCGGCCTCGTCGAGCCCGACGGTCGGCTCGTCGAGCAGCCACAGCGGCGCCGGGGCGACCAGCAGGCGCGCGAGCGCGACGCGTCGGCGCTGGCCGGCCGACAGGAAGCGGCACGGGCGGTCGACCAGCGCCGCGACGCCGAGCGCCGCCAGCGCCGCGGCGACGTCGGCGCGCCCGCCATGCAGCCGCGCGTGCAAGGTCAGGGTCTCGCGCACGGTGAGCGCCGGCTTGAGGGCGTCGAGATGGCCGAGATAGCCGATGCGGGCGCGCTGCGCCTCGCGATCGGCGTCGACCGGAGCGCCGTCCCAGGTCAGGGTCCCGGCGGCCGGCACCATTAGGCCGGCCATCAGGCGCAGCAGGCTCGACTTGCCGCTGCCGTTGGGCCCGCCCAGCACCAGCGCGGCGCCGGGCGCCAGCGTGAAGCCGAGGCCGCGGAACACCAGCCGGTCGCCGCGCACGCAGGCCAGGCCCGCGCCCGCGAACGTGCCAGGGCGGAAGGCGGGGGGCGTCACCCCCCACCCCAACCCTCCCCCTCAAGGGGGGAGGGGGCAAGGTATTGGACGCCCGACCGCCTCTCAAACCGACTCCCTCCCCCCCATCCGAAGGCGCTCGCGCCTTCGGCTGCCGCGCCGAGGGGGAGGGTGGGGAGGGGGGTGGCGGCGGCGCGCATGCGCCGGCCAGTCTACACGAGCGGCTTCG
>DATJNS010000479.1:0-31914 GCA_035507915.1 Candidatus Sulfotelmatobacter sp.
AGAGCCTGGCGTCGGCCGAGACCCGCCAGCTGGTGCAGCGCGTGCTGACCAATTTCTGGATCTATCAATTGCGGCTCGGTCAGCCGACCGACAGCCTGGACCAGGTTGCCGAGGGCGAGATGCCGGTCTATACCGGTATCCGCTTGGGCGACACGGCACTGGCTGAGCGCAATGGCGGGAATTGACGAAACCAGGCGGTTCCTTGCGGTCAACATCGCGGTCCTGACCGTCTCCGACAGCCGCGATCTCGCCACCGACAAATCCGGCGCCACCCTGGTCGAGCGCATCGAGGGCGGCGGCCATCGCGCGGTGCGGCGCGCCATCGTCAAGGATGACCGGGACGCGATCGTGGCGCAGCTGCGCGCCTGGATCGCCGACCCCGAGATCGACGTCGTGCTCGCCACCGGCGGCACCGGCGTAACCGGCCGCGACGTCACGCCCGAAGCCTTCCACGCGGTCTACGAGAAGGAGATCACCGGCTTCGGCGAGCTGTTCCGCTGGCTCAGCTACCAGAAGATCGGCACCTCGACGATCCAGAGCCGCGCCACCGGCGGCGTCGCCGGCCGCACCTATCTGTTCGCGCTGCCGGGCTCGCCCGGCGCCTGCCGCGACGCGTGGGACGACATCCTGGTCCACCAGCTCGACAGCCGCTTCCGGCCGTGCAACCTGGTCGAGCTGATGCCGCGCCTGCAGGAGCACCTGAAGGCGCCGGCGGCTTGACGCTCTACGACCGGGCAGCACTCGCCCGGGCGCTCGCGCAGGTTCCCGGCTTCGCGCCGCTCACCGCCGACGATCTCGAGGAGCTCGATGCCGATGGCATCGCGCATGCCCACGTGCGCGTGCGCGGCCACGCGCGGCTGGTGCGCGTCCCGCGCTTCAGCCAGGTCGCGAGCGATGCGCGCGCGCATCTCGAATACCAGGCGGCCTGCTTCCGGCGCGCCGTGGCGTCGGGCGCGACGCCGCGCCTGATCGGCGTGCTCGCGCCGGGCGACGGCCTGCCGATGGGCGGCCTGGTGGTCGAGGAGATCCTCGGGCGCGTGCCGCGCCTGCCCGACGATCTGCCGGCGCTCGCCGAGGCGCTGGCGCGGCTGCACGCGCTCGCCGTGCCGCCGCCCGGCGCGCGGCCGCCGCTGCTCGATCACGCCGACGACCCGCTCGCCGGCGCGCGCGCGCATCTCGCGCGCCAGGCGGCGCTGCTCGACGATGACGACGCGGTCGCGCCGGTGCTGGCGCCGGCGAGCCGCGCGATCCTGCGCGAGGAGCTGGCCGCGCTCGCGCCGCGGCTCGATGCGCTCGCCGGCGCGCCGCAACCGGCAAGCCTGATCGCCTTCGACTGTCATCCCGGCAATTTCCTGATCGAGGCGTCGGGCCGCGCGGTGCTGGTCGATCTCGAGCGCGTGCAGTACGGCGCGCCGGCGAGCGATCTCGCGCATGCGAGCCTGCCGAGCTCGACCCTGTGGGATCGGCGCATCGACGTGGCGCTGACGCGCCGCGAGCTGGCGCGCTTCTATCGGCTGTACCGCCGGCGGCTCGACGCCGCGGCGGCCGCCCGCCTGGCGCCGTGGCTCGCACCCTATCGCCGGCTGATCTTCCTGCGCAGCACGACCTGGTTCGTGCGCTTCCTGGTCGAGACGCGCGCCGGGCGCTGGTCGGCCGGCTCGCTCGACCCGGCGTTCCTGGCCGAGGTCGCGCGCCGCATCGGCGGCCTGCTCGAGCCGGCACGCCTCGAGGCGATGCGCGCCGAATGGCGCGCTGCCGATCCGTTCGATCCCGCGGCCGCGTTCGCCTGAGGCCTACGGCTTCGTCGGCGCGGCGGGCGTGGCGGACGGCGTCGGAGCGGCGGGCGCCGGCGCGGCCGGCTCGGCGCCGATCGGTATCGGCAGGAGCATGCGGGGATCGAGCACGTCGATCTTGTCGCGGCCGGGTAGCTGCTTGACGTCCCAGTCGCCGCCGAGCGCCTGCAGCAGCGCGACGCTGGCGACCAGGCTGGCCTCGCGCGCGGTCAGCAGGGTCACGGCGTCGCTGAGCGCGGCGGTCTGCGCCACCACGACGCTGGTGTAGGGCACGGTGCCGGCGCGGTACTGGTTGAAGATCAGGCGCTCGGCCTCGCTCGCCGCCTTGTAGGCCTCGCCCTGCACCGTGATCTGCTGCGCCAGCACGCCGAGCGCGGCGAGCTCGTCCTCGACCTGCTGAAAGCTCGTCAGCACGGTCTGCCGATAGTTCGCCACCGACTGGTCGTAGAGCGCGCGCGCCTCTTGGAGCTGAGCGTTGCGCGTGCCGCCCTCGAACAGGGTCTCGGCGAGCGACGGGCCGACCGACCAGAACTGGTTGGGCGCCTCGAACAGCCGGTTCAGCACCGAGCCCGAATAGCCGACCGAGGCCGACAGCGACAGGCTGGGGAAGAACGCCGCGGTCGCGACGCCGATCTGGGCGTTGGCCGCGGCCATCTGACGTTCGGCGGCGGCGATGTCGGGGCGCCGCTCGAGCAGGGTCGACGGCACGCTGTCGGGAACCGGCGGCGTCACGATGTCGAACGGCTCGGGATCGATCGACAACGACGCGGGCGGCAGGCCGACCAGGACCGCGATCGCGTGCTCGAGTTGCGCGCGTTGCTCGCCGGTATTGATCGCCTGGGCCTGGGTGCTCTTGAGCTGGGCCTCGGCCTGCGCGACGTCGGAGCGTGCGGCGACGCCGCTGGCATATTGGTTCTGCACGATCTGCAGCGAGCGCGCATAGGCCGCGGCCGAATTGTCGAGCAGGCGTTTCAGCTCGTCCTGCACCCGGAGCTCGAAATACGCGGTGGCGAGCGCGCCCTGCGCCGACAGGCGCGCCGCCGCCAGATTGGCGGCGCTCGCCTGGGCGCTCGCGACGTCGCCCTCGATCAGCCGGCGCGTCTGTCCCCAGACGTCGATGTTCCAGCTCAGCGCCGCCGACATCGAATAGAGGCTGCGCACCGCGCTGCCGCCGCCGCTGACGCTGCTGGTCGGCACCGTGGCGGTGCCGCCCGACGTCGAGCTGATGCCGGCGCTGCCGGCCGTGCTGGTCGTGACGCCCTTGGAGCTGCGCTCGGACGGTGTCGCCGTGATGGTCGGGAACAGTCCGGCACGCGCCTGCGCGACGACCGCGATGGCGTCCCGGTAGCTGGCCTCGGCCGCCTTCAGGGTCTGGTTGTCGATGTCGATCTGGTGCTCCAGCCCGTCGAGCAGCGGTTCGTGATAGATCGACCACCAGGCGCCCGGCGACGCCGTGCCCTGGGGCCGGCCGACCTTCCAGATGCCCTGCTCCTTGTAGGCGGCCGGCGTGGCGACCGGCGGGCGCTCGTAGTCGGGTCCGACCATGCAGCCGTCGAGCGCGGCCAGGCTGCCGAGCGCGCAGGCGATGCCGAGGGTTACGGGCCTCATGCGCGCTCGGCCTGCGCTTCGCCGCGTCGCAGACGTCGCACCCACTGTCCGAAGCGGTCGAGGTAGAGATAGAGCACCGGCGTCGTGTAGAGGGTCAGCATCTGGCTGACGATCAGGCCGCCGACGATCGAGATGCCGAGCGGCCGGCGCAGCTCGGCGCCGTCGCCCATGCCGAGCGCGAGCGGCAGCGCGCCGAGCAGCGCCGCCATGGTCGTCATCATGATCGGTCGGAAGCGCTTGAGGCATGCCAGGTAGATCGCCTCGTGCGGCTCGAGCCCCTGGCTGCGCTGCACGTCGATCGCGAAGTCGATCATCATGATGGCGTTCTTCTTGACGATGCCGATCAGCAGGATCAGGCCGATCAACGCGATGATCGTGAACTCGATGCGGAACGCCATCAAGGCGAGCAGCGCGCCGACGCCGGCCGACGGCAAGGTGGACAGAATCGTGAGCGGGTGGATGTAGCTCTCGTAGAGAATGCCGAGGACGATGTAGACGGCGAGCAGCGCGGTCACGATGAGGATCGGCTGGTTGTCGAGCGACTGCTGAAAGACCTTCGCGGTGCCCTGGAAGCTGCCCTGGATCGTCGCCGGGACGCCGATGCGGTTCATCGTCTCATGGATCGCGTTGACGGCATCGCCGAGCGTGCCGCCGACCGGCAGGTTGAAGGACAGGGTCGCGGCGACGAAGTGACCCTGGTGGTTGACCGCGAGCGGCGTGGTGCCGGGGCCGAAATGGCTGAACGCGGCAAGCGGCACCATGGTCTCCGCCGCGGTCGCGACCGCCGAGCCGGTCGATGTGCTGCCGTGGGTCGTGTTGGCGAGACTGTTGGCGGCCTGGTTGCGCGCCGAGTCGTTGGCGACCGTGGCCGCGCTGCTGGCGGCGCTGCTCATGGTGGTCGGCGTCAACGTCGTCGTACCGGCGACCGCGTTGGTCGACTGGGTCCCGTTGACGGTGCCCGCCGTGCTGACCCAGATCTGCTTCAGCATCGCGGGGTCCTGCCAGAAGCGCGGCGCAACCTCCATGACGACATGGTACTGGTTGAGCGGATTGTAGATCGTCGAGACCTGGCGCTGCCCGAACGCGTCATAGAGCGTGTTGTCGATCTGGCTCGCCGTGATGCCGAGCCGACCCGCGGTCTCGCGGTCGATGACCAGGTCGGTCTCGAGGCCCTTCTCCTCGAGGTCGGAGTTGACGTCGGTGACCTGCGGCACGCTTTGCAGCGCGGTGGCGATCTTCGGGGTCCAGGTGCGCAGGTCCTCGAGATGGTCGCTTTGCAGGGTGTACTGGTAGAGCGCGTTGCTCTGGCGCCCGCCGACCCGGATGTCCTGCACCGGAATGAAGAACAGGGTGGCGCCCGGCACGTTCGCGAGGTTGGTGCGCAGACGGGCCACCACCTGGTCGGCCGAGGCCTTGCGCTGCGACAGCGGCTTGAGCGACGCGAACACGAACCCGGAGTTGGTGCGCGAGCCGCCGGTGAAGCCCACGACGGTGTCGATCGCGGGATCCGCCTTCACGCGCTTGACGAACTCGACGAGCTTCTGGCGCATCAGCTGGAACGAGATGCTCTGGTCGGCCTGGATGCCGCCGATCAGCCGGCCGGTGTCCTGCGAGGGGAAGAAGCCCTTGGGGATCGCCCAGAACAGGTAGCCGTTGAAGCACACGGTCGCGAACAGGATCAGCATCATGAGCCGGCGATGCGCCAGCGCCCAGCCGAGCGTGCGCTGGTAGACGTCGAGTCCGGTGTCGAAGGCGCGCTCGCTCCAGCGGAACACGAGCGACGGCCGATGGTCGGGCCGATGGCGCAGCAGGCGCGAGCACATCATCGGGGTCGTGGTCAGCGAGACGACCAGCGACACCAGGACCGCGACCGAGAGGACGACGGCGAACTCGCGGAACAGCCGGCCGACGATGCCGGCCATCATCAGGATCGGGATGAAGACCGCGATCAGGGACAGGCTCATCGACACGACGGTGAAACCGACCTCGCGCGCGCCGAGCAGCGCGGCCTCGACGCGCGGCATGCCGTCCTCGATGTGGCGCGTGATGTTCTCGAGCACGACGATGGCGTCGTCGACGACGAAGCCGGTGGCGATCGTCAACGCCATCAGCGACAGGTTGTCGAGGCTGTAGCCGAACAGATACATCACGCCGAACGTGCCGATCAGCGACACCGGCACGGCGACCACCGGGATCACGGCGGCCCGCGCGTTGCGCAGGAACAGGAACACGACCATGATCACGAGCCCCGTCGCGATCAGGAGCGTGCGCTGCACCTCGTTGATCGACGCCCGGATCGTCTGGCTGCGGTCCATCGCGACCGACATGTCGATGTCGGTCGGGATCGACGCCCTGAGATCGGGCAGCATCGCGGTGATGTGGTCGATCACGTCGATGATGTTGGCGCCCGGCTGATTGTAGATGATGACCAGCACCGCGGGCTCGCCGTTGGCGAGGCCCATGTTGCGCAGGTCCTCGACCGAGTTCTCGACCGAGGCGATGTCGGAGACGCGCACCGCCGCGCCGTTGCGATAGGCGATGATCAGGTTGCGGTACTGGTCGGCTTCGCGCGCCTGATCGTTGGTGTAGACCTGGAAACGCCGGCTGCCGACCTCGATCGCGCCTTTCGGCGCGTTGGCGTTGGCGGCCGCCAGCGCGGCGCGCACGTCCTCGAGCCCGATGCCGTACTTGAACAGCGCCTGCGGATCGATCTCGACGCGCACCGCGGGCAGCGCGCTGCCGCTCACGTTGACCTGGCCGACGCCGTCGAGCTGGGAGAGCTTCTGCTGCAGCACGGTGGCGGCCGAGTCGTAGAGCTGACCCCGGGTGAGCGTCTTGGAGGTCAGCGCCAGGATCATGATCGGCGCGGCCGCCGGGTTGACCTTGCGGTAGGTCGGGTTGGCGCGCAGGCTGACGGGCAGGTCGACCCGTGCGGCGTTGATCGCCGCCTGGACGTCGCGCGCCGCGCCGTCGATGTCGCGCGACAGGCCGAACTGCAGGGTGATGCGCGCCTGGCCGACCGTGCTCTGCGAGGTCATCTCGCTCACGTCGGCGATCTGGCCGAGATGGCGCTCGAGCGGGGTCGCGACGCTGGTCGCCACGGTCTCGGGGCTGGCGCCCGGCAGGGTCGCCATCACCGAGATGGTCGGGAATTCGACCTGGGGCAGCGGCGCGACCGGCAGCAGCCGGTAGCCCATCATGCCGGCGAGCGCCACGCCGAGGGTGAGCAGCGTGGTGGCGACCGGCCGCCGGATGAACGGCTCCGAGAGGCTCACGGCATCGCGCTCGCGCTCACGGGGCGAGGTCCTCGGCCGGACGCTCGGCGGTGCCGCGGCCGCGCAGGCGGCGGGCGAGCCCGTCGAAGCCGAGATAGATCACCGGCGTCGTGAACAGGGTCAGGAGCTGGCTGACGATCAGGCCGCCGACGATCGTGATGCCGAGCGGGTGACGCAGCTCCGAGCCGGTGCCGGTGCCGATCATCAAGGGCAACGCGCCCAGCAGCGCCGACATGGTGGTCATCAGGATCGGTCGGAAGCGCAACAGGCACGCCTGGTGGATCGCCTCGCGCGGCGACTTGCCCTCGTGCCGCTCGGCGTCGAGCGCGAAGTCGATCATCATGATGGCGTTCTTCTTGACGATGCCGATCAGCAGCACGATGCCGATGATCGCGATCACGTCGAGCTCGCTGCCCACCAGCATGAGGGCGAGCAGGGCGCCGACGCCGGCCGACGGCAGCGTCGACAGGATGGTGATCGGGTGGATGTAGCTCTCGTAGAGCACGCCCAGCACGATGTACATCGTCACGATCGCGGCCAGGATCAGGAAGAGCTCGTTGGCGAGCGAGCTCTGGAACGCCAGCGCCGAGCCCTGGAAGCTGGTCATCAGGCTGCGCGGCACGCCGATCGCCTGTTGCGCCGCGCGGATCGCGTCGACCGCGGCGCCGAGCGAGGCATCGGGCGCCAGATTGAACGAGATCGTCACCGCCGGGAACTGCCCGAGGTGGCTGATCTGCAGCGGCGCCGCCATCTCCTTGACCTTGGCGATCGACATCAGGCGGACCTGGCCGCCGTTCGCCGACGGCAGGTAGAGCGAGTCGAGCGTCTGCGACGCCGCGTCGGCCTGCAGGATCACGCGATACTGGCTCGCCTGGGTGAAGATGGTCGAGATGATGCGCTGGCCGAACGCGTCGTAGAGCGCGTTGTCGACGGTCGCCAGCGTGATGCCGAAGCGGCCGGCGGTGTCGCGGTCGACCTCGACATAGGTCGACAGCCCCTGGTCCTGCGAAGTCGTCGCGACGTCCTCGATCTCGGGCAGCTGGTTCAGGCGGTCGAGCAGCTTGGGGATCCAGGTGGCGAGCTCGTCGGGGTTGGCGTCCTCGACGACGAACTGGTACTGCGTGCGGCTGACCGAGGTGTCGATCGTCAGGTCCTGCACCGGCTGCATGTAGAGCGTGACGCCCGGGATGTCGGCGACCTCGCGCTCGATCCGGCGGATCACGTCGCTGACGTTGGTGCTGCGCTCGTCGCGCGGCTTGAGGTTGATCAGGAAGCGCCCGCTGTTCAGCGTCATGTTGGTGCCGTCGACGCCGATGAACGACGACAGGCTGACGACGTCGGGGTCCTTCAGGATGATCTGGGCGAGCGCCTGCTGGCGCTCCGCCATCGCGGCGTAGGATACGGTCTGCGGCGCCTCGGAGACGCCCTGGATCAGTCCGGTGTCCTGCACCGGAAAGAAGCCCTTGGGGATCTCGATGTAGAGGAAGACGGTGAGGCCGAGGGTGGCCACGGCGACGATCAGGGTCGGCGCCTGGTGGTCGAGCACCCAGTCGAGACAGCGGCCGTAGCCGGCGATCACCGCGTCGAACCAGCGCTGGGTCGTGCGCGCGAACGAGCCCTGCTCGCGCTCGTGGCGGTGGCGCAGCAGCTTGGCGCACATCATCGGCACCAGGGTCAAGGCGACCACGGCCGATATCAGGATCGTCACCGCGAGCGTGATGGCGAATTCGCGGAACAGGCGCCCGACGACGTCGCCCATGAACAGCAGCGGGATCAAGACCGCGATCAGCGAGACGGTCAGCGACACGATGGTGAAGCCGATCTGCTCGGCGCCCTTGAGCGCGGCCTGCAGCGGCGGCTCGCCCTGCTCGACGTAGCGCGCG
Organism: Candidatus Sulfotelmatobacter sp.; assembly: GCA_035507915.1. Lineage (GTDB taxonomy): Bacteria > Pseudomonadota > Alphaproteobacteria > Elsterales > Elsteraceae > JACQAI01. Next base: position 8,560 of record DATJNS010000479.1, read on the forward strand.
ATGTTCTCGATCATGACGATGGCGTCGTCGACCACGAAGCCGGTCGCGATGGTCAACGCCATCAGCGACAGGTTGTTGAGGCTGAAGCCGGCGAGATACATGACCGCGAACGTGCCGACGATCGACAGCGGCACCGATAGGCTCGGAATGATCGTGGCCGAGACGTCGCGCAGGAAGACGAAGATCACCAGCACGACCAGGACGACCGCGAGCATGAGCTCGAACTCGACGTCGTGCACCGAGGCGCGGATCGTCGTGGTGCGATCGGTCAGGACGTGGACGTCGATGGATGCCGGCATCGCGGTCTCGAGCGCGGGCAGCAGCTGCGTGATGGTGTCGACCACGGCGATGACGTTGGCGCCGGGCTGCCGCTGGACGTTGAGGATCACCGACGGCTCGGTGTTCATCCAGGCGCCGAGCTTGGTGTTCTCCGAGCTGTCGACCAGCTCGGAGACGTCCGACAGGCGGACCGGCGAGCCGTTGTGGTAGGCGACGACGATGTCGCGATACTCGGCGGCGGTCTTCAGCTGGTCGTTGGCGTTGATCGTCGAGGCGCGCGTCGGGCCGTCGAAATTGCCTTTGGGCGTGTTGACGTTGGCGTTGTTGATGGTGGTCCGCAGGTCGTCGATGTTGAGGCCGTAGGCGGCGAGCGCGCGCGCGTTGGCGAGGATGCGCACCGCCGGGCGTTGGCCGCCGCTGATGCTGACCAGCCCGACCCCGGGCAGCTGCGAGATCTTCTGGGCCAGCCGCTGGTCGGCCATGTCCTCGACCTGCGGCAGCGGCAGCGTCTTCGAGCTCACCGCCAGGGTCAGGATCGGCGCGTCGGCGGGATTGACCTTGGCGTAGATCGGCGGCGCCGGCAGGTCGGACGGCAGCAGGTTGCCGGCGGCGTTGATCGCCGCCTGCACTTCCTGCTCGGCGATGTCGAGCGTCAGGTTGAGGTCGAACTGGAGCGTGATGACCGAGGCGCCGGCCGAGCTCGACGACGCCATCTGGTTCAGCCCCGGCATCTGGCCGAGCTGGCGCTCGAGGGGCGCGGTGACCGACGACGTCATGACGTCCGGGCTGGCGCCCGGATAGAAGGTCTGCACCTGGATGGTCGGATAGTCGACCTCGGGCAGCGCCGACAGCGGCAGGAATCGAAAGCTGACGGCGCCCACCAGCATGATGGCGACCATCAGGAGCGAGGTCGCCACCGGCCGCAGGATGAAGGGACGCGACGGGCTCATGGATGGCGGATCAGCCGCGCGAGCGGCCTTGGCGGCAACCCTGCGCGCGCGCCCGGGTCGGCGTCATTGCGGCGGCCGGTGGTGCCCTTGGCCCTGGCCCGCGCCCTGTCGTTTCGGCGCCGCCGCCCCGGCCGCCGCCGTCGGCGCGGCGGCCTGCGGGTCCGGCACGGTGACCTTGGCGCCGTCGCGCAGCTTGTCGGCGCCGTCGACGACGACCCGCGCCCCGACGTCCAGGCCGCTCGCGATCGCGACTTGATCATTGGCGCTTGCGCCGAGCTTGACGGCCTCGACCTTCACCGTGCTGTCGGGCTCGACCGCGTAGACGAACGTGCCCGGCGCGCCACGCTGGATCGCGCTGCTCGGCACCAGCACGACGTTCTGCTCGGTGTTGACCAGGAGCTCGACGTTGACGAACTGGTTGGGGAACAGCGTCTCGTCCGGGTTGTCGAACAGCGCGCGGAGCTTGAAGGTCCCGGTGGTGACGTCGATCTGGTTGTCGATCGTCATCAAATTGCCGACCGCGAGCTGGGTGCTCTGGCTGCGATCGAACGCCGTGACCTTGAGCGTCGCGCCGGCGCGCAGCTGCTTCAGCACGGCCTGCAAATTGTCCTCGGGCAGGGTGAAGATCACCGTGATGGGCTGAACCTGGGTGATGACGACCAGACCGTTGGCGTCGCTGGTCTGCACGTAGTTGCCCTGGTCGATCTGGCGCAGGCCGACCCGCCCGGTGATCGGCGAGGTGATGTGACAATAGGTCAGGTTGAGCTTGGCGTTGTCGACCGTCGCCTGGTCGGCGCGCACCGTGCCTTGATATTGGCGGACCAGCGCCGCCTGGGTGTCGAGCTGCTGGGTCGCGATCGAGTCCTGGGCGACCAGGGTGCGATAGCGCTTGAGGTCGACCTCGGCGTTGGTGAGCAGCGCCTGGTCGTGGAGCAGGTTGCCCTGGGCCTGGTCGAGCGCCGCCTGGTAGGGCCGCGGATCGATCACCGCGAGAAGGTCGCCCTGGTGGACCAGCTGGCCCTCCTGGAACGCGACCAGGCTCAGTTGGCCGTTGATCTGGGTCTTGACCGTCACCGTGGCGAGCGAGGTGACGGTGCCGAGCGCGTTGAAGATGATCGGCATGTCGCCCTTCTGCGCGGTCGCGACCGCGACGGGCATCGGACCGGCGGCGCCGAACCGGCCGCCCGCCGCCGCCTTGGTCGCATGGCGCGGATAGACGAGCCAAACCACGCCGGCGATCACCAGCAGGATCAGGAGCCCCCAGACGATGGCGCGCCAGGGGCGGCCGGCGCGCCGGCTTCCGGAAAGCGGCAAGGGGCGGGGTCCGCGCCCCGGTTTGTCAGCCGTCTGGTCGATCATGCGCGGTCACGGTCCATCGGCGCGGCGTCCGAGAGGGGCGCCACGGCCTCCGTTATACGTCCCAACCGGGGCATTTCGTGTACGAATTAGCCCCTCCCTCTGGGTCGCCGCCCGCGTCGGCGCAGCCGTCCTGGCTTCCCTGACCCCCGCTACTCGGCCGCCTCGGCCGCACCGGCATGGAGCAGGCGCTGGGCGCGCGACAGTCGCGGCTCGTTAACGCGCCCGCCCTTGGCCCAGTTGCTCAGGCGGTCCATGTAAAGATACACGACCGGCGTCGTGTAGAGCGTCAGCACCTGGCTCAGCAGCAGGCCGCCCACCATGGCGAAGCCGAGCGGCTTGCGCAGCTCCGAGCCGGTGCCTTCGGCGAGCATCAGGGGCAGGCCGCCGAGCAACGCCGCCATCGTCGTCATCATGATCGGACGGAAGCGCAGCAGGCAGGCCTTGTAGATCGAATCGATGGGCTTGAGGCCCTCGGCGCGCTCGGCGGCCAAGGCGAAGTCGATCATCATGATCGCGTTCTTCTTGACGATGCCGATCAGGAGGATGATGCCGATCAGCGCGATCACGCTGAGGTCCATCCCGGCCATCATCAGGATCAGGAGCGCGCCGACGCCGGCCGACGGCAAGGTCGACAGAATGGTCAGCGGGTGGATGTAGCTCTCGTAGAGCATGCCGAGGATCAGGTAGACGACGACGATCGCCGCGGCGATCAGGTACGGCTGGCTCGCGAGCGACGACTGGAAGGCCTGCGCGGTGCCCTGGAAGGTGCCGACCAGGCTCGGCGGCATGTGCATCTCGGCGCTGGCGGCGCGGATCGCGTCGACCGCCTGGCCGAGCGCGACGCCTTGCGCCAGGTTGAACGACAGCGTGACCGCCGGGAACTGGCTCTGGTGGCTGACCGACAGGTAGCCGGCCTTCGACGTGTCGAAATGCACGAAGGTCGATAGCGGCACCTGCTGACCCGTGATCGGCGACTTGACGTAGATCTTGTGCAGGGTGTCGGGATCGCCCTGCAGCTCGGGCGGCACCTCGAGGACGACGTGATACGTGTTGGTCTGGCTGAAATACTGGGTCACCTGGCGCTGGCCGAACGCGTCGTAGAGCGTATCGTCGATCAGCTGCGGCTGGATGCCGAAGCGTGCCGCCGTGTCGCGGTCGATCGTCAGGGTGGCGGTCGCGGCGCGCGTCTGCTGATCGCTCGCCACGTCGGTCAGCGGCGCCAGCGTGCGCATCTTGTCGAGGATGCGCGGCGCCCAGTCGTTGAGCTCGTTGAGATCGGCGTCCTGCAGGGTGAACTGGTACTGCGTGCGCGACAGGCGGCCGCCGACGTTGATGTCCTGGGCGGCCTGCATGAACAGCGTGACGCCGGTGACCGGCGCCACCTGCGGACGCAGGCGGCGGATCACCTCGTCGGCGCTCGCGGTGCGCTGATCGCGCGGCTTGAGCACGATCCAGAAGCGGGCGGAGTTGTTGACCGGCGAGAAGCCGGTGGCGCCGACGAAGGTCGCGAACGTGTCGACCGCGGGATCCTTGGCGACGATGCCGGCGATGACCAACGCCTTCTCGCTCATGCCCTTGAACGAGATGTCCTCGTTCGCCTCGGCCTGGCCGAAGATGAAGCCGACGTCCTGCTGCGGGAAGAAGCCCTTCGGAATCTTGACGTAGAGGTAGCCGTTCAGCGCGATGGTGGCGAACAGGATCATCAAGGTGATGAGCTGGTGGCGCAGCACCCAATCGAGCCCGCGGCGATAGACCGCGAGCAAGGCGTCGAAGAACGCCTCGCACAGCATGTAGAGCCGGCCATGCCGGGCGTGCTTCGGATCCTTGAGGAACCGCGAGCACATCATCGGCGTGAGCGTCAGTGAGACGATCGCCGACACCACGATGGTCACCGTCACCGTCACGGCGAACTCGCGGAACAGGCGCCCGACGATGCCGCCCATCAGCAACAGCGGAATGAACACCGCGACCAGGGAGCAGCTGATCGAGACGATGGTGAAGCCGATCTCGCCGGCGCCCTTGAGCGCCGCCTCGAACGGCTCCATGCCCTCCTCGACGTGCCGGTAGACGTTCTCGAGCATCACGATGGCGTCGTCGACCACGAAGCCGACCGCGATGGTCAGCGCCATCATGGACAGATTGTCGATGCTGTAGCCGAGCACGTACATCACGGCGAACGTGCCGATCAGCGACATCGGCACCGTGATGCTCGGAATCACCGTCGCCCAGAAACTGCGCAGGAACAGGAAGATCACGCCGACCACCAGCGCGATGGTGATCAGCATGGTCTCCTGGACGTCGGCGACCGAGGCGCGGATCGTCTGGGTGCGGTCGGCCAGGATGCTGATGTCGATCGACGGCGGGATCGCCGCCTGCAGGCGCGGCAAGGTGGCGCGGACGCGGTTGACCGCGTCGATCACGTTGGCGCCCGGCTGCTTGAACACGGCGAGCTGGATGCCGCGCCGGCCCTTCTGCCAGGCCGCCAGCTTGAGGTTCTCGGCGGCGTCGAGGGCGACGCCGACGTCCTTGATGCGGATCGGCGAGCCGTTGCGGTAGGCCAGCACGATGTTGTCCCACTCGGACGCGTGCATCAGCTGGTCGTTGTCGTAGATCGTGAAGCTCTGGTTGGGTCCGTCGAAGGTGCCTTTGGGCGAGTCGACGGTGGCGTTGGCCAGCACGGCCCGCACGTCCTCGAGGCTCATGCCGATCGAGGCGAGCTTGACGGGGTCGACCTGGATGCGCACCGCCGGCTTCTGCTCGCCGTTGATGCCGACCTGGGCGATGTTGGGCAGCTGGGAGATCTGCTGGGCGAGGATGGTGTCGGCGTATTCGTCGACCTCGGTGATCGGCAAGGTGTCCGAGTTCACCGCGATCACGAGGATCGGCGCGTCCGCCGGATTGACCTTGCGATAGGTCGGCGGCGACGGCAGCGTCTTGGGGAGCTGGCCGCCGGCGGCGTTGATCGCCGACTGCACGTCCTGGGCGGCGGCGTCGATGTTGCGGTTGAGGTCGAACTGCACGGTGATCGCCGACACCGCCGAGCCGCTGGTCGAGGTCAGCTGCGTGACGCCGGGGATCTGCGAGAACTGCCGCTCGAGCGGCTGGGACACCGAGGACGCCATGGTGACCGGGCTCGCGCCCGGGAAATTCGTGGTGACCACGATGGTCGGAAAGTCGACCTGGGGCAGCGGCGCCACCGGCAGCGACGGGTAGGCGACCATGCCGATCAGCAGGATGCCGATCATCAGCAGCGACGTCGCGACCGGGCGGATGATGAACGGCGTCGAGATGCTCATGTCGGTCGCCTAGGCTCCGGGTTTGGGGGTGGCTTTGTCTCCTCCTGCCGTCGCTGTATCGACCCGAACCCCGGGCCGCAGCTTGTATTGGCCGTCGACCACGACGCGTTCGCCCGCGGTCAGCCCGGTGCTGATCACCGCGATGCCGTCGCGGATCTGGAGCACCTTGATGTCGTGCATCTCGACCGTGTCGTCGGGCTTGATGACGTAGGCGTAGGTGCCGCTGGGGCCGCGCTGCACGACCTGCGCCGGGACGGTGACGACGCCGCGCCGCACGCCCAGCATCAGGCGGGCGCTGACGAACTCGCCGGGCCACAGCGCATTCTTGAGGTTGGGGAACGTCGCCTTGAGCCGGATCGTGCCGGTCGTCTGGTCGATCTGGTTGTCGATCAGCGCCAGCGTGCCTTCGTCGATGACGCTCGACTCGTCGCGCTTGTTGGCGATCACCTTGAGCTGGCCCTTGGCCATTTCCTCGTGCACGTCGTCGAGCACGTCCTGCGGCAGGGTGAAGATCACCGAGATCGGCTGCAGCTGCGTGATCACGACGATGCCGCCGGCGTCGCCCGCGTGCACGATGTTGCCCTGGTCGATCAGGCGCACGCCGGTACGCCCGTCGAGCGGCGCCGTGATGGTCGTGTAGCCGAGCTGGACGCGCGCGTTGTCGATCATCGCCTGATCGCCCTGGATCGCGGCATCGAGCTGGGCGACCAGGGCGTTCTGCGTGTCGACGCTCTGGCGCGTCGCGAATTCGCGCTGCACCAGGCTCGAGTAGCGCTGCAGGTCGAGCTTGGCGTTCAGGAGCTTGGCCTCGTCGCTCGCCTTGTTGGCGATCGCCTGGCCGAGCGCGGCCTGGAACGGCCGCGGGTCGATCTGGGCCAGCACGTCGCCCGCCTTGACCTCCTGGCCTTCGACGAAGGCGATCTTGTCGAGCTGGCCGTCGACGCGCGCCTTGACCGTGACGGTGTTGAAGGCTTGCACCGTGCCGAGCCCGTTCAGGTAGAGCTGGACGTCGCGCGTCTCGGCCGTGCCGGCGAGCACCGGAACGGCGGGCGGCGCCTGACGCGCCGCCGGGGTCGCGGTCGCCGGCTCTCGGACGACGTACCAGGCGATGCCGCCGCCCACGACCGCCGCCACGACGAGGAGCATGACGATCCGGCGCATGGTCAGGATCGGCTGGGCCATGGGTGACGCGACATCGGCGGCTGGGGCATCTCGATCCATCATCTAGTGGCCGGGTCGGGCGGTCCAGCCGCCAGCCCGCCGGGGCTGCAAAACGGGTGCCGAAGCCCGCGCTCGCCGTCCGTCGGACGGTGGTTCGCGCTGGGCAACCTGTTTTAAACTCGCGACGGCTCGAAACCCTGCGCGGTTTGGTCGATGTTTGTCGTAACGGTGGGGCACGGCGCGCAGGGTTTCGTGGGCGTGAACGTTCAACGGTGGTACGGCCCAGGTCGCCCGATACGCCGCTCGAAACCGACGGATCGTGTCCGCTGGACCTGCCGGGGCTGGGAAGTGGCCTGAGCCGTACCATGGGGGAGCCCAGCGATGAAGAACTCATGGCCCGGATCGCCGATGCCGACGCGAGGGCGTTCGAGACCCTGGTGGCGCGGCATGGCGAGCGCGCGTTCGGGCTCGCCTTCCGCATCACGCGCAACGCCGCCGACGCCGACGAGGTCGTCCAGGAGGCCATGCTGCGGGTGTGGACCAACGCGCCGCGCTGGCGGCCCCAGGCGGCGTTTCGCACCTGGCTCTATCGCGTGCTCGTCAATCTCTGCCTGGATCGCCGGCGCCATGCGCCGTTCGCGAGCCTCGATGCCGCCGGCGACCCGCCCGACGACGCGCCCGACGCGGCGGCCCGCCTCGAGGTCGACGAGACCGCTCGCCAGGTCATGGCCGGCCTCGATGCCTTGCCGGAACGCCAGCGTGTCGCGCTGGTTCTCACCTATTATGAAGAGCTCAGCAACGCCGACGCGGCCGCCATCATGGCGACCTCGGTCTCCGGCATCGAAGCGCTCCTGGTGCGCGCCAAACGGGCGCTCCGCCAGTCGCTGCGACCGCTGATGGAGTGACGACCGTGCGCCTCAAGCAATTTCTTCGGCTGATCGACATTCACGGTGCGGATCCCGCGCGCTGGCCGGCCGCCGAGCGCGCCCAGGCGCTGCAGCGGGCCGCGACCGACCCGGCGGCACAGCGCGCGCTCGACGAGGCGCGCCGCCTCGCCGCGCTGTTGGCCCGCGCGCCGGCGCCGCCGTCGGGCGACGCCGGGCGGCGCGTCGCGGCGGCGCTTGCGCGCCTGCCGGCGCAGCAATCGCCTTATTGGTGGCCGGCGCCGATCGCGCTGTGGGACCTGCTGCCCCGGTGGCCGCGGACGGTGGCGCTCGCCACCATGGCGGCGCTCGGCATCCTGGTCGGGTTGACCGATCTCGGCGGCGCCCCCGCGCCGGCCTCGAGCGCCGATCTCAGCGCCCTGATCTTCGATCCCAATCCGCAGATCGGGCTCGGCCAGTGAGCACCGCGACGTCCCCCGGCGGGTTGCTGCGCTGGGCCTTTCTGGTCTCGCTCGCCCTCAACCTGTTCTTCATCGGCGAGGCGGCGACCCACGTCCTGCGCAACCAGATCGACGGCCAGGGCCATTACAAGCCGGGCCTCCGGCTCGACGCCATGGTCGAGACCCTGCCGACCGCCGATGGCACCACGTTGCGCGCCGCCCTCGACGCCGACATGGACAAGGTGACGGCGGCCCACGATGCCTATCGCGCGGCGCAGGCGACCGCGCGCAAGGCCCTGCAGGCCCAGCCGTTCGACCAGGCCGCGCTCGACCGGGCGCTGGCCGACATCCGGGCGAAGCGCGAGGTGCTGCAGCGCGTGCTGCATGCCGTGGTGAGCCAAGCCGCCGCCAAGATGTCGCCCGCCGGGCGCGAGCGCCTGGGCGAGTGGACCGGCGTGAAGTCGTAGCACCTGGCCCCGCCGCCGTAGACGCCCTTGGGTTCTTGATTTGTTCTTATGGGCTGCGCTAGGCTGGCCGCATGGGCCAGCCGATGCCGGACGATACCCCGCCCGACACCCTGCCTGACCGGGCGCGCAAGGGGCGCGGCGCCGTCAGCAACCGGGGCTCGCGCTACGACGCCGAGACGCGCGTCGCGATCGACGACGGCTGGTCGGTCGTCGCGGACGACGACCTGCCGCCGCTGCGCACCACCGTGACGCCGGACGCGACGCGCACCATCATCGCGCGCAACGACTCGCCCGACATCGGCTTCGACCGCTCGATCAATCCCTATCGCGGCTGCGAGCATGGCTGCGTCTACTGCTTCGCGCGGCCCACGCACGCCTATCTCGGGCTGTCGCCCGGGCTCGACTTCGAGACGCGGCTGACCGCGAAGTTCGACGGCCCGGCGCTGCTCGAGCGCGAGCTGCGCGCCAAGAACTATCGCTGCGCCGTGATGGCGATGGGCACGAACACGGATCCCTATCAGCCGATCGAACGCGAGCACCGGATCACGCGGCGCGTCCTCGAGGTGCTCGCCGCCTTCAATCATCCGGTCGGCATCGTCACCAAGTCGGCGCTGGTGACGCGCGATCTCGACATCCTGGCGCCGATGGCCGCCAAGGGGCTCGCCACCGTGCTGCTGTCCGTCACCACGCTCGACGGCGAGCTGGCGCGAACCCTCGAGCCGCGAGCCTCCACGCCGCGCAAGCGGCTCGCCGCCATCGAGGCGCTGGCGCGCGCCGGCGTGCCGACCGGCGTCATGACGGCGCCGATGATCCCGGCGCTCAACGACAGCGAGATGGAGGCGATCCTCGCGGCGGCGCACGCCGCCGGCGCGACGCGCGCCAACTTCACGTTGTTGCGCCTGCCGCTCGAGATCAAGGACCTGTTCGCCGAATGGCTCGCGACGCATGCGCCCGGCAAGGCGCAGCACGTGCTGAGCCTGATCCGCCAGAGCCGTTCGGGCCGCCTCAACGATCCGGACTTCCACAGCCGCTTCGTCGGCACCGGCGCCTACGCCCAGATGATGGCGCAGCGCTTCAAGCTCGCCTGCCGCAAGCTCGGCCTCAACAAGACGCCGCTCGTGCTCGACACCACGCAGTTCCGCCCGCCGCCGCGCGCCGGCGATCAGCTCGCGCTGCTGTGATCGTGTCGCGCGCGTCTCAGTTCGCGTAGACGCCGGCGGCCTTGATGATCGGCGTCCAGCGCGCGATCTCGGCCTTGAGATGGGCGCGCAGACCGTCCGGCGTCGCGCGCTCCGGCGACACCGGCTGCGCGCCCAGCTCGCTCAGGCGCTTGATCACGGTCTCGTCCTTGAGCGCCGTCTGCAGCGCGCCCACCAGCTTGTCGATGATCGGCATGGGCGTGCCCTTGGGCGCGTAGAGCCCGTGCCAGACGAACACCTCGAAGCCGGGCAGGCCGGCCTCGTCGGCGGTCGGCAGGTCGGGCAGCGCCGCCACGCGCGTCTTGGTGGTCACCGCATAGGCCTTGATCTTGCCGGCCCTGATCTGGGGCACCGTGTTGGTGGTCTGGTCGCACAGGAGATCGATCTGGCCGGCCATCAGGTCGTTCAACGCCGGGCCGGTGCCGCGATACGCCACCGAGGTCATCTCGACGCCGAGCGTGCTCGACAGCAGCATGCCGCACAGATGCGCCGCCGAGCCGATGCCGGCATGGCCGTACGACAGCTTGTCCTGCTGGGCCTTGATCTGGGCGATCAGCCCCTTGAGGTCGTTGGCCGGAAAGTTCGGCCGCGCCACGATGGTCTGGGGCACGTCGGCGACTTGCCCGATCGGCTCGAAGTCGGTCACCGGGTCGTAGGGCAGGCTGCGGTAGAGCGCGACCGCGGTCGCCTGGGCGGTGTTGTGCAGCAAGAGGACATAGCCGTCGGGCGGCGCCTGCGCGGCCTTGGCGGCGCCGAGCGTGCCGCCGGCGCCGCCGACGTCCTCGATCAGGATCGTCTGGCCCAGCGTCTTGCCCATCGCCTGGCCGATCAGCCGCGCCAGCGTGTCGGTCGGACCGCCGGCGGCGTACGGCACGATGACGGTGATCGCGCGCGTCGGGTAGTCGTCGGCCGACGCGCGGCCGCCCAGCGCCAGCACCACCAAGCCGATCAGCAGCGCGATCCGGGTCATCCAGGCCATGCGGACGCCCCTAGATCGCCGCTTCCGAGTCGGTGTCGAAGAAGTGCATGCGCTCGGGGTTGATCGCCAGGCGGATCTGCTCGCTCGGGCGTGCCCGCGAGGTCGGCTCGACCGAGGCGACCATCTGGCTCGAGCCGACCGAGACGTCGAGCAGCGTCTCGGCGCCGAGCTTCTCCACGACCTCGACGGTGGCGCCGAAGCTGAGCTCGGCGGGATCGCCGCCGTTGGCAATGCGCAGGTCCTCGGGCCGGATGCCGAGCGTCAGCGGCTGGCCGACATAGCGGCGCACGCGCTCGCCGAGCGCCGGCGGCACCTTGATGCGCAGGCCGTCGTTGGCGGCCCACAGCGCGCCGTTGCCGTCGCTCACCGTGACGGCGGCGAAGTTCATCGCCGGTGAGCCGATGAAGCCGGCGACGAACCGGTTGGCCGGCTCGTTGTAGAGCTCGAGCGGATCGCCGACCTGCTGGACCAGGCCGTCCTTCATCACCACCACGCGGTCGCCGAGCGTCATCGCCTCGACCTGGTCGTGGGTCACGTAGACCGCCGTGGTGCCGAGCCGGTCGTGCAGCTTCTTGAGCTCGACGCGCATCTGCACGCGCAGCTTGGCATCGAGGTTCGACAAGGGCTCGTCGAACAGGAACACCTGCGGATGACGCACGATCGCGCGCCCCAATGCCACGCGCTGGCGCTGGCCGCCCGACAGCTGGCGCGGCTTGCGCTGCAGCAGCTGCTGGATGCCGAGGATGTCGGCCGCCGCCTTGACGCGCTGGTCGATCTCGGCGCGCTCGAACTTCCGCATCTTCAGGCCGAACGCCATGTTCTGATAGACGCTCATGTGCGGATAGAGCGCGTAGTTCTGGAACACCATGGCGATGTCGCGGTCCATCGGCGGCAGCTCGTTGACCACCTTGTCGCCGATCAGGATGTTGCCCGAGGTGATCGACTCGAGCCCCGCGACCATGCGCAAGGTCGTCGTCTTGCCGCAGCCCGACGGGCCGACCAGCACGACGAACTCCTTGTCGCGGATCTCGAGGTTCACGTCCTTGACCGCGTGGACCTCGTCGAACTTCTTGTTGAGATTGCGGATGACGACCTGTGCCATGCCCCCTCGCTTGCTAACCCGTCATCCCTTGACCGATCCGGTCAGGCCCGCGACGTAGTGCTCGACGAAGAAGGAGTAGACCAGCGCCACCGGGATCGAGCCCAGCAGCGCGCCAGCCATCAGCGGGCCCCAGAAGAACACGTCGCCCCGGATCAGCTCCGACGTCACGCCGACCGGCACGGTCTTCTCCTCGGGCGACGACAGGAACACGAGCGCGTAGATGAACTCGTTCCACGACAAGGTGAAGGCGAAGATGCCCGCCGACAGGATGCCGGGCACCGCGATCGGGAAGATGATGTAGATCATCGCCTTGAAGCGCGAGGCGCCGTCGATGCGCGCGCATTCCTCGAGCTCCTTCGGGATCGCCTTGAAGTAGCCCATCATCAGCCAGGTGCAGAACGGGATCAGGAACGTCGGATAGGTCAGGATCAGCGACCACGGCGTGTCGCCCAGCCTGAAGTCGCGGATGATGTCGGCGAGCGGGATGAAGAGCAGCGTCTGCGGCACCAGATAGGTGATGAAGATGCCGGTGCCGAGGCTGCCCGCGAACGGGAACTTGAGCCGCGACAGCGCGTAGCCGGCGAGCAGCCCGCAGAACAGCGAGATCGCCGTCGACGCCAGCGCGATCAGCATCGTGTTCGTCATCCAGGTGGTGAACAGCGTCTCCTTCAGGAGATAGCGGATGTGCTCGAGGGTCGGGTTGGTGGTCCAGAACGGCGCGTAGTTGGCGGCATTCCACGGCCGATAGAGCTCGCGGTCCGGCCGCACCGTCGTGATGACCATCCAGTAGAACGGGAACAGCAGGCTCAGGATGAAGACCCCGAGCGGGATGTTGAAGAACACCCAACGCCGCCACCGCGCGCCTTCGATCATGCTCAGTGCGTCTCCACCTTGCGGATGTAGAGCAGCTGGATGATCACGACGACGAACAGCACCGGGAAGATCGCCAGCGAGATCGCGGCGCCCTGGCTCAAGAGGCCGGTGCCGACGCCGATCTGATAGGCGTAGGTGGCGAACAGCTGCGTCGCGTTGGCGGGGCCGCCGCCGGTCAGCACGTAGACGAGCTGGAAGTCGGCGAAGGTCTGGATCACCGAGAACAGCACCACCACCATGGTGACCGGCAGGAGCAGCGGCCAGGTCACGTACCAGAAGCGCTTCCAGGGCCGCGCGCCGTCGATCGCCGCGGCCTCGTGCAGCTCGGGGCTGATCGTCTGCAGTCCGGCGAGCAGGCTGATGGCGTAGAACGGCACGCCGCGCCAGATGTTGACGATGATGACCGAGGTCATCGCGAGCGTGGGATCGCCCAGCCAGTTGATCCGCCCGTGGATCAGGCCGAAGTGGAACAGCACCCAGTTGATCACGCTGAAGGTCGGATCGAACATCCACTTCCAGGCGAACGTCGACAGCACCGTCGGGATGATGAAGGGCAGCAGGATGAAGGCGCGCACGAACGCCTTGCCGCGAAAGTGGCGATTCAAGAGGATCGCGAGCCACAGGCCGAACGCCAGCTTGAAGACCGTGGTCACCGCGGTATAGAGCACCGTGTTCCACACCGCGGTGTGGAAGATGCTGTCGTGCCAGATCTTGTCGAAGTTCTCCAAGCCGACGAAGTGGCCCGGCACGCCGACCTTGGTGTCGGTCACCGACAGCCAGACGCCTTCGGCGAACGGATAGGCGATGAACACGCCGAGCAGCACCAGCGTCGGCATGAGCAGCGTGAGCGCCAGCCAGCGCTCGTCCTCCAGGAGGCGCGTGACCGGTCCGCGGCGCGGCGTGCCCAGCCGTCGCTGCGTGGCTACGTAGGTGACCGCCATGGTCGCTCCTCCCTCGGCACCACGGTCGTTACCCCGGCAGCCGACTCGTTTGACAAATGTTTAGAGACAAGGCCCGGCCAACACAAGGTCCGGCCGCACGCGGTCGGCCGCGGCGCCGCGGTCCGCGGACCCGCTCGCCCGCGCGGACGGGCTTGCGTCCGGCGGGCGATCTGCCTGAGGCTTGGCGGCACGAGGCTTGCGCCGGATGCACTCCTGGACCGACAAGACTCGCGTGTCGCTGCGCCGGGATATTTACTAAGCTGGCCGCGTTGGGATCTCGGAACGATCGATGAACGAACACACCACCAAAATGCAGCAGGCGGTCGACGCCGGTTACGAGCACGGCCGGACGCTGCGCAAGACCGGCATGAGCGAGGCCCAGCTCGACGCCGCGATGGAGACGCAGAATCCCCATCCCGAACCGCCGCTCCGAACCGCGTGGGCGGCCGGCTGCCTGGCGGCGTTCAACTGCCGCCTGAAACCCCCCGCGATCCCCGATCCGCTGTCGCCCGGCGGCCAGTTCATCGTCAGGTAAGCGGCGTCGCGCGCCCGCCGACGCGCGATGACGCGATGAGGGGCGCGACCGGCTGACGCGGGCTCAGCCGGCGAAGGCGCGCGCGAGCGCCTGCCCGGCCGCGTCGATCTCGGCGCCGGCGGCGGCGATGAACCGGCCCATCGTGAAGAAGCCGTGGATCTGGTCGGGAACGTGGCGCAGGGTCACGGGCACGCCGGCGGCCTCGAGCGCGCGCGCGAAGACCTCGCCCTCGGTGCACAGCGGATCGAAACCGGCGGTCAGCACATAGGCCGGCGGCAGCCCGCGCAGGTCGCGCGCGCGCAAGGGCGAGGCGCGCCAGTCGGCCTGATCGTCGCGCCCGCGCAGATAAAGTTCGCGGAACCACACCGCGGTGGCATGGGTCAGCGGCAGGCCGGTGGTGTGCACGCGGTGCGACTCGAGGCTCATCGTCATGTCGACCGCCGGATAGATCAGCATCTGGAACGTGAAGGCGGGCGCGCCGCGATCGCGCGCGTGCAGGCAGACCACGGCCGCCAGGTTGCCGCCGGCGCTGTCGCCGCCGACCGCCAACCGCGTCGGATCGAGGCCGAGGCGCGCCGCGTTGGCGGCGATCCAGTCGGATGCGCCGACGGCATCGTCGACCGCCGCCGGAAACTTGTGCTCGGGCGCCAGCCGGTAGTCGACCGCGACGACCGCGCAGCGCGCGGCGTTGGCCAGGCGCCGGCATACGCCGTCGTGGGTGTCGAGATCCCCGATCACCCAGCCGCCGCCGTGGAGGAAGACGAGGGCGGGCAGCGCCGCGGTCTCGACGGTGCCGGCGCCGCGATAGAGCCGCAGCGCAATCTCGCCGTGCGGCGCGGGCGCCGCCAGGTCGCGCACGGCGGCGACCGGCGGCGGATCGGGCTGCAGCACGAAGCGGCCTTTGCGATAGAGCTCGCGGGCCTCGGCGGGCGGCAGCGTCTCATAGGGCGGCCGGCCCGACTCGCGGATCAGGTCGAGCACCTTCTGGGCATCCGGATTGAGCGTCGCGGCCGAGGTCGTGCGGGGGGTCATGGCGAAGCTTCCGCGCAGCGGTCGGCGGGCGCGCCGGCCGGGTCGCATCCTACGCCGCCGCGATGCGGGGCGCAGCCGCTGCCTTAGGCGATCGTCGGCCGCTCGGCGCCGGCGGCGGCCTGCTGGAAGTAGAGCGTGACGAACACCCGCACCGCGGCGGTGAACGACCGTCGCGGGTCGCGCCGCCGGATGAAGGTGCACAGATCGGCGAGCGCGAAACGCTCGCGCTGACCGATCTCGGCGAGCGCCGACCAGTATTCGGGTGCCAGCCGAACGCTGGTGCGCCGGCCGCCGATCGTGACGTTTCGGGGTTTGTCCATTCGGGTTTGTCCACCGGGCTTCGTCGCGCGTGCCACTGAAACAGGCACGGCGCCGAAGAGACAAACCCGCAATACGTCGGTAAACGGGTCGCGGCTCACGCATACAAGCGTAAAAATCCGCTACAAAGGCATTACGCAGGAGGCAGTAGGACGCATCGCACCGACCATGGCCGCTTCACCAACAGGAGGCGACCATGCCACAGGACTTTTCGTCAGCGCCCGCGACCGCCGTCCGCCCCGCGCCGGCTCGATCGGCCTCGCGCACGGCCGGCTACCTGTTCGACGACCGGATCTATCGCGCGCTGCGCGAGCTCGGTCTCAGCGTGCGGATCGAGTTCGACGTCGAGGAGTGGAAGAGCTTCATCCGCACCACCGAGTGGCCGATCGTCAATTGCGCCGCCGACCCGGCCTATCACGACTTCGCCGCCGGCGAGGTGTTCTGGACGCGGCTCTCGCACGGCAACGAGACCGTCGCAACCCAGGTGTTCCGCATGATCACGACCGACGACTATGTCGGCATGATCCGCGACCACTCGGTGTTCTTCGGCGACCATCCGTCCGAGTTCAAGGATTTCCGCATGCTCTCGGAGGACAAGCTGCCGACGATCGGCGGCCTCGTGGTGCAGATGTCGGGTCTGTACATCCGTCCCGAATGGCGGCGGGTCAGAACTGCCGACGGCATGCGCCTCGTGGCGGCGTGGGCGCGGCTGACGCACAGCTTCACCGCCCGCAATCTGATGGCGGACTGGTCGGTCTCGACCGTCGAGGAGCGTATCGCGACGCCGCGCATGATCGAAGAGCTCTACGGTTACCCGCACTCGGCCCCGATCTTCGAGACCTACGTCCCTCACCTCGATCGCCACGAACGCATCACGCTCGTGTGGATGTCCGCCGAGGAGTTGGTCAACGCCGTGTCGACACGTCCTCGCGGAGGTGTCCGCCAGAGTCGCGTGCCGCAGGCGGCCGAATGACTCGACCGTCGGAGCCGGGCCGTCGGAACCGGGCACGGTGACGTGATCGCGCGTCGCGATGGTTCGTCCTATTGGGGGCGCGCTATTCGAGGCCCGAGGGCGTGTGCGCAACCGCGTCGCGCGGTCACACTTGCGTGGAGGTGCGCCGAGCCGCCGATCGCGCCGGTGGAGCGACACCGACGATCAAGCGCCCCGGGCGGTCATCGGCAACAGCACACGGCAGGATGATGCGTTGATACCGTAACGCGCCTTCTCCGGTGCGCACCGACATGCGCTGAAACATCGGCTGGCCCTTGTATTTGGCGGCCGTGTAGTCGGCCTTGATCTCACGGGCATAGAGCGAGTCGCCCATCGTCGTCAGCGGCGCGTTGTCGGGTGCCCGGCAGATCAGCGTGACCGGCGCCTGCCGGATGATGCGGAACTCGTCGGGATTCGACGGCTCGACGTCGATCAGGTGGACGTTCGTGTCGAAGCCGATCGAGCGCAGCGTGTCGAGCTTGAAATCCTCAAAGCGCGGCCGCTCGCCGCCTTTCGCCAGCGCCTTCCAATAGGCGAACAGGAAGGCAATGCCGGAATCCGCGTCGGCGACCCGATCGAGATCGATCTCCTGTCGCAGCACGTAATTGCGTTCATCCGTGGCAAGCAGCGAGCGCCGGAATGCCTCGAGCTCCTTCGCGAGCTCCGATGTCGGTCCGAGCCTGACGCTCTGGCGCGCGCGCTCGCGGTAGTGCTTGAGGACGTAGAGGCGGAGCGCCGAGGTCAGGCTGCCTTGCCGGCGCCCCTCGGCGAGGCGCGTGCAGATGTCGGAGACGTCGCTCCCTTCGGCGAGCGCGACATCCTTGAGCGCGGCCATCAGCTCCGACTCGAGGCGAACCGTCGTCCACCGCCCGGCGATCTTGACCGAGTAGGTCTCCAGGCTGGATTCGAACCGCTGGGAGGGCAGGTCGCTCATGTCCGACATCGCGCCAGCCTAGGAGAACGCCGGCGCGGATGCGTTCCCGCGAACCAACGGGCCGGCAGCCACCACGCCCACGATCAACCGATCGACCTCGCCGTCACGATCAGCGCACGGCAGCATGATGCGCTGATAGCGCAGCGCCCCCTCGGGAACGCGAACGGCCACCTTTTGGAGCACCGGCTGTCGCCCATTCTTCACGGCGTCGTAGTCGGCCCTGACCTCGCGCGGATAGAGGGTGCTGCCGAGCTCCTTGAGCGGCATGTTGTTGCCGATGCGGCAGATCATCGTGACGGGCGCCTGACGGATGATGCGGAAGTCCTCCGGGTTCGCGGCCTCGACACCGAGCAGATGGACGTTGTGGTCGAACCCGACGGCGGCCGTTGCCTCGAGCTTGAAATCCTCGAACCGCGGACGATCGGCGCCTTTGCACAGCGCCTTCCAGTAGACGAACAGGAATCCGATGCACGGATCGACCTGGTCAACCGAATCGAGGTCGAACGTATGGCGTAGGACGTAGTCGTTGTCGTCGCGCGCAAACAAGGTTGCCCGGACTCCGATGTCGTCCGTCGCCAGGCCCGCTGCCAAGTCGGCCCTTGCCCGATCCTTTGCGCGCTCGCGGAAATGCCTCACGACGTACAGCCGGAGCGCCGACGCCAGGCTGCCGTGCGGCCGTGCATCCGCGATCCGCGTGGACAGCTCGGCGAGGCTGCGGCCCTCGGCCAGCGCCACGTCCTTGAGCGCAGCCATGACGTCCGGCTCGATGCGAACGCTGGTCCAGCGCCCGGCCACCTTCACCGAGTAGGTCTCGAGGCTCGACTGATACCGGCTTGCAGGCGTGTCGTTCATGCCGCCTCGGCGCCAATGCCTAAATTGCTTTATAATCCTTACAACCGCTGAGTGCCAAACGGAGTCTGACGAATCGCAGAATTCAGCGGTTTGGCCGGGCTCCCTTACGATCGTATCGAAGCGTGGCGCCGGTGCCGGACGCTGCATACGGTCGAAACGTGCCAGCCAGCATCCATTACGTTTCTCGACCGATTCGAGATTACCGGTCGATCGCCAATACCCTAGATGAAGCAAGCGGCGAACTTTTCGCTGAAAGATTGCAACAAGGCGCCGCACCGCTCGCTGAAGCTCCCGTGCCGCCGCGGCGGCCGCGCGAGGCGCCGCTGATCCTGGTGGTCGACGACGAGGAGGGCGTCCGCCAGTTCGCCGCCGCGGTGCTGCGCGACGCCGGCTATCGGGTGCTCGAGGCCGAAGACGGTCAACGCGCCATCATGCTGTTCGAGGACAACCCCGACATCAACCTGATCTTCACCGACATCGTCATGCCCGGCCTCGACGGCTTCAAGCTCGCGGACATGACCACGTTCAAGCGGCCGAACCTGCGGATCCTCTACGCCACCGCCTTCATCGAGGAGGCGCGCGAGAAGCTCGGCGTCGTCCACGGCCAGATCCTCCTCAAGCCATATCGCGCCGCGCAGCTCGAGCAGTCGGTCAAAGACGCGCTGCGCTGAGGGCGCCGGCGCGCGCCCGGTTGGCCCTGCCCGGATTCCGGCCTAGAGTCGCCGAACCCGGGTCACGCGAGGGCTTCAGACGTGGTGCAGCACGCGCACAAGGTCGGCGAGCAGCGCTATCGCGAGCGCTTCGGCCGCTATTTCGAGGATTTCACGGTCGGCGACGTCTACGAGCATCGGCCCGGCCGCACCGTCACGGAGACCGAGAACACCTGGTTCACGCTGCTGACGATGAACCAGCATCCGCTGCATTTCGACGCCGAGTACGCCAAGCACAGCGAATTCGGCAAGCCGATCGTCGCGAGCCCCTTCACGCTCGCCCTCATCGTCGGCATGAGCGTGAGCGACGTCAGCCAGAAGGCGATCGCGAATCTCGGCTGGAAGGAAATCAAGATCCCGGCGCCGGTGTTCGCGGGCGACACGCTCTACGCCGAGTCGATCGTGCTCGACAAGCGCGAGTCGAAATCGCGCCCGACCCAGGGCGTGGTGACGGTCAAGACGCTCGGCCGCAACCAGCACGGCACCGTCGTCATGGAGTTCGAGCGCACGATGCTGGTCGCCAAACGCGGCCACTCGGTCGAGGACAGGGCGAATTACTGATCGGAGGCGGGCATGAGCGTCGCGGCAGGCAGCGTCGACGATCTGGACGAAGGCCAGGACGAGCAGATTCTCGCCTCGATCGAGAAGTGGCTCGAGCGCGACGTGCGGCCGCACGCGATGGCGCTCGAGCACGACGACGTCTACCCGGCCGAGATGGTCGAGCAGATGAAGGCGCTCGGGCTGTTCGGCGCGACGATCTCGCCCGAGTACGGCGGGCTCGGCCTGTCGGCCTCGATCTATGCGCGCATCGTCGCGACGATCTCCGAGGTCTGGATGTCGCTGACCGGCATCTTCAACTCGCACCTCATCATGGCGGCGTGCGTGCAGCGCTTCGGCACCGAAGCGCAGAAGCGCGAGTTCCTGCCCAAGTTCGCGTCCGGCGAGATCCGCGGCGGGCTGGCGCTCACCGAGCCGGATTGCGGCACCGATCTGCAGGCGATCCGCACCCGCGCGGTCAAGCGCAACGACGGCTACGTCGTCAACGGCACCAAGACGTGGATCTCGAACGGCATCGAGGGCTCGTGCTTCGCGCTGCTGGTCAAGACCGATCCGGGCGCCGAGCCGCGCCACAAGGGCATGAGCATGCTGCTGGCCGAGAAGGGCCCGGGCTTCCGCGTCGGCCGCAAGCTGCACAAGCTCGGCTACAAGGGCATCGATTCCGCCGAGCTCGTGTTCGAGGACTACAAGGTGCCGCTCGATCGGCTGATCGGCGGCGAGGAGGGCCGCGGCTTCCACCACGCCATCGGCGGGCTCGAGCTCGGGCGCATCAACGTCGCAGCGCGCGGCGTCGGGGTCGCCGCCGCCGCGCTCAAGGCGTCGGTCGCCTACGCGCAGGTGCGCAAGACCTTCGGCAAGCCGATCTGCCAGCACCAGGCGATCCAGCTCAAGCTCGGCGACATGGCGACCCGCGTCGAGGCGGCGCGCCTCCTGGTCGAGAGCGCGGCGCGTGCCTACGACGCCGGCCGGCGCTGCGACATGGAGGCCGGCATGGCCAAACTGTTCGCCTCGGAGGCCGCGCTCGAGAACGCCACCGAGGCGATGCGCATCCACGGCGGCTACGGCTACTCCAAGGAGTTTCCGATCGAACGCTACTACCGCGACGCGCCGCTGATGTGCATCGGCGAAGGCACCAACGAGATGCAACGCATCATCATCGCCAAGCAGCTGATCGAGCGGAACCGCGTGTGATGGCGCCGCACGGCGGCGTCTGGAGCGCGTACCCCCCATCCCAACCTTCCCCCTCCAGGGGGGAAGGAGCCACATGGTGCCACCGGCGGGGTCGAACCCCCTCCCCCCCATCCGAAGGCGCTCGCGCCTTCGGCTGCCGCGCCGAGGGGGAGGGTCGGGGAGGGGGGTGTCGCGCCGATCCGGATTCCGACGGAGGCAATCGCCGATGAAGCTCGACGGCGTGCGCGTGGTCGACCTGTCCCTGTTCCTGCCGGGGCCGCAGCTGACCCTGATGATGGCCGATCAGGGCGCCGAGGTGATCAAGATCGAAAATCCCGCCGAGGGCGAGCCGAGCCGCCACATCGGGCTCGCGCAGGGCGGTCACACCGTGTGGTTCCGCAACACCCACCGCGGCAAGAAGAGCCTCGCCCTCAACCTGAAGACCGACGCCGGACGCGAGATCCTGCTCAAGCTCGCCGAGACCGCCGACGTGCTGGTCGAGAGCTTCCGGCCGGGCGTGGTCGACCGGCTCGGCATCGGCTACCAGGCGGTCAAGCGCCGCGCGCCGCGCCTCGTCTACTGCTCGATCTCGGCGTTCGGCCAGGACGGTCCGCTGCGCGACAAGCCGGCGCACGATCTCGCCGTGCAGGCGCTCGCGGGCACCGCCAGCCTCGGCCTCGGCGCCGACGGCAAGCCGGCCGCGCCCAACTTCCCCGCGGCCGACGCGACCGCCTCGATGGTCGCGCTCGCCGGCGTCATGATGGCGCTCTATCGCCGCGAGCGCACCGGCCAGGGCGACTACGTCGACGTCGCGATGCAGGACGCGCTGATGAGCTGGCTGCCGCACGCGACCGGGCCGGTGTTCGCCGAGAACCGGGCCAACCGGCCGAAGCAGGAGCGGCAGACCGGCGGCGCCGCGATGTATCACGTCTACGAGACCAAGGACGGCCGGCACCTCGTGCTCGGCGGCAGCGAGGTCAAGTTCGCGCGCAACCTGCTCGAGGCGCTCGGCCGCCCCGACCTCGTCGCGCTCGCCGCGCAGCCGCCCGGCCCGGTGCAGGATCCCGTCAAGGCGTTCCTCGCCGAGACCTTCAAGACCAAGACGCGCGACGAGTGGACCCGCTGGTTCGAGGGTCGCGACGTCTGCTTCGCGCCGATCCTCGACATGAAGGAGGCGTTCGCGCAGCCCCAGGTCGCGGCGCGCGACATGCTGCTGCACGAAGCCGGCGGCATCCGCCACATCGGCACGCCGATCAAATTCACCGAGGAGCCCGCCCGGCTCGACTTCGCGCTGCCGGCGCTCGGCCAGCACAACGACGAGATCCTGCGCGGCCTCGGCTACGGCGAGCGCGACATCGCGGGCTTCAAGGCCGCGGGGGTGTTTTGACCGCCGGCGCGCCGCTGGCCGCCGAGCGGCTGGCCGAGCATGTCGTCGCCACGCGCTTCGAGCACCTGTCCGCCGCGGCGGTGGCGGCCGCCAAGACCTTCATCCTCGACAGCTTCGGGGTCGGCGTCGCCGGCGCGTGCGCGCCGTTCGCGGTTGAGCTGCGCGAGGCGGCGACGCGCTGGGGCGCCGGCGCCGACGCCGGCGTGTGGGGCGGCCGGCTGCGCCTGCCCGCGCCCAGCGCCGCGCTGGTCAACGGCTTCCAGATCCACAATCAGGAATTCGACTGCGTGCACGAGCCCGCGGTCGTGCACGCCCTGTCGGTGCCGCAGGCCGCGGCGCTGGCGTTCGCCGAGCGCGCGGGCGGCGTGCCGGGCCGCGAGCTCCTGACCGCGCTCGCGCTCGGCGTCGACGTCGCCGCCGGGCTCGGCGTTGCCGCACGTGCCGGCCTGCGTTTCTTCCGGCCCGCCACCGCCGGCGCGTTCGGCGCGGTCGCGGCGCTCGCCCGGCTCGCGGGCTTCGACGCCAACCGGCTGATCGACGCCTGGGGCATCGTCTACGGCCAGATCGGCGGCACCATGCAGTCGCATGTCGAGGGCAAGCCGCTGTTGCCGCTGCAGATCGGCTTTGCCGCGCGCGCCGCGGTCAACGCCGTCGATCTCGCCGCCGCGGGGCTCGACGGGCCGCGCGACCTGTTCGAGGGCAAGTATGGCTACCTGCGGCTGTTCGAGGGCGCGTGGGACCTCGAGCCGGTGTGGCGCGATCTCGGCCGGTGCTGGCGCATCGCCGAGCTCAGCCACAAGCCGTTCCCGACCGGCCGCGCGACCCACGGCGGGCTCGACGGCATCCTGCAGCTCCAGGCGCGCCACGGCTTCGCGGCGGCGGACGTCGACGCGGTGCGGGTGATCGCGCCGCCGCTGATCCATCAGCTGGTCGGCCGC